>JAUNFZ010000083.1 GCA_030524785.1 Eubacteriales bacterium
AGGAGTAAATTCCACCGCATAAGCGGGCGGTGGAATTTAAAATTTCATTTTAGGTATGATATAAAAAATATGTATTGTATCAAAATAAAAGTTAAAATCTGTACTAAATTATGGTATACTTTTTATTAATACCAGGGGCAATCTATTTTCCCCGGCAACATACTTTCAGGAGGGTGCTGTTATGATCTGCAACGATATTTTTAATCTGGTTACGTATGGCATTGCTTCCGGTCTGATCACAGAAGACGACCGCATTTATGCCACAAATGAACTTCTTGAGCTTTTCGGCCTGGATGAGTACGAGGAACCCTCGCCCGCACCCGGGGAAGCCAGTCTCGAGCAAACCCTGGCAAATCTTTTGGATTACGCCTATGAACACGGCATTTTAAAAGAAAACGGCGTTGTATACCGTGATCTGTTCGACACCAAAATTATGGGACTTTTAACGCCGCGTCCCCACGAGGTCATTTCACATTTCCGCGAGCTTTATCAGTCGTCTCCTCTGAAGGCCACTGACTATTTTTATAAACTCAGTCAGGATACTGACTATATTCGCCGCTACCGGATCTGTAAAGACGTAAAATGGACCGCGGATACCCCCTACGGGACTCTGGACATTACCATCAACCTGTCCAAGCCCGAGAAAGATCCCAAGGCAATCGCCGCCGCCAAGCTTGCAAAACAGAGCGGCTATCCCAAATGCCTGCTCTGCATGGAAAATGTGGGTTATGCCGGCAGAATCAATCATCCTGCCAGACAGAATCACCGCGTCATTCCGATAACGATTAACGGCAGCCGCTGGGGCTTTCAGTATTCTCCCTACGTGTATTACAACGAGCACTGCATCGTTTTCAATTCGGAACATGTGCCAATGAAAATCGAACGCGCTACCTTTGCAAAACTTCTTGATTTTGTGAAACAGTTTCCACACTATTTTGTAGGTTCCAATGCCGATTTGCCGATCGTAGGCGGCTCTATTTTAAGCCATGACCATTTCCAGGGCGGACACTATGAATTTGCCATGGCAAAGGCTCCTGTGGAATCCGAATTTACCGTTCCTGGTTTTGAAGATGTTTCCGCCGGTATCGTTGCGTGGCCTATGTCTGTCATCCGCCTGCGCTGCAGGGATACCGAGCGTCTGATAGCGCTTGCAGATCATATTCTGACCGCATGGAGAGGCTACACCGACGCAGAGGCTTTCATCTTTGCTGAAACGAACGGCGAACCCCACAACACCATCACGCCGATTGCCAGAAAACGCGGCGAAGAATTTGAGCTTGATCTTGTTTTGCGCAATAATATTACAACAGAGGAACACCCCCTTGGAGTGTATCACCCCCACGCCGAGCTGCATCATATTAAAAAGGAAAATATCGGGCTGATTGAAGTGATGGGGCTGGCCGTTCTGCCCGCCAGACTGAAGGGCGAGATGGAGCTTTTGGCGGACTGCCTTGTCACAGGAAAAGATATCCGTTCCCAGGAAGAACTTGCAAAGCATGCTGACTGGGTAGAAGAATTTCTGCCCCGCTATGGTGCTGTAACCTCCGAAAACGTTATGGAGATCCTCCACCGGGAAATCGGAAAAGTATTCATGCATGTTCTGGAACACGCCGGCGTTTACAAGTGTACTGACGAAGGCCGCCGCGCCTTCGGCCGTTTCATCGATACATTATGATCACGGGCGACAGAAAAACTGCATGCATCACCGGCGCCTCCCGGGGAATCGGCCGGGCGCTGGCCGAAGCTTTTGCCGCCGCCGGTTACGATCTTTTTCTCACCTGCCGCCGCAGCGAAGCGCTTCTCAAGCAATTAAAGGAAGACCTGGAAAACGCGTACCCTATCCGATGCCGCATCTTCACGGGGGATATCGGTGACAGCGCGCAGGTGGAGCAATTATTTTCTCTGATTGAACAGGAGTCTGCACGGCTGGACGTCTTGATCAACAATGCCGGGATTTCCTGGCACGGCCTTTTGACGGATATGACTCTGCAGGAGTGGGCGGACATGATGCACACAAATCTTGATTCTGCCTTTTACACAAGCCGACTTGCTGTGCCCATAATGCTTCGCCGCCACGCCGGAAAGATTCTGAATATTTCCTCCGTCTGGGGCTGTGCGGGAGCTTCCTGCGAAGTGGCGTATTCCGCCGCCAAGGGAGGGCTCAATGCCTTTACGCAGGCTCTTGCCAGAGAGCTCGCCCCCAGCAATATCCAGGTAAACGCTATTGCATGCGGCGCTATCGACACAGAAATGAACCACAATCTAAGCGCAGAGGAGCGGACTGCCCTGGAAGATGAAATCCCTGCCGGGCGTTTCGGCACTCCCCAGGAGGTTGCCGCCCTGGCTCTGTCTCTCTGCAGCTCTCCCGCCTATCTCACCGGACAGATTGTCCGTCTGGACGGCGGCTGGATTTAAAACGGCCGGAGCCGGGAATTTAAAATTCCCGAATCCGGTCGTTTTCGTCCTCTGTGGTATCCTGAACCGATTTAATTACTACATAATAGCCGCTGTTGTCATTAATTTTTACGTAAACCCGGTCGCCCTTTCGCTTTCCCAGGAGAGCCTTCCCCATAGGCGATTCTATGCTGATCTTCCCGTCCATCGAATTGCCCCGAATGGACGTCACCAGCTTATAAGTCTCTGTCTCGTCATCATCCTCAAAATAGACTTCCACAGTATTGTTCATCCCAACCTCGCCGTCTTTTGAGACATCAGACACGATACGGGCTGTTTTCAGCATACGTTCAAGATAGCGGATACGGCTTTCGTTTTTGTTCTTATCCTTTTTCGCCGCATAATACTCAAAGTTTTCGCTCAGATCCCCCTGCGCACGCGCTTCCTTTACCGCCTCAATCGCTTCTTTTCTCACCACCAGCTTACGATACTCTATTTCTTCCTCAATCTTTTTGACATCGCTTCGCGTCAGTCGTTCTCCCATAATCCCCTCCTGCATATACGTCTGAATCTCAGCGCCTTAGTGGCATTTACTCCATCCGCAGCTCTTGCAGATATTGCAGCCTTCCTCAAAAACCAGCTTCTCTCCACATTCCGGGCAATACATATGACGGTCTGCCTCTGCCGCCGGAACTGCCTTTGGTTTTGCGGGTTCTTTCCGATTGCCTGATTCACCTTCCAACTGGCGCCGCTGGGCAAGTTCCTCCTGCATCTCATTATACATATCCATCAGGGCGTTTCCTACCGCCATAGGACAGCACGCTCCCTTGCTGGTATCCTTTCTGGATACCCGGCGGGCTGTATAGGACGGACAGGAGCCGCTGGAATTCAGCTGATCCACAATCGTATCAATATCGATTCCTCCCCGGGCGCTGATAGAAATCATTCTGGAAAGACCTACCATAAAATTGTTGCAGCCGCCTGTGGAGCCCTTGCTCAGGTAAGTTTCCAAAAGCGCTCCCGTATGGGGATCGAACAGAGCGATACAGTGCAGACTTCCGCATCCTGTGATGAGCTTGCGCTTCTTTCCCACCACATCATCCGTCACCAGAATAATCTCTCCGCGGCCAAGTCCCTCACCTGCCGCCACTTTCTTTGGTTCGTTTGCGGTCAGTACACCCAGTCGTTTGCAGCCGTCCCTAAAGATCGTAATTCCCTTCAGGCCCTGCTCATAGGCATATAAATAGAGGCTCTCCGTTTCCTCCACGGTAAAGCTGTTCGGAACGTTCACCGTAGAACTGATGGAAGCATCGATATGCGTCTGCCATATCGCCTGCATATCAATTCTCTGATGGTAATCCAGAGTCATTGCCGTCACAAAATATTCCGGCAGCATGGTCTCATTTTTCACATCAAACCGCTTCATATAATCTTCCACAATTTTTGTGTAAACCTTATAGTATACGTCCGTCCCATGTAAGGACTCCGTTTTGCGCTCATAGTAATTTGCATATACCGGCTCGATACCTCCGGAAATGCCAAGCATAGTAGACAGTGTGCCTGTGGGCGCAATCGTAAGAAGCTGGGAATTTCTGAGGCCGTATTTGCGCACCAGTTCTCTCGTCTTCTCCGTCGTATTCGCTGTGAAATAGGGCGTGGCCATAATTTCTTCAACCCTGCAGGCGTCATAGGCTCCCAGCTCCTTTGCCAGCCGTGCGGAAGCCTCTATGGCTGCGTCCGCCATAGCAAACCCGATCTTATCGCACATTTCCACTGCTTCCGGTTCGCCATATGTGATTCCCAGCTTCAGGAGTGCGTCCGCAAGTCCCATGATTCCAAGCCCGATCTGGCGCCATGCCGCCACGCTCTTTTGCTGTTCCTCCAACGGATGCAGCGGCAGCCCTTCTTCCAGCGCCTCATTGAGGGCTCTCACAGAAGCCTGCACACATTTCTTAAACCCATCCATATCAAAAGCTGCCGTCTCCGTAAAGGGATGCTGCACAAACTCCGACAGATTGATGCTCCCCAGAAGGCAGCTTCCGCCTGCGGGAAGGGGTTCCTCTGCGCAGGGATTCACTCCTGCGTAAGAAAATTCTTTTGTATTGCTCAAAAGATTCCAGCTTGTGATCCTGTCCCAGAACAACGCCCCCGGCTCTGCGTAATCCCAGTTTGTCAGCGCTATTTTATGAAACAGTTCTCTGGCCTGCACTGTTTTCTCTATAACCTCGCCTGTAGCCTTCCTTGTGTAATGGAGAACATACTCCCGGTTTTCCTTCACCGCTTCCATAAAATCCTGGTGAACGCGCACAGAAATGTTCGCCTTCGTCACCTTCTCCAAATCGGTTTTCAGGTCAATAAATTCCTCTACATCAGGATGCGAACAGTCAATAGAGATCATCAGCGCTCCCCTCCTGCCGTTCTGCCCGATCAGCGCAGTGACAAGCGAATAAAGCTCCATAAAAGATACTGAACCGCTCGTCTCCTTTGCGGCGTTATTGATCTTTGCTCCCCTGGGGGCAAGCTGTGAAATATCTATGCCGCATCCTCCGCCGTAGCTGTAGGTGCGGGCAAGCTTCTTTGCACATTCGAATATATCTTCAATCTCATCCTCCGGCGGCGCAATCACATAACAATTTGAATATGTGACTTTACGTTTCTTTTTCTGCATGCCGCGGTTAGACAAAATTCTTCCGCCAAACAAAAACTTCTTTTCCCGGATATATCCGGCAATTTCCTCATTGCCGCCGCTGATACGGTCTATCCATTCATCAAAGCTTTCGCCGTCGCTGCGGTACTTTTTCTCCCAAATATCCATTCCAAGCTGATTGCCTTTGCCCAACCATTCCTCAACGTTCATATTCTTTACCCTTCTCTCTTTCCGTATTTCCATATTTTGTACGCGCTAGAAAATCATAACACAATATATAGTGCATTTCAAGGAGTAAAGTATACATTTTTTGTGTAAATTTCTTCCATTTTTACCGCAAGTATGATACGATTACTTTTGCCGGAAACATAGATATTCGCTGTATCATACGACATCCGGCTTGTTAGCGCAAAATCTCACAGGAGAAACGATACATCATGGCTTACGATCTGACAAATGGAAATATCACAAAAAATTTACTGAAATTTGCTCTGCCCCTGATGGCGGGAAATCTGCTCCAGCAGCTCTATAACATTGCCGACACCTGGGTAGTTGGCCGTTTTCTCGGCGCCAACGCCCTGGCTGCTGTGGGTTCTTCCTACACCCTTATGGTATTTCTCACCTCCATTCTGCTGGGGCTCTGTATGGGAAGCGGCGCGTTCTTCTCCATTCAATACGGAAGAAGGGATGACGACCGGCTGAAAAACGGAATTTTCCTTTCTTTTCTGTTTATCGGCGTTATCACCCTTCTTTTGAACATTCTGGTATTTCTCGGCATGAACGCTATTTTGAAATTTATGCGCGTACCGGCGGAAATTGTTCCTCTTATGAGAGAATACCTGTTTTTTATCTTTATGGGAATCTTCGCCACATTCCTCTATAACTACTTTTCAAATTTGCTGCGGGCCGTTGGCAATTCTGTAACACCCCTGATTTTTCTGGCCCTCTGCACGATATTGAACATTTTTCTCGACCTGTTTTTTGTTCTGGTGCTTCACTGGGGCGTACGCGGCGCTGCTGTTGCCACTGTTATTTCCCAGTATGTCTCGGGGATCGGAATCCTTCTCTACTACTATGCCTGTTTTCCCAATCTTCGGATAAACCGTCAGCATTTGCGCTGGAATCACTCCATTTTGAAGGAAATCTCCGCACTTTCTGTGCTGACCTGCCTGCAGCAGTCCGTCATGAATCTTGGCATCCTGATGGTGCAGGGTCTGGTAAACAGCTTCGGAACCGCCGTTATGGCCGCCTTTGCCGCCGCCGTCAAAATAGATTCCTTTGCCTATATGCCGGTGCAGGATTTCGGCAATGCCTTTTCCACCTTTATTGCACAAAATTACGGTGCAGGAAAAAAAGAACGGATTCGTTCCGGCATCAAGAGCGCCGTCCTTACCTCCGTTCTCTTTTCTGTTTTTGTGGGCGCTGCCGTATGTATCTTTGCTCCCTGGCTTATGGGACTGTTTGTGGACGCCTCCCACGCTGATATCATCTCCATCGGTACCGGCTATCTGCGCATTGAGGCCGCCTTTTACTTTGGCATCGGGCTTTTATTTCTGTTTTACGGATACTTCCGCGCTGTCAGCCGCCCGGGCGTATCTGTGCTTTTGACCGTTATCTCCCTTGGCACCCGTGTGGCGCTCGCCTACCTTTTATCTGCCGTTCCCGCCATCGGCGTAACCGGTATATGGGTTTCCATCCCTATCGGCTGGGGGCTGGCGGATATTGCCGGAGCACTGCTGATGAAAAAATCATTCAAAGATTGTATTCATCTTCCATAAATTTGCTCCTTTACATATGCTGTGCCTTTCGCTCCCGTAAGATATTGCGATAAAAAAGTGTCGAAGACACTTTTTTACGATGCCAAGCGGCTACTCCAAATTTTTCCATGATGCCTCATCTTGTACCGTCTCCTCCCAGCCAAGCGGATATTCACAATTGAGGCAGAAAACTTACCTAATTTAGTTAAAAACATTCTATAAAAATCATGGTTCGCAAAAAACCCCGAAAACGCTGTGTTTTCGTGGTCTGTCACTCTTTTCTGTATTGATAACTCGAAAAAGCTCTGCTTTTCCTCGTTGTCGCTTCGCTCCAAATTACGTTTGGCGAGTTAAATATCTTTATTTTACAGCATTTTCAAACGATTTGTTAGTTACCTGTCACTTGCCTGAACATTTTCTAACAGTTCTACATTGTCTTTTCTATTGCTTTCACTTATAAAATCTCCCACTATTTGGCAGAAATTTTCCAAAGACAATCTCCTATTATCAGCTATGCGTTTGTTACTGAAAACGTCTTCCGGATATTTTATAACAAAAAAAAATCGGGAACGAGTAAAACCCATTCCCTACAAAAATTTAATTTTTTAATCGTGCATTTATATTAACACGGTTCATTCATATAGTCAACAACTTTTTTCACAAATATATATGCCGTTTTAACACACTCATTTTTATTAAAATATTCTTTATTTCTAATTACACGACCATCCACAAATTCCTTTATTTGTTTAAATCGTTTCTCTTTTATGATGCCTACATCAATAAATTCATTATAAACATAAAGTAGACAAATAAAATCATATAAAAATTTGTTACTCAATTTATTTGTTCTCATAGACACACCTATTCCATCTACGTTTGAAATAAATTTTATGATTTTTACTGATGGCTTATTTGTTCCCCTTTGCAATTTGTTTATCAGGCAGTTACTATGAGCTGTTGCATTTCTTAAATCTCGAATAGAATACAACAATTCACTGTCTTTCAAACGTCTCGGATATCTCTCCATATAATATTCATATAGTTTAACCATATCTCCAAAAGATATTAGTTCCACAAATACCCACACTGGAAAATACGGATAATACTTTTCTATTAATTCTCTGCAATATTCACTGGACTTATGCTTCTGTATATTATAACAACTTCGCTCATACTTTGTGATAAATCGTCTTATAATATCATATCCATCCTCTTTTGGGTTACTCTCTATATCTTTTAACAATCTGGTTTTCAAAGCATGTTCAATATCAAGACACATTTGTAATATTAAATATCGCAAATGCATATCGATTGTTGATAATTCCTGCAGATAAGCAAAGTCAAGATTTATATAACTGCCATCGCTTTTGCGCTTATCATAATTCGCTCTATAAGATGCTAGTTTCATGTAATAATTATTATTTTGAAGAAATACTTTTGCATCATCTTCTTTTACTATGTCAAATTTTATCCCTTTTTCTTTCATATGAGATATTAATTCATCACTTGTTTTAAGCAATTTCATAAGATTTCCCCTTTTATACTTTTTATCATTATACACCATCAAGCATGACAGTAAAAGACCTTTTTCTACATTCTATCCACAGTATTCAACACAATTTATGTCTGCCAAATAACGCAGAAAACCCTTGAAAGCATTACACCTTCAAGGGTTTTATTAAATCTCTTATTCTGTTTGTATTGATAACCCGAAAAGCTCTGCTTTTCCTCGTTGTCGCTTCGTTCCAAATTATCGTTTGGAGAACTGCGGAGCGCGACGGGCTGCTTTGAGACCGTATTTCTTACGCTCTTTCATACGCGGATCACGTGTAAGGTAGCCTGCTTTTTTCAGCACCGGACGATAGTCCGCATCTGCCTGCAGCAGTGCTCTCGCGATGCCATGACGGATTGCGCCCGCCTGACCCGTAGTACCGCCTCCGCGAACATTTACCAGGACATCAAATTTATCTGCTGTTTCTGTAGCTACCAGCGGCTGACGAACGATTACTTTCAGCGTCTCCAGGCCAAGATAGCTGTCAATATCTCTTTTATTGATTGTAATTTTTCCGGTTCCCGGCATAAGATAAACTCTTGCAATGGATTTTTTTCTTCTTCCGGTTCCATAATATCTTGAATTAGCCAACGTTCTCTACCTCCTTCTTAAAATGTCAACGTTTCCGGCTTCTGAGCCTCATGTCCGTGCTCTGCTCCGGCATACACATGGAGCTTTGTCATCATCTGTCTGCCAAGGGGGCCCTTAGGAAGCATTCCCTTAACTGCCAGCTCAATCACGCGCTCCGGTTTCTTGTTTAACATTTCACGCAGGGTAGTTTCTTTCATACCGCCTACATATTCTGAATGATGGTAATAAATCTTCTGATCTAATTTTCTGCCTGTCACCTTGATGTTCTGTGCGTTTGTAATAATTACATAATCGCCTGTATCAATATGCGGTGTGAAGATCGGCTTGTTTTTACCTCTTAAAATCTTCGCTACTTCTGATGCCAGACGTCCTAATGTATATCCGGTAGCGTCAACTACATACCATTTTCTTTCAATCGTCGATGGACTCGCCATAAAGCTTTTCATTGGTTTTCCTCCTTGAAATATTCAACTGATACGGCGCTGGAAAGTTACGCCGTATAATATAGCAAAACGTCTCTACCGGGGCTTTGGTTCGGACGTTCACGCACTACGTCACATTGAGATATTATAGTATAGAAGCCAGTTTCTGTCAACAATTTTTTCTGAAAACAGCCGAAAAACAGCGGCACTGATCTGCCTCATCCGGGGCCTGGATAACTGCATACTTACTAATAAGAATACACCGTCGTTCCAATGCCAAGATTCTTTTTCATCCAGTTCAGCTGTGTCTGTGTACAGCGGATACAGCCTCCGGAATGAGCCACACCGTTTTTGCTGATATCCTTGTACCCATTCAGGTCGCCTCTAAAGTTTGGATGGAACATATTTCCTTCCCAGGGTTTGCTTCCCGTCCACTGCAATGAAGGTCCGCCGTGATCCCCGGTGTTGAATTTGTAGCGGATACTGTAGATTCCCTTCTGGGAACCGCTTCTGCCGATCATACATGGGAATGACCGGATCAATCTCCATTTTCCGCTCTTTTTCTGAAAAATATTTACCCTCGCCCTGTACTGGCTGATCCATACCAGATATTTCGTCGGGCTTGTCAGGCTCAGGGAATTGATGTATTCTTCCTTCGCCGCCGTGGTATAGTCGCTCTTGCTGTCTATATATACCTTATTGTAGGTTTCCTTCAATACACGTGTCGCCTGTTCGTCGGCATACCTTCGGTAAGTGCCCTTCTGGTATTTCAGATTCGCACTGCTGATTTTGATTTTATCGCCGTTTTTCAGCCATGCGGTAATGCTGCTTCCGGACTTCGCAGCAGCCGCTACCTGAGTATTCTTTTCCAGAATCTGTGATTTCCCTGTGGTCAGATTCTGCACCACAACCC
>JAUNFZ010000084.1 GCA_030524785.1 Eubacteriales bacterium
CAGAAGAACAGCCTGCGGAAATGGAAACGGAAGAACAGCCTGCGGAAACGATGGCGGAAGCGTGAAACGCAGAGCAATCAAAAAATAGCTACGGGAATGTGCCGGTGCAAAAAATGCACCGGCCATTTTTTCTGTGGTGCGCCTGGCAGCGCGTTTGCGGCGCAAAAGTGTGCGGCAAGCGCACACGTTGTTTACAGAAATCTTACCTTAATTTTACGTAAAGGTGGTAACGGACTTTACATTGGCCTGTTAGGATAGCTTCACAGGATGTGAATAAGACATTCTGGAAACCTGATTCAGAACAATATAAGGAGAAAAAAACATGAACATGAAAAAAGTAATGAACGCAATGTTGGCGGCAGGAATGGCAGTATGTATGGCAGCGGCTCCGGTAATGGCGGAGGATATAAGCGAAGCTCCCATCTCGGTAATTTCCCGTGAGGACGGTTCCGGCACAAGAGGTGCATTTATCGAGCTGTTCGGCGTGGAGGAGAAAAATGATGCTGGTGAGAAGGTAGACAATACCACGGTGGATGCAAGCATCACAAATAATACTGCGGTTATGATGTCTACGGTGGCGGGAAATCTCTATGCGATCGGCTATATTTCCCTCGGTTCTTTAAACGACAGCGTAAAAGCGGTAAAGATCGACGGCGCAGAGGCAACGGCGGAAAATATTAAAACAGGCGAGTATAAGATTTCCCGTCCTTTTAACATTGCAACCTCCGGAGAGGTAAGCGAAGCGGCGCAGGATTTTATCAACTATATTCTGAGCGCAGAAGGACAGGCGGTTGTGGAGGAGAACGGTTATATTCCTCTTGACGAAGCCGAGGCGTTTGCGGGAAACAGCGCGAGCGGTAAAGTGGTGGTAGCCGGATCTTCCTCTGTTACGCCGGTCATGGAAAAGCTGAAAGAAGCTTATGCCGAAGTAAATCCGGATGTGGAGATTGAGATTCAGGAGAGCGATTCCACAACAGGCATGACATCTGCCATCGACGGTATCTGCGATATCGGCATGGCTTCCAGAGAATTAAAGGACAGCGAACTGGAAGCAGGGCTGACGGCCACGGAAATTGCGCTGGACGGTATTGCGGTAATCGTAAACAATGAAAATCCGGTGGAGGATATGACTGCGGAGCAGGTAAAGAGCATTTACACAGGCGAGACAACCGTATGGGCTGACGTGCTTTCGTAAGATCCCATAAGCGGAGGAATTGATGAAACAGTCTATAAAAAAGTATTTTAACAGAGAAAGGGTGATGCAGGCGGTATTTTTTACAGCCGCCTGCGTTTCCGTATTGGCAGTGGCGCTGATCTGCATCTTTTTGTTTGCAAACGGTGTGCCTGCCATGAAAAAAATCGGTATATTTGACTTTCTTCTGGGGGAAACCTGGAAGCCTGGAAATGATATTTATGGAATCCTGCCCATGATTGTCGGCAGCATTTATGTGACGGCGGGGGCAGTGCTGATCGGCGTACCTGTAGGACTTTTGACGGCAGTGTTTATGGCAGAGTATTGTCCTAAAAAGATTTACCGGCCGCTGAAAGCGGCGACAGAATTGCTGGCAGGTATTCCTTCGATTGTATATGGATTTTTTGGCCTGGTGGTTCTTGTGCCGCTGGTACGGCAGATATTTGGGGTAGTTAAGACGGATGGACAGAGTATTCTTACGGCGTCAGTTTTGCTGGGGATGATGATTCTCCCGACGATGATTGGCGTAACAGAATCAGCCCTGCGGGCCGTTCCGCGTCACTATTATGAAGGGTCGCTGGCTCTTGGGGCCACCCATGAGAGAAGCATTTTTGCGGTTATGATTCCGGCGGCAAAATCCGGTATTATGGCGGCGGCCGTACTTGGAATTGGCCGGGCTATCGGTGAAACCATGGCGGTTATGATGGTGGCGGGCAATCAGCCCCGGCTTCCGGCGGGAATTTTAAAAGGCGTCCGCACACTGACGACAAATATTGTATTGGAGATGGGATATGCGGCGGAACTGCACCGGGAAGCGCTGATCGCCACGGCAGTAGTACTTTTTGTATTTATTTTGATTATCAATTTTACAGTGGCCTGTCTGAACCGGAAAATCACCCGGGAGTGAGGAGAGATCATGAAGGAAAATACATCCAAAAAAATTTCGGCGAAATTAAAAGGATACGCAGGGCATCCCGGTTCTCTGATTTTGATGCTTCTGGTAATGCTGGCGGCGTTTATTACCTTTGCGGTTCTGCTGTTTCTGATTGCCTATATACTGGTAAAGGGCGTTCCAAATTTGAAACCGTCGCTGTTTGCACTGAATTATACATCAGAGAATGTGTCTATGATGCCGGCAATTGTGAACACGGTGATCATGACGTTGATGGCGCTTTTGGCAGCCGTTCCGGCAGGTGTTTTTTCGGCGGTGTTCCTGGTGGAATACGCAAAGCGGGGAAATAAGTTTGTGGAAGTGATCCGTCTGACAACGGAAACTCTTTCCGGTATACCTTCGATTGTATATGGGCTGTTTGGAATGTTGTTTTTTGTCACAGCGCTGAAATGGGGATACTCCCTTTTAGCCGGAGCGTTTACACTGTCAATTATGGTTCTTCCGTCGATTATGAGGACGACGGAGGAGGCGCTGAAGGCAGTGCCGGATTCCTATCGGGAAGGAAGCTTCGGGCTGGGCGCCGGAAAACTGAGAACAATCTTTCATATTGTGCTGCCTGCGGCGGTGCCGGGAATACTGGCGGGCGTGATTTTGGCAGTCGGCAGAATTGTGGGAGAGACGGCGGCTTTGATTTATACGGCGGGAACGGTGGCACAGATTCCATCCAACGTTTTTGGCTCAGGAAGAACACTGGCGGTTCATATGTATAATCTCTCCAGCGAGGGACTGCACATGGAGGAATCCTATGCGACGGCAGTGGTTTTGCTGGCCCTGGTGGTGGGACTCAACGCCCTGTCGGGGTTTGCGGCGAGAAGGCTGACGGCCCTACGGTAGGTCATCTGACGGAAAGAAACCAGAGAAAGGCATTATCTATGAATAAAATAGAGATCAAGGATCTGAATTTATATTATACAGATTTTCATGCGCTGAAAAATGTAAATATGAATATAAAACAAAATAAGATCACAGCATTTATCGGCCCTTCCGGCTGCGGCAAATCGACGCTTTTAAAGTCGCTGAACCGCATGAATGATCTGGTGGAGGGCTGCCGGATTGAAGGAGATATCCGGCTGGACGGAGAAGATATTTTCGGGGAGATGGATGTAAACCTTTTAAGAAAACGCGTGGGGATGGTTTTCCAAAAGCCAAATCCATTTCCGATGAGCATTTACGATAATATTGCATATGGTCCGCGCACGCATGGGATTCGCTCCAGGGCAAAGCTCGACGATATTGTGGAAAAATCGCTGCGCGATGCGGCAATCTGGGAGGAGACAAAGGACCGGCTGAAAAAGAGCGCCCTTGGAATGTCCGGCGGACAGCAGCAGCGCCTTTGCATTGCCAGAGCCCTGGCGGTGCAGCCGGAGGTTCTTTTGATGGATGAGCCGACGTCTGCCCTGGACCCGATTTCCACATCGAAGATAGAGGATCTGGCAATGGAGCTGAAAAAGAATTATACCATTGTCATTGTGACACATAATATGCAGCAGGCAGTCCGCATCTCGGATGAAACGGCCTTCTTTCTTCTTGGGGAGATGGTAGAATTTGGAAACACACATGAATTGTTTGCAAAGCCGCTGGATAAGCGGACAGAGGATTATATCACGGGGAGGTTTGGCTGATCGTGAGAGATTATTATGAAGGGCAGCTGGAAAAGCTGAACAAAAATGTTGTTATGATGGGGCAGCTGGCCGCTGAGGCAATCTGCCATGCCATGGATGCGCTGCTTAAGAAGGACACGGAGGAAGCGAAAGAGACAATCCACTATGACGATCACATCGACCGCATGGAGCGGGAAATCGAAAATCTCTGCCTGAATCTGCTTCTTTCACAGCAGCCGGTAGCAGCCGATTTGCGGATGGTTTCCTCCGCTCTGAAAATGATAACGGATATGGAGCGCATTGGCGATCATGCGGCAGACATTTCAGAAATTACGCTGCTTTTGGCAAAGAACGGCTATCCCGACAATTTAGATGAAGTGAGAAAAATGGCGGAAGAAACAATTCGTATGGTGACGGACAGTGTGGACGCATATATACAGAAAGATACAGGAAAAGCCATGGAGGTTATCCGCAGGGACGACGTGGTAGACCAGTATTTTACAGAAATAAAAAAAGCGATTATCCGGCAGATCAACGAAAATATTCAGTCGGGCGAGCAGGCGGCGGATGTTCTTATGATTGTAAAGTACCTGGAGCGTATTGGCGATCATGCGGTGAATCTTGCGGAGTGGGTATTATTTTATATTACGGGGGCGCATCCGGAGGTATCTGTATGACAAAATATTTATATAGAATGTTCCGAAAAAGATTCGGCGCTGCAGCTTCGGGGAGGCTTACGGCGCTTATGGGGATGGCTGCGGGCTGCATACTCGGCGCGGCAGCCGGATGGCTTTTGTTTCTTCCCGGATTTATGTTATCCGCGGCGGCAGGAGGAGCCCTGGCGGGATTTGGACTGACGGCCTATGGAATGTTGCAGAAGGATTTCTGAAAATTGCTGGAAATTATTTCTGACGGGAATGATTTCCGGCGGAAGCATCTTTTGCCGGAAGTTTGACATGGCGAGGACTTTTTCTTATAATGTCCGTGGAAAGACAGCAAGGAAAAGGAGTGTGTACAGATGTCGTTAGAGAGAGTAAAGGATTATCTTGCCCAGGAAGGAATCCTGGACAGGCTGAAGGTGTTTGAGGCGTCCAGCGCTACTGTGGAGCTGGCGGCGCAGGCTCTGGGGTGTGAGCCCGCATGGATTGCAAAAACCATGTCGTTTTTGCTGGGAGAGCAGGCAATTTTGATTGTTACGGCCGGCGATGTAAAAATAGATAATAAAAAATTTAAAGAACAGTTCCACCAGAAGGCTAAAATGATTCCCGGCGATCTGGTGGAGCAGTATATCGGACATGCTCCGGGCGGAGTGTGCCCTTTTGCAATCAAAGAAAATGTCCCGGTATATATGGATGTTTCCTTAAAGCGGTTCGCGACTGTTTATCCGGCGGGCGGAAACGCGCACAGTGCAGTGGAGCTGACGCCCGGGGAACTGGAAATTTATGCAAAATCCGCAGGATGGGTGGACGTGTGCAAACTGCGGGATCAGAATTAGGCAGGCGTGTACAATTGCAGACTCCAGAAGCGGACTTAAGCAGGCTGTGCAATTGCAGACTCCGGGATCAGACTTAAGCAGATGGGTCTGCAGGCTTTGACGGATGCTGTGGGGAATGGCTGTTGTCCGGGAGTTTCAGTGTGAATGTTGTCCAGCCGTCTTTGCAGGAGACGCTGATTTCTCCCCGGTGACGCTGTGCGATAGATTTGGCGATGGAAAGTCCCAGGCCGAATCCGCCGCTTGCGCGGTTTCGTGATTCATCCGTCCGGTAAAAGCGGTCAAAGATTTTTTCGCGGTCTTCCTTTGAAATTTCCGGTCCGGAATTTGCCACAGTCAGGCAGATAGCGCGCCGGGGATGACTGTGGGTGATGCCGCGGCTGCCGTTTGAACCGCAGCGATTCAGAAGAATACGTACGCCGCCGTCCCCGGCGGTATATTTCATGGCATTGTCCAGCAGAATAGCCGCGGCCTGGCAGATCTGCGATTCATTTCCGGTAAAAGAAATGTCGTCGTCGATTTGAACGTCGTAGGCAATGCCGCGTTCAAAGGCCACGCTTTCAAAGGAAAGCGCTGTGCCCAGCAAAGCCGCGCTCAGATCAAAGGAGCGAAATTCCTGGGGAATATTTTTATTTTCCGGCAGAGGCTCCTGGCTCATTCTGGAGAGCGTTAAGAGGCTGCCAATCAGAGCGCTCATGCGCTGTCCCTCAGATTCAATATAATCCATCCGCTTATTTTCTCCTACTTCGGCCCGGAGAAGATCTATGTTGGCGTTGATGATGGTAACCGGCGTTTTTAACTCGTGACTGGCGTCAGAGATAAAACGCTTCTGCTTTTGGAAGGCTTCCTCTACAGGACGGACAATTTTGCGCGCAAGAACGCGGGCGGCGTACAAAAACAGAAGCAGAAGGCAGACGCAGTAAAACGCCGAGCGGATCAGAGAGGAAAGAAAGCGGGCTTTTGCCTGGCTTTCCAGAAAAATGATTTCAGTTTTGTCCGGCAGATTTTTGACTACGTAGCGCAGGTTTTTGATTGTCCCGGAGCGTTCATTTCGCGCGGCGGCATCCAGTGCCAGGGCGCAGATTTGTTCGGAAGTATAGCTGCTGCCGTCCAGCCGGGTGACGGAAGCTTCCACACTGCTGTTTGCTATTTCTGCAATATATAAAGGGTAATATCCGTGAAGTTCTTCCTCCTTTTCTTCGGGAGAAAGTTCGCCATTCTGCTCCGGAAGACGGGGCTCTTTTTTTATGGTTGTCCCCTGTTTCTGAAGATAAAAAAATTCCTGCTTTACAAGGGCCTGGTAGTTTGTGATATTCACTGTCAGAAAAATCCCTAGGGTCGTTATGGTCAGAATCAGAACGATGGTCCACATAATCTGGCGTTCCAGCTTTTTAATCATAGGGCGCCTCCTGCTTCCTGAAGGCAGTAGCCTACGCCGCGCACAGCTTTGATTTCAACGCACGCTTTGGTGTGCCTGATTTTTTTCCTGAGAAAAGAAATATAAACGTCCACGTTGTTGTACTCCACCTCAGAATCGTACCCCCAGATCTTTTCGGTAATCTGGCTTCTGGAAATGACCTGTCTGGGATTGCGCATCAGATATTCCAGAAGCTGAAATTCTTTCGCACCCAGGGTCAGCGTATGGGACGTGGCCTGGGAGGACAGAACAAAGGTGCGTATGTTCAGAGACAGCCCGCCAAAAGACAGAATATCCTCGCAAATTTCTCCCTGCCGCCTTGTCACGGCGCGGATTCTTGCAAAAAGCTCCTTCATCTGAAAAGGCTTTGTGAGGTAGTCGTCTGCTCCGCAGTCCAGGCCGGCAATTTTGTCGTCAAGCTCGGACTTCGCAGAAAGAATAATTGTGGCTGAGCGTACCTTCTCCTTTCGCAGGTGTTTTAATACCTGGTACCCGTCCATTCCCGGGAGCATCAGATCCAGAATGATTACGTCATAGCGGCCGCTCAGCGCCAGGTCCAGCCCCGCATTTCCGTCGCAGGCGGCGTCCGCCTGGTATCCTTCTTTTTTTAAAGATTCCGTCAGCGCTTCCGCCAGACGGTATTCGTCTTCAATAACCAAAATATTCATATGGATTCTCCTGCTGCAGTATCTATTGCCCCGTTTCTTCGCCGCGCCGAAGGAACAGGGAAAATTTTAGCATGACTTTTTGCCTTCGGCACCATAATAATAGCATACTGCGTTTGGTTGAAGGAAGATTGAAATAGAGGGAAGTTGTGAATTGTTTGTGAAATCTTTTGACGCCGGTGAGGTTTTCAATGTTTCTTCAAGAAAAAATTTTTATAAGTGAGCTACGCAAAACGGAGGAGCATTTATGACGGAAAAACGGAGAAAAAGATTGAAACGCGCCGCCAGAAGGAGGCGGTTCAAAAGATTTATCATAGCTGCAGCCGTAGTTATACTGGGAACCTGCGGGTACAGGCTGCGAAACAGTATGTCGGAGGAAAAAAGACAGGTTTTGGAGACGGATTTAGAGGAAGAAACGGAAATTTCCCTCTTTGGAAAGACGATAGCGGCAGAGGAATTTTCTTCTCTGACCATAAATGAAGCAAACGTCCTGGAGACAGTGAGCGCTTATTTTGACGCGAAAAGCAGACAGGACGAGACGGCTATGCAGAGAATAGATCCTCAGGCGGATACACAGAGCGTTCTCTATTATCTTAACAGTGCCGGAATCACATCATACCAGAATATCATTACCTGGTCCAGGGAGGGAAATGAGGAAGGAAGCTATTTTGTGTTTGCGGCGTATGAGGTGGTGGCTGAGGGCGTGGACACGCCGATACCAAGCCTTTCCTGGATGTATCTTTCCGGGACAGAGGACGGAAAGCTTTGCCTGCTGGATATTTCCGAAGACGCCGGCGCGCAGGAGCTGGCAGAAGGCATACGCCAGAGCGAAGAAGGACAGAAACTGATTTCCCTTGCGAAGGAAGCATACATGCAGGCGCTGGAATCGGATACGGAGCTTTCAGAATATATGGAAAAATTTGAAACGTAAATTTGGGGCTGCAGTGACGCAGCCCCATTGTTTATAATCGCCGGCTTTATTAATGCCGCTGTGAAAAATCATCATAAATTTCACAGAAACGTGCGGAGAAAGAAGGCTCCACGCCGGCAGCGTAAAGATGAGAGATATCGCCAATCTGGGCGGCCCGGAAAGAGGCGATTCCCTTTTTGCGTTCTTCTGTGTAAATCGTGGTTACGCTGGTGGGAGCGAAAGCCGCGCCGTGCCACAGCGGGAAAGGAGATACGCCCCAAAGGTGTGAGAGCAGAACACACTCCAGGCCAAAATGGCAGAAAAGGGCGATGGTGTCGGTGTTCGCTTTTGTGACCCGATAATAATTTCCGCAGCGTTCATAACCGTGCTTTGCCAGCAGCGCGTCAAAATTTGAGGTGACGTGGTCGTAGCGTTCTACAATATCACTGTGGGCGGCGATTTCGCTCTGCCGCCAGAGATCCTTGTGGAAATATTCTTCCCGCTCCATCCAGTATTCCGGCAGGATATCCCAGATAATCCGGTTATAGTAGCTGCCGTCTTCGCGCTGCTTTGCATCCGGGTAGGCCGCCAGCAGGGTCTTGTTGTCTTTGTACTCCACTGTGGCCGGAAACTCCTGCATCCATTCGTATATTTCGGTGGCTGTGCGGTTCATGGCTTTTAAGGTACAGGAAGCGGTTTCCTGTGCGCGCCGCAGCGAGGATACGTAAATATCTTTGATATCCATGGGAGCAATTCTTTTGGCCAGCAGCTCGGCTTCCTTCCAGCCCCGCTCTGTCAGCCTGTCGTTTTCGTAGTCCGGATCACCATGCCGGATAATCAGTAGTCTCATAACAATTCTCCATTCTGCCGTCTGGCGGCATAAATTCATGTATTCAAAGTCAGACGCCTGACCCCAATACTTTTTATTTATCATAGCAGATTTGCAGTTTTCGGACAAGAGTGTTATACTCCGGATAGCGGAGGAAAAAGTGATGGGTCAGCTATACCGGAAATTAAAAGAATACAGTCAGTCGGAGGCTTATCCCTTTCATATGCCGGGGCACAAGCGGCGCTTGGGCGTGCCGGAGGGAATCAGAGAGATTGACATTACGGAAATAGATGGATTTGATAATCTTCACCATGCGGAGGGGATTTTGAAGGAGGCCCAGCAACGGGCGGCGAAGCTTTACGGGGCGGAGGAAACGTATTATCTGGTGAACGGAAGCACGGCGGGAATACTGGCGGCTATCTCGGCCTGTGTGGGACAGGGAGGGAAACTTCTGATGGCCCGAAACAGCCATAAGGCGGCATATCATGCGGCGGAGGTACGCGCGCTGAAAACCGTTTATCTGTATCCGCAGCGGATAGGCGGAGAAAAAGACGGCGGATTATTTTCCGGCGCAGGGCTGGCGGGCAGTATTTCACCTGCGGACGTAAGGCGTGCGCTGGAGAACGATTCCAAGATTGAGGCGGTGTTTCTTACGTCCCCCACCTATGATGGAATTGTGTCGGATATAAAGGAGATTGCAGGGATTGCCCACTCCTTTGGAGTGCCGCTGATTGTGGACGAGGCCCACGGCGCGCACTTTGGATTTCATCCTTATTTTCCTGAAAGCTCAGTGAGGCTGGGAGCGGATATCGTGATACACAGCCTTCATAAAACGCTGCCTTCCATGACGCAGACAGCTCTTTTGCACCAAAACGGGGTACTTGTAAAGAGGGAAAGGATTCAAAAATATCTGGATATCTACCAGACCAGCAGTCCCTCTTATGTGATGATGGCCTGCATGGACGGCTGCATAGAGATGCTGCGGCAGCAGGGGGACGTATTGTTTGAAGATTTTGCAGAACGGTTGGAGTGGATAGGCAGGGAAGCTGACGGGCTGAAACATATCCACCTGCTCCGATGTGCGGGCGCGAAAGGAAGCCGAAGGGCGGACGCGAAAGAGCGCCAAAGG
>JAUNFZ010000014.1 GCA_030524785.1 Eubacteriales bacterium
TGGAATGGCTTGCACCGATCTGCCGTCGCGACGAAGGAGCGAGGGCACTACCACGGAGCGTTTCTGGAATGGCTTGCACCGATCTGCCGTCGCGACGAAGGAGCGAGGGCACTACCACGAAGCATTTTTGGAATGGCTTGCGCCGACCTGCCGTCGTGCTGAAAGCACGGGGCCGAAAGGAGAAACAATGCCCGCAATTATTTATGAAGATCCTCAGATCCTGATCTGCTGCAAACCTGCGGGACTTGCCGTGCAGAGCGCTTCCTTCGGGAAAAAAGATCTGGAAAGCATGATCCGAACTTATCTGATGGAAAAAGAGGGAAGGGCGAATCCGTACCTGGGTGTGGTGCACCGGCTTGACCAGCCGGTAGAAGGATTGGTGGCTTTCGCAAAAACGCCGGAAGCGGCGGCTTCTTTAAGCGCGCAGGTGCAGGACGGGAGAATGAAAAAAGACTATCTGGCGGTAGTGTGCGGAACCCTGGCAAAGCCAGAGGGAAGACTGATACACTTTTTGAAAAAAGAAGCGTCGGGCAATGTGTCGAAGGCTGTGCCGGAAAAAACGCCGGGGGCGAAAAAGGCGGTGCTGGATTATCAGGTGGTAAAAGAGGAAAATGGGATGTCTCTTGTAAAAATCAGGCTTCACACGGGACGCCATCATCAGATCCGCGTGCAGATGCAGGCGGCAGGGGCGCCGCTGTACGGAGACGCAAAATATAATCCCGGCGCCGGGAAGGACCAGAAACTCGCCCTGTGCGCCTGCAGATTAGAACTGATACATCCGAAAAGCAAAAAAACGATGCGTTTTACCTGCGAGCCGGAGGATTTTATTATTAAAAACAGCGCATACTAATTCCAAAGAGCGCCGGTCTGCTGCAGCGGCAAAGCTGCAGGGGCAGAGCTGCAGAGACAAAGCTGCAGAGGCGGTCAGGCGTGAAACGGGGGAACGTGTATGCGGTCAGGATATAAAGAGATAATCATGGTTACGGGGATTGCAGCAGCAGTATTTCTGGGAATGAAATTTATACTGCCTGTTGTGATTCCCTTTTTGCTTGCCTGGTTTCTGGTGCGGCTGATTATGCCGGCTGCCGCATGGCTGGAGGCGAAACTGCATATCAAGCGTGTGATGGCCGGCGGCTTTCTTCTGGTGCTTCTGACAGCGGCAGTGGGAATTATTCTCTATTTGCTGGGAAGCCAGCTGATTCTGCAGATCTGTAATCTGATGGCAAATTTTGACCTTTATATGGGAAAGGCCGAGCAGTTTGTGGAAAATTGCTGTACCGTGGTGGAAAAAAATACAGGTATCCATGCGCAGGCGGTGGAGAAATTTATTTACGATAATATGACGCTTCTGGAACAGCGTATTCAGGTGTACGCGGTTCCGGGAATGTTGAAAAATTCGCTGTCTTACCTGAAATCCATTCTGGAATGGCTGGGGGTAGTGCTGATTGTTTTTGTTTCCTTTATGCTGATTTTAAAGGACTACGATAAGCTGAGGGACGGATTAAAAAAGTATGGCGTTTATGACCGTATCCATAAGATCAATGCGGCGATGCAGTCTTTAGGCGGAGCCTGGATACGGGCGCAGCTTCTGATTATTCTGATCGTGACGGTGATCTGCGTGACGGGATTATGGCTTCTGGGGTATCCCTACGCGCTGCTGATGGGGATTACGATCGGACTTTTAGATGCGCTGCCGTTTATCGGAACGGGAACCGTGCTGATTCCATGGGGAGCCTTTCTGATGTTTACGGGGGAATTTTGGTACGGGGTGTGCCTGGTTGTTCTGTTTCTTATTACAAATACACTGCGGGAATTTTTGGAACCCAAACTGATTGGCGACCGCATGGGAATTTATCCGATTGCCATGGTGGCGGCGGTTTATATTGGAATCTGTATCTACGGGGTGTTCGGAGTTCTGCTTGGTCCCCTGAGCCTGATGCTGGTGATAGAGATCCGAAGGGAGCTGAGGAATGAGCAAGAATTGTAAAAATCCTATGTGAATTTTGTAACTTTACTGGACATTTTCACCAAAATGCATTAAGATAGATCTATCTGTTGGCACAGATGCATTACAGATTAAGGAGGAGCCTGCGTGAATTTCAAGAAGGATGTATATCGCAATATTGCAATGATTACTCAGCTTGGTATCAGTATGCTTGCTCCTGTCATTTTGTGTGTTTTTATCGGATATCAGCTTGATCGGCATTTCGGCTGGAATACAGTGCTTGTGCTGCTGATCCTGGGGATTCTGGCGGGATGCCGGAATTGCTGGATGCTGCTGCAGAGACTTGTGCCCAAAGACGGAAAGGACAAAGAAGAAAAGGAAAGAAAGCATGAACCGGAAAAGTAATTTTTTGCGGAATCTGGAACCCACGCTGAAGGAGCTGATGCTCGGCGTTTTTGTGTGGGGTGTTATTCTGGGAACGGTCGGCGTCTTCTTTGCGGATGCGAAGATTTCTTTTGTCCTGGGACTTGCGGCAGGGCTTGCGGCGGCGGAGGGGATGGCGCTTCACATGTACCATTTTATTGACCGGTCCCTGGAAATGCTGCAGGAGGATGCCGGAAAGCATATGGCGAAAGGCACCATAATACGTTTCGCGTGCGCTTTGGCACTGATTGCTCTGGTATGGCGTCTGCATGGAAATGTGATCGCTGTTTTTCTTGGTCTGCTGACTCTGAAGCTGGGGGCGTACACCCAGCCGTTGATGCACAAAATACTTACAAAAATCAAGGAAGGAAGGTGAAGAAGTGGGAAGCGTTGGTCTAAGCGGAGGGTTCCTTCTGGCGGCGCAGCGTGACGTGGATTTTATGATCCACGGTCTGATTAAATATAATCTGTTTGGCCAGGAACTGTGGATTACCACCACGCATGTCAGTGTATTGATCGTCATGCTGGTGCTCCTGATCTTTGCACTCGCGGCCAACCGCGCGATAAAGCATGCCGAGGAAGTTCCCGGCGGTTTTCAGAACGTGGTGGAGCTGATTGTGGAAATGCTGGACAAAATGGTAAGCGGAAGCATGGGCAAATATGCGGGAAAATTTGTCAACTATATCAGCACGCTGTTTTTGTTCATATTTATCAGCAACATTTCCGGGCTTTTCGGATTGCGGCCACCCACGGCGGACTACGGCGTGACGCTGCCGTTGGGCTTGATGACGTTTGCGATTATTCAGTACAACAACATCAAGTACAATAAATTCGGGGCGTTTACAGGACTGTTTCAGCCGCTGCCGTTTTTGTTCCCAATCAATCTGATCGGAGAGATTGCAGTACCGTTTTCGCTGTCGCTGCGTTTGTTCGGCAACATTCTTTCCGGAACAGTCATGATGTCGCTGATCTATCAGCTGCTGTCGAAATTTGCTGTTGGCTGGCCGGGAATCCTGCACATTTACTTCGACGTCTTTTCCGGCGCGATTCAGACATACGTATTCTGTATGCTGACGATGGTATTCACGGTAGATAAAATGCCGGGAGAAGATTAACACCATAACTGAAAAATATTTATAGGAGGAAATAAAGATGATTACAAACGAAGGATTAATTTTAGCGTGTTCTGCAATTGGTGCGGGCTTGGCAATGATCGCCGGCGTCGGCCCGGGTGTCGGCCAGGGTATTGCGGCTGGTTACGGCGCAAATGCGGTAGGAAGAAACCCGGGTGCGAAATCCGACATTACGTCTACCATGCTTCTCGGACAGGCAGTAGCCGAGACCACTGGTCTTTATGGTCTGGCTATCGCGTTTATTCTGCTGTTTGCAAACCCGCTGCTCGGAAAGCTGTAATGCCGGTGTCATGTTTTGCGCTTGCGTGAAAAAACATGACGTTGGGACACGTAAAACATCAGAAAATTTTGTAAGTAAAATGCGAGCAGGCAGAAGATAGAAAAAACGCTGCCGCAGTTCCGAGGGGTGTTTTGCGGTTTTTGTGAAACCCGGAACATGCAGCGCCGGACGAAGTCCGTGTGCATCAGCGGTTCTATGAGTGCAGCGAATAGAAGGGAGGCGAAACCTTGGACAGATTATTTAATCTGGACGCGCAGCTTTTGGCAGATACAGCCCTTTTGATTATAGCCATGCTGGTAATGTTTACATTTTTGTCCTATTTGCTTTTTAATCCTGCAAGGGATTTTCTGAAAAAGCGTCAGGAGAAAATCAAAAATGACATCGACAGTGCAAAGGCGGATAAGGAGCAGGCAAAACTTCTGAAAGAAGACTACGACGCCAGAATTAAAGATATCAACAAAGAAGCAGACGAAATTTTAAGTCAGGCGAGACAGAAGGCGCTTCAGAACGCGGAAGATATCAAGGCGCAGGCCAACGAGGAGGCGGCGCGCATTATTGCGAGAGCACAGGCGCAGATCGAGCTCGACAAAAAGAAGGCTGCAGATGATATGAAGAAAGAAATGATTTCCATTGCTTCGCTTATGGCAGGTAAGGTTGTTTCTGCGTCGATTGATACAACTGTGCAGGACTCTTTAATCGAAGAAACCTTAAAGGAAATAGGTGATGATACATGGCAAAGTTAGTTTCCAAAACATATGGCGACGCTCTGTTTGACCTGGCGTTGGAGGAAAACAGCGTAGACGCCATGGCGGAGGAAGTGCAGGCGGTACAGGCTGCATTTGCAGAGAATCCGTCTCTGGCGCAGCTCCTGGCAAACCCGGATATCGCCAAGGAGGAAAAGCTCAGTCTGGTAGAAAACATTTTTAAAGGGCGCGTTTCCGATAACCTCGTGGGGTTTCTGAGGATTATCGTGGACAAGCAGAGATACAGCGAGCTGGACGCTATTCTGGATTACTGCATGGCAAGGGTAAAGGAATACCGGAAAATCGGTATCGCCAGCGTGGCTTCTCCTTTTGAACTTTCCCAGGAATGGAAGGATAAAATTGAGAAAAAACTGCTGGAGACGACAGGGTATGTGAAAATGGAAATGACGTACCGTGTGGAGCCGGAGCTGATTGGCGGCCTTGTAATCCGTATCGGCGATACAGTAGTGGACAGCAGTGTTCGAAACAAACTGACGGATATCGGACGCGGTCTGATGAAAGCATCATTGGACGCGCGTGCAGATGGAGCGTAGTAAACTATATAGAAAGGATGCAAACCTCATGAATTTAAGACCAGAGGAAATCAGTTCTGTAATAAAGGACGAGATAAAGAAATATTCCTCCAAAATGTCTGTTTCAAACGTGGGAACGGTCATGCAGGTGTCGGACGGTATTGCCCGTATTCATGGTCTGGAGAGCGCAATGCAGGGTGAGCTTCTGGAATTTCCGGGAGAAGTCGAGGGCATGGTGCTGAATCTGGAAGAAGATAACGTGGGCGCTGTACTTTTAAGCGACGCGTCCAGTATCAGCGAGGGCGATACGGTAAAGACGACGGGACGCGTAGTTTCGGTGCCGGTGGGCGACGGAATGTTGGGCAGAGTCGTCAACGCCCTGGGCCATCCGATTGATGGAAAAGGGCCCATTTCCTGCGACAAGACCAGGGAGATTGAGCGTGTGGCTCCCGGCGTTATCACGAGAAAATCTGTGGATACGCCGCTTCAGACGGGTATCAAGGCCATCGACTCCATGGTTCCCATCGGACGGGGACAGCGTGAGCTGATCATCGGAGACAGACAGACAGGAAAAACTGCCATTGCGATTGATACGATTATCAATCAGAAAGGGCAGGGAGTAAAATGTATTTATGTGGCAATCGGGCAGAAATCTTCTACCGTTGCCAATATTGTAAAGACGCTGGAAGAATACGGAGCGATGGATTATACGACCATTGTGGCTTCTACGGCCAGCGAGCTGGCGCCGCTGCAGTACATTGCGCCTTACAGCGGATGTGCGATCGGTGAAGAATGGATGGAGAACGGGGACGACGTGCTGATTATCTATGATGATCTGTCAAAGCATGCGGCGGCTTACCGTACGCTGTCCCTGCTGCTGAGGCGTCCGCCCGGACGTGAGGCATACCCGGGAGACGTTTTCTATCTTCATTCCAGGCTGCTGGAGCGTGCGGCAAAATTATCGGACGAACTGGGCGGCGGTTCTCTGACGGCACTGCCGATTATTGAAACGCAGGCGGGAGACGTTTCCGCGTACATTCCCACCAACGTAATTTCGATTACCGACGGTCAGATTTATCTGGAGACAGAAATGTTTAACGCAGGCTTCCGCCCGGCGGTCAACGCAGGTCTTTCGGTATCCCGTGTAGGCGGCTCTGCGCAGATTAAGGCAATGAAAAAGATTGCAGCACCGATTCGTGTGGAACTGGCCCAGTATCGCGAATTGGCAGCGTTTTCACAGTTCGGTTCTGAGCTTGATGCCGATACGAAGGAAAAGCTGGCCCAGGGCGAGCGCATTAAAGAGATTCTGAAACAGGGGCAGTATGCTCCGATGCCTGTGGCGTTCCAGATTATGATTATTTATGCGGCTACCAAGAAATATCTGCTGGACATTCCGGTAGATGAGATTCTGCCCTTCCAGGACAGGCTGTTTGAACTGGTGAAAACCAAATATCCGGAGATCCCGAAGGCGATTGACGAGACAAAGGAACTTTCGGAAGAAACAGAAAAGAAACTGGTGGCGGCAATCGAGGAATGTAAAAATAATTCCCTGGACAGACCAGATAAGTAAGGGGTGATACCAAGATGGCTTCCATGAGAGATATACAGCGGCGAAAAAGCAGTATAGCCAGTATTGGACAGATTACAAAAGCCATGAAGCTGGTATCGACTGTCAAGCTGCAGAAAACAAAGGCCCGTGCAGAACAGGCAAAACCGTATTTCGATAAAATGTACCGGACAGTGACGCATATCCTGTCGCGCTCCGGTCAGATACGCCATCCGTATCTTCAGGCAGGCGCTTCAAAACAGAAGTGTATCGTCACAATTACATCGAACAGGGGACTTGCCGGAGGATATAACTCCAATGTGGAAAAGCTGGTGACCGGAAGCGGTTTTGAAAAAAGCACGGTAGAGCTGGTTACGATTGGCCGAAAGGGAAAAGAGTTTCTGGAAAAGCGCGGCTATAAAGTCCGGGCGGATTACAGCGATGTAATGAACAATCCCATGTATTCGGACGCCAGGGAGATCTGCGAGAAAATTCTGGAAGCGTATACGGCCGGAGAGATCGGAGAAATCTATGTGGCGTACACATCCTTTAAAAACACGGTCGTGCATGAGCCGAAGCTCATGAAGCTGCTGCCGGTGGAATTTTCGGAGGAGGAGATTACGGCCGGAACCAGGAAAACAAACGAACGTGAGGCTGAAATGAATACGCCGATGAACTACGAGCCGAACGAGGAGGAATCGCTGGATATCATTATTCCAAAATATATCACGAGCATCCTGTTCGGCGCGCTGATCGAGGCGGCTGCCAGCGAGAACGGAGCCAGGATGCAGGCGATGGACTCTGCCACCAGCAATGCGGAGGAAATGATTGAAAAACTGTCTCTGCAGTATAACCGTGCGCGTCAGAGTTCTATTACGCAGGAGTTGACAGAGATTATTGCCGGTGCGGAGGCGATTAGCTGAGTATTGGCGGATAGGAGTGAGAGAAAAAGAATGTCAGAACAAACAAAAGGCAAAATCACTCAGGTTATTGGTGCGGTATTGGATATTAAGTTTCCGGAAGGAAAACTGCCGAACATATATGATGCGGTTCATATTCAGACGAAGACCGGAGATACGCTGGTGGTAGAGGTTGCCCAGCATTTGGGCGACGATACCGTAAAATGTATCGCCATGGGTCCGACGGACGGTCTGGTGCGCGGTATGGAAGCAGTTTCCACCGGAGGACCGATTTCTGTGCCGGTGGGTGAGAAAACTCTGGGACGTATCTTTAATGTAATCGGAGAACCGATCGACAACAAAGAAGCGCCCACAGACGTATCTTATCTGCCGATTCACAGGGAGGCGCCGGATTTTGAAGAACAGGCGACTTCCACAGAAATGCTGGAGACGGGCATTAAGGTGGTCGATCTCCTCTGCCCTTACCAGAAGGGCGGAAAAATCGGTCTGTTCGGCGGCGCAGGCGTTGGAAAAACCGTACTGATTCAGGAGTTGATTCGAAACATAGCCACCGAGCACGGCGGATATTCCGTGTTTACCGGAGTTGGAGAGCGTACCCGTGAGGGCAACGACCTTTACCACGAAATGACGGAATCCGGTGTTATCAACAAAACGACCATGGTATTCGGGCAGATGAACGAGCCGCCCGGAGCCAGGATGCGCGTAGGTCTTACGGGGCTTACCATGGCTGAGTATTTCCGTGATGAGGGCGGCAAGGATGTGCTGCTGTTCATCGATAATATTTTCCGTTTTACCCAGGCAGGTTCCGAAGTGTCGGCACTTTTGGGACGTATGCCGTCTGCCGTTGGCTATCAGCCGACGCTGCAGACAGAGATGGGCGCTTTGCAGGAGAGAATTACTTCAACGAAGCACGGCTCCATCACTTCCGTTCAGGCGGTTTATGTTCCTGCGGACGACCTGACAGACCCTGCCCCGGCGACCACCTTTGCACATTTGGACGCCACAACCGTATTGTCGCGTTCCATCGTGGAGCTGGGTATTTATCCGGCGGTAGATCCTCTGGAATCTACGTCAAGAATCCTGGATCCCCGGGTGGTGGGTGACGAGCATTACAAAGTGGCCCGCGGCGTGCAGGAAATTCTGCAGAGATATAAGGAACTGCAGGATATTATTGCAATTCTTGGTATGGATGAGCTTTCTGAGGAAGAAAAGCAGGTGGTAAGCCGGGCGAGAAAGGTGCAGAGATTCCTGTCTCAGCCTTTCTATGTGGCTCAGCAGTTTACCGGTACAGAGGGACGCTACGTTCCTATTGCGGAAACCATTCGCGGCTTCCGTGAGATTCTGGAAGGCAAGCATGACGATATCCCGGAAAGTTATTTCCTCAATGCCGGAACGATTGATGATGTTCTTGCCCGTGTGAAGTAGGTGAGCATATGGCGGAAGACAGGTTTTTTGAATTGCATATTATCGCCCCTGAGAGAGTTTTCTACGAGGGAAAGGCCAGTATGGTAGAGCTTAATACCAGCGAAGGGGAAGTGGGTATCTATAAAAACCATATCCCCATGACGCTGCTCATTGAGCCGGGGATTGTTACAATCACGGAGGAGAGCGGAAAGAAGCTGGCTGCCATTCACAGCGGTTTTATGGAGGTGCTGCCCACAAAGGTAACAATCATGGCCGAGGTGGCGGAGTGGCCCGAGGAGATTGACGTCAACCGTGCGAAAGAGGCAGAGGTCCGGGCAGAGCGGCGCCTGCAGATGAAAGACCCCATGCTGAATTTGAACAGGGCGGAGATTGCCCTTCGCAAAGCGATGGTGCGTCTGGAGCTGGCGGACACGGCCAGAAATAAATAGAAGCACAGAAAAGGTTTCTTTTGCATAACATATAATGAATGTGCAAAAGGAGCCTTTTATTGTGGATAATCATAAATCGTGCAACTGTATCAGGGAATGTCCCTGC
Organism: Eubacteriales bacterium; assembly: GCA_030524785.1. Classification (GTDB taxonomy): domain Bacteria; phylum Bacillota; class Clostridia; order Lachnospirales; family Lachnospiraceae; genus Marvinbryantia. The sequence continues at coordinate 9,483 of JAUNFZ010000014.1, forward strand.
TATCCTGAATGTGATCGGATGATGGAGGAGGGAAGGCTGCCGGGGAAACGTAACCAGAACCGTCAGATGCAGGTGACGCCGGCCACGTCCCAGACGCCGGAATCTGCCCCGGCCGGGTCTCAAACGCCGGGCTATTCTGCTTCGGCAATGCCTCAGGCACCGGAATCTGCCCCGGTAATGCCTCGGTCGCCGGGCTATTCTGCTCCGGCAACGCCCCAGGTACCGGGTTATGCTGCATCGCCGGCGCCGGAGAGAGAAGCCTCCCCGTGGTTTCTTCCGAATATGGAGACAAGGCAGGCTTCAGAGGAGGAAAATGAAAGAGACTGGGAGAAACTGAAGGAAATGTATCCTGAGATGGCCAAGATCGTGCTTGCAGAGGTGGAAAATGTCTGTGACAGCATGGAATATGAAGGAAGTATGATGTTTGACGATACGCCGGATAAAGTACGGGTGCAGAAAATGGCGGAGGATATTTATGAGAGGGTAAAAGAGCGTTATCCCAAACAGGAAACAGAGGAACAGGACGATATGTACGTGATGAACCGCGAACCGGGCCGACGGCCGCCAAGGCAGGACTGGCTTGGCGATTTCATTCAGGTGATGATATACCAGGAAATGTTTCACAGACGCTGCCGCCGCAGAAACTGCAGGAGATGGTAGATGAAGGTCTGCCGCAGAAGCTGCAGGAGATGGCGGCGCAGGTTCACCGCAGAAGCTGCGGGAGACGGCAGGCGAAGTCTTGATATGCAAATGGCAGAAGGCTCTGGCCGAAGAAGAAAAAGTGAGTTATAATAAAGAGGATGTGTCCGCACATCCTCATTGACTGATGATAAGAGAGCTTTTAAAAAGGAGGAACATGAAATGAATGAGACGATCAAAGCAATGGAAGAAAGAAGAAGTATAAGAAAATTTAAACCGGACATGGTTTCCAGGGAAGACATTGACAAGATCATTGAAGCAGGCCTTTATGCCGCCAGCGGCATGGGAAAGCAGTCCGCGATTATTGTTGCTGTAACAAATAAGGAGCTGAGAGACAGATTTTCGGAGGCAAATTGCAGGATCGGAGGATGGAAGGAGGGTTTTGACCCCTTTTATGGTGCTCCGGCAGTGCTGATTGTTCTGGCAGACAAAAGCTGTGCGACGCATGTCTATGATGGAAGCCTTGTCATGGGGAACATGATGCTTGCCGCCCATTCTCTGGGACTGGGAAGCTGCTGGATTCACAGGGCAAAAGAAGAATTTGAAATGGAGGAATACCGAAAGCTTCTTAAAGAGCTGGGAGTTCAGGGGGAATATGAGGGAATTGGACACTGTGTGGTAGGTTACGCTGACGGAGAACAGCCGAAAGCTGCGCCAAGAAAAGAGGGCAGAGTCTACTACGCAGAATAGATTGCACCAAAGGAGATGAGAATATGACGCCGCAGAAATTTTTGGATATTTTATCGCGGGCTGCGAAACTGAAGACGACTCCGCGCCATTGTTATACAGAGGAAAACAGGATGGAGAGCGTTGCAGACCATAGCTGGAGGATTGCACTGATGGCGATGCTTCTGTCCGGGGAGGAAGAATTTCGGGATGCAGATATGGACAGGGTGATCCGTATGTGCCTGATCCACGATCTAGGGGAGGCTTTTACCGGAGATATTCCAACCTTTGAAAAGACAGAGCAGGACACCCAAAAAGAGGACGACCTGTTTTTGGCATGGGTTAAAGAATTTCCCTCTCCGCAGCGGGAGGAATGGATGGAGCTTTTGGAGGAAATGGCACGGCTGGAAACAAAGGAAGCAAAAATCTATAAAGCCATGGACAAGCTGGAGGCAATCATTTCCCATGATGAGTCGGATATTTCAACCTGGCTTCCTCTGGAGTATGAACTGCAGTTGACGTATGGACAGGAAAATATGCAGTTCTCTGAATATTTGAAGGAATTTCGCAGGGAGATTGACGCCCGGACAAAAAAGAAAATAGAAGATGCCACGAAATAAGAGGCGGATATAAAGTTTTTGTTGAGCTTTTTGGGGAAAGCGATTAAGATAGTGGTATATCAGAAGAAAGGAATGTGGGCCTTTGGGCCCGCAGAAATTATATATGGAACAACTGATGGCTGCGCTGGCGGAACATTTAAACGATAATTTCCTGCATGCCACGGTCAGCAAAAAGCGCCGCGGCGGCATACCGGACAGGGTAAAAATCCGTCCGGTGTGCATAAAGGGAGAGAACTGTTTTCAGACGGCTGTTTCGGACGGGAAAAAGGAATTTCATAAAAATTACAGAAAAGAGGATTTACTGCAGCAGATCGAGGTATGGCTGAGGGAAGACTATAAGCAGATTCAAATGGATGCAGCGGGAGTCTCTCTGCAGGCGCTTGTGAATAAAAAAGGAAAAGCTGCGGTTCGTCTAAGGGAGAACGGTCTTTTCAAAGAGGCGCCGGCGGCGCAGCACAACCGTCAAAAGCATTATCTTTTGGAGGAGGGAGTCCCTGTCCCCTTTCTTGTAGATCTTGGCGTGATGACTTCGGAAGGCAGGATTGTGAAGGAGCATTACCGCAAATTCCGCCAGATCAACCGTTTTCTGGAATTTGTAGAGGATGTGCTCCCGGCTTTGGAAAAAGGACGGGAGATTACCATCGTGGATTTCGGATGCGGGAAGTCCTATTTGACCTTTGCCATGTACTACTATCTTCATGTGAAAAGGGGATATGACGTTCGGATGACCGGCCTTGATCTGAAACAGGACGTCATAGAGATGTGCAGTGCCCTGGCGGAAAAATATGGATATGATAAGCTGACGTTTCAGACAGGCGATATCGCTTCCTACGAGGGTGCGGACAGCGTGGATATGGTGGTGACGCTTCATGCCTGCGATACGGCCACCGATTATGCCCTGCAGAAAGCGGTGCAGTGGAAAGCGGATGTGATTCTCTCGGTTCCCTGCTGTCAGCATGAACTGAACGGTCAGATTGCAAGCGAGTTGATGCAGCCCGTGCTGAAGTATGGCCTGGTGAAGGAGCGCATGGCTGCGCTGCTGACGGACGCTTTCCGGGGAAATCTTCTGGAAGAACAGGGATACCAGGTTCAGTTGATGGAGTTTATTGATATGGAGCATACGCCGAAAAATATATTAATCCGGGCGGTGCGCAAGCGAAGTGCGAAAAAAGAACCGAACAGACAGCTCTCTGAGTGTATGGCGGCCTGGAATGTGAAGCCGCTGCTGGACGAGCTGTTGAACGGGAGGGCAAGATGAAAAGAATTATAATCAGAATCGGCGTGCTGCTGTTGGTTTTTCTCGGGTCGGCGGCGCTGTTTTCTCAGATCATGAATGATGAAACAAAAATCAGGACGGAAGATATGTCTCAGGCGACGCTTCCGCTGGTTTATATGGTATATAAGGACGTAGAAATGAATCCGCTGCATGGATATACCAGGCAGATGGAGGTGACAGAGGTTCGGGATACACTGACGCCGATTTCCACAGAAAGAGATATGGGAATCCGGGTGGAGACCTTTGGCGCGAAGGTGGAGGATATCTATTTTGAAGTGCTTACCGCCGACGGCGAGGAATCGCTGGAAAATACAAAGGTAACGCAGGTGGTGCAGGGGGAAGATTCGGTGCAGGCTTCCTTTACTCTGCAGAATCTTATGCGTATGAACCAGGAATATGTTCTGAAGATACAGCTTAAGGTGGACGGCAGGGATGTTTATTACTATACCCGGGTGGTGCAGCAGGACAGTCTGCATACGAAGGAATACCTGGACTTTGTGATTTCCTTTTCAGAGAAGTGCCTGAACAAAAACGAAGTGGACCGGCTGGCTCTTTATATGGAGCCGGAGGGAGATGTGGATGAAGTAAATCTTTCCTATATGGACATTCACACGACGACAGACCAGCTTGTGTGGGGGGAACTGAATCCCCAGATTTATTATAAATCCATACCGGCCATTAAGGAGATTAACGAAACTACGGCCACCATTGTACAGGAATATCTGATCAGCGCACAGAATGAAGAAGGCAATGTGGAGCTTTACACGGTAAATGAATATTTCCGGCTGAGATATGCGGATGAGACCGTGATGCTTTTGGATTTTGAACGCTATACAAATGAAATCTTTGATCCCGACAACGGGGTGCTGACGGATAAGGGGATTAATTTTGGTATCTGCGACAGAGATGTTTCTTATGTGACGGATTCCAGAAACAATTATTTTGCCTTTGTTCTGGGCGGGGAACTCTGGAGCTACGACGCTTCCTCGGGAAAGCTGGCTCAGGTGTTTACCTTCCGGCAAAAGGGAAATACAGACTACCGCGATATTTACGGCCAGCATGAGATCAAAGTTCTGAATTTGAGTACCAACGGCAGCATTTACTTTGTTGTGGCAGGATATATGAACCGGGGACGTCACGAGGGAGAGTCCGGAGTGGCAGTATATTACTATGACGCGTCCTCCGGCGGCATTGAGGAAAAGCTGTTTGTGGACATGGTGCGGTCGTATGATCTGATGAAATCAGACGTACAGGAGGTTTCTTACATAACGGATGACCAGGAGGACTTTTATCTTCTTGTGGACGGAGATGTATATGAGATCAATCTGACGACCTTTGCAGCGTCAAAGCTTGTGGAAAACATGAAGCCGGGCTGCTATGCCGGTTCAGAGTCCGGCAGGCATTTTTGCTGGCTGGCGGAGAATGAGGCATACAATTCGCACACGATTAATATATACGATCTTGACACGAAGGAAGTTACGTCCATCGCCTGCGGGGAGAATGAGCGCATCCGCATGATCGGATATATGGGCGAAGCGCTGGTATATGGCGTGGCGGACGTCTCGGACATTGACGCGGAGCATGAGGGAGACGAACTGTTTCCGATGAAATCTGTGATTATTGTGAACGAGCAGGGCGAACGTGTAAAGGAGTACAGTGAAACGGGACTTTACGTTACGGAAGCGTCCATAGAAGACAAGCTTTTGACGATGAAACGTATGCGAAAGAGCGGCGGAAACTGGGAGGAAGCGTCGGACGACCATATCATTGACAATTCAGGGGACAGTTCCTCTGTGGGAATTACGACGCAGGTAACGGACCGGAAACAGACGGAAATGATTCTTCTTGCGGGAAGCAATTATGAACAGCGGACGCCCCAGGTGGTGCGAAGCAGAATGATTGTCCATGAGGACGAACGCAGGGTAAGCATTGAGGCAAAAGAACATAATGAGGAACTGTACTATGTTTATGCGAAAGGAAAGCTGGACAGCATATTTGAAAATGCCAATACAGCGATTGTGCGCGCAAACGAGCAGTTTGGCGTTGTGGTGGATCAAAATCAGAGGTATATCTGGGAGCGCGGAAACAAAGCAAACATTGCGGAACTGACCATGGAGCAGATTCCCCAGTGCATACTGAGCGGAACGATGGATATTGATTATCTGCAGGAACAGCTTCCGGATAAATGGGTGTTGGATTTAACCGGCTGTGATATGGATTCGGTTCTCTACTTTATCAGCGAGGGCAACGCAGTGCTGGCGGATACGGTGGACGGCGTGCGCATCCTGATGGGGTACGACCAGTGGGGAAATGTGCGGTTCTATCAGCCCGGCGCGGAGGAATCTTATCTTCTCAGCGATGTAGATTCTCTAGAGCTGTTTGAAAAATCCGGAAACGTATTTATCGGATTTTTGGATAAACCGAAGGAGTGACAGAAAAATCGCAAGAGAAATGTTAGAAGGCCCGTGTAAGCGGGCCTATCTTGCAAATCGCTTTTTGAGAAAATGGTGCGTCATCACGCTGCAGTAGATAAGAGCCAGACCCCAGGCCAGCGGGTTGGCAAAACAGATTCCTGTGAATCCAAAGAAAGAAACAGCCAGCCAGCCGCCGACGCTTCGGCCGATCAGTTCTCCTACTCCGCTTAAAACAGCGTGGATGCTGTAGCCCATCCCCTGCAGAGTATTTCGCATAATCATCAGAGAGCCATGGATAAAGAACAGACAGCTCATGATGGAGAGGTATTGTACCGAAAGACGGGCGGATTCCCCGGCCTGGGGACCGAGAACGATGCGGGTGAAAGCTTCTTTTCCAAAGAAAATTACCAGCCATGCGGCCACACAATAAAGAACCTGAATACAGATGCCGGAGCGGATTCCCTCACGGATGCGGTCAGGACGGCCTGCTCCGTCGTTTTGCCCGGCATAGGTGGCCATGCCCATTCCTACAGATTCCATGGGAAGGGTAAACATCTGACGTATTTTTTCCCCGGCAGTCTGTCCGGCGATTGCCGCCGTGCCCAGGGAGTTGATTGCACCCTGCATAACAATGGCGCCCAGGGCAGAGATAGAATATTCAAAGCCCATCGGAAAACCAAGACGGCACAGGTGAAGAAGCTGCGCTGTCCGGGGCCGCCGGCAGCCTTCACTGTTTTTCAGAAGGTCTGTTTTTCGGACGATCCAGAACAGATTTAAAAGCCCGCTGACTAACTGGGAAAGTACCGTAGCCAAGGCTGCTCCCGCTACGCCCATGGGGATGGGTACGATAAATACATAATCCAGCAGGATATTTAAAAGGCTGGAAAACAGAAGAAACATTGTGGGCCGTCTGGAATCCCCCGACGCCCGCAGAACTCCGGCGCAGAAGTTGTAGAGGATTGCCGCCGGGATTCCCAGAAAAATGATCTGTATGTAACGAACCGCGGAGGATAAAATGGCCTCCGGCGTATGTATCATCAAAAGAAGCGGACGCGCAAGAAGAAACGTTGCGGCCGTCATGAAAATTCCTGTCAGTGTGCAGAGAAAACAGCCGTTCCAGAAGTATTTTTTAAATAAGGCAGCATCCTTTGCACCTGTCGATTGAGCCAGGGGGATACCAAAGCCTACGCAGGCGCCCTGGACAAAGCCAAGAATAAGAAAATGAAGGGAATAGGTGGTTCCCACTGCGGCGAGGGCGTTTTCGCCTATAAGCCTGCCGACCATAACGGTGTCGGCAAATGAATAGAGCTGCTGAAAAAGCGTTCCGATGACCAGCGGCAGGGAAAAAAACAGAATCTGCCGGATGGGCTTTCCTGCGGTCAGGTCCATGGTTTTGTGGTTTGACATTGCAATTCCTCCAGGGGTTTGTTTAGATGCGGCATCTGTCATTATTCTACTATCGGCAGTTTTATTTGTAAAATATATAGTTCTAATATTCATATAGTTTAAAATAATGGTATGATACCGGAAAGCAGAGCGGCCGGGGCAATTTTGCTTTCGGGAAAGGAGTATGCGGTGACGTTAGAGCAGATACAATATTTTCATGCAGCCGCCCAGTTTGGAAGTTTCAGCAAAGCTGCGGAGGCGATACATATCTCGCAGCCCAGTCTTTCGATTGCTGTGCAGAAACTGGAAAAAGAGCTGGGCGTGGAGCTTTTTGCGGCAAAACGCAGAGGGGCTGTCCTGACGGACGCAGGAAGACTGTTTTTGCAGGATACGCAGAATGTTCTCAGACATCTGGATCTGGCTGTGACCCATATGAGGCAGTTTTCGGAAAAGAACCGGGCGGAAATACGGATTGCCTATACGGCCAGCCTGGCGGACGCCTACATCCCCAGACTGCTGAAAAGCTTTCTGGCCCGGGAGAGGCAGGGATGCTGCATCTATTCGGACGAGATGCCGAGCAGCCAGATTGCCCAGGGAATCCGGGAAGGAAGATTTGATCTGGGGCTTTGCTCGGCCCTTGCCCCCGACCCGGAGCTGGAAATGATTCCCGTCATGTATCAGCCGTTGTGCCTTTTGCTGCCGATGTCGGAGAATGTGGACGCTTACACCTCTGCGCAGGCTCTGGAGAGAACGGACCTGATCTGCTACCGCAAAGATTATCCTATGTACCGTCAACTGGCCGGATTGTTTGAAAAATGGCAGGTGTCTCCCCATGTGATTCACTATGCCTACAGCGAGGATGCCATTGCGCATTTGGTAGAACAGGAGCTGGGAACGGCCATTGTGGCAAAAACAGAGGGACTTGAACGGTATCGCGTGCGAATCCTGTTTCCCGGGTGGCTGAAGGAGGGGCGCTATATTTATCTGATACATCACAGAACGAGATTGATGTCAAGTGCCGCGCAGATGCTGAAAGAGCAGATCCTTGCAGACTGCGCGCAGAGGGATTCTCTGAAATTAGAGCCGCAGACAACGGCAGAGTTATAATTTTTAACTGCCGGGAAATTTTTTGCACGGAAAATTTACAGCTGTTCAATAGTTTACCTGCAGGTTCCCTGTTATAATGATGCCAGAAGCCAGCCAGACTGCAGCGGGCCGGCTGGAATCAGGAACATATAAAGAGCAGAATAAAAGGGGGAACAGAGCATATGAAGATGAACGAGGTGATACGGGCAAAACGCAGGGAACAGAAGATGACCCAGGAACAGGTAGCGGAGTATCTTGGTGTTACCGCTCCCGCAGTGCATAAATGGGAGAAGGGCAGCGCCTATCCGGATATTACTTTGGTGCCGGCATTGGCAAGACTTCTGCAGATTGATCTGGAAACGCTGTTTTGCTTCCGGGAAGAACTGACAGAAAAAGAGATTGTGAATTTCCAAAATGAAATGGCCGATACGGTCAAAGAAAGAGGTTTGGAGGCAGGATGCAGCTTTGCGGAGGAAAAACTGCGGGAATATCCAAACTGCGGCCTGCTTTTCCACGGCGCCGCGCTGATATTGCAGGGCAGCCTGATGATGGCGGATATGCCGGAAAATGAAAAGAAGAACTACAAAAGAAAACTGATAAACTGGTACGAACGGGCGATGGAGCATGGCGATGAGAAGCTTCGAAATCGGGCCGGCAGTATGGCGGTGGCAATGTATTTGGGCGAGGGGCAGGCAGAAAAGGCGCAGGCGATTCTGGATTGCCTGCCGGAGCCGCAGAGCGTGAGAAAATATGTGCAGCAGGCGGATATTTACGCAGAGCAGGGAAAAAATGATGAAGCCGCACGACTGCTTTCCCGGGAACTGACGCAGCTTTCAACAGAAGTGCTGGGGATTCTGGACAGGATGGTCGGGCTGGAACTATCTTTGAGGAATGTGGAAAAGGCGCAGGAGATTGCTGAAAAACTGGAGGAGACGGCAAATGCCCTAGACCAGGGAGGATACATTGGAATGATTGGAAAACTCCAGGTGGCAGTAAAAACAAAGAATGTGCAGGCAAGCCTGAATTTGCTGGAAAAAATGCTTTCCTCTGTTTTTGTGCCCTGGAACAGGTGGGAGTCTGTTTTATATTACCGCATGATTTTGAACGAGGAATTTAAGGAAAAGCAGAGAAATGTGCAAAAAGAAAGCCAGCTTGTCATATTGCCGCCTTTGCTGGCGGAGCTTGAAAATAACTCAGACTACGATTTTTTGCGGGGCAATGATGAATTTCAGAGAATGTTGGAAAAATACCGCAGACGCAGCTCCCAAAACAGTCAGGGGGATTAAAGCAATAAAAAGCAGCCGGAATCATATCAGAACCGGCTGCTTTCATATACGCAGTTTTATGCAGTTTTAAAAATAACATGTCTGTATTTTTCCAGTGCAAACAGAACCACAAATCCCAGCACTCCGCAGGAGAGTACTTCGCCTGCGCCCACACTCAGCATCATCAGTGGAATCGGAAGATTGATCCCATATCCGTAGAAAAGAACGAGCGGGACGATCGCCGTATTTGCAATGATCGGGGGGAAAGGCACCAGAAATTTATATTTTCTGACCGCATAGGAACCGCAGGCTCCGATCAGTGTGGCGATACTTCCGCAGATAATATCCACCGGAATGGCTCCGCCCAGAAAATTTCCGATGACACAGCCCACAAACAATCCGGGAATTGCGGCGGGTGTGAAAAACGGCAGGACAGTCAGAGCCTCTGCAAAGCGCACCTGCACCTCTCCGAAGGAAAGCGGCGCGAACACCATCGTGAGTACCACATAGACAGCGGCAATGGCGGCTGCCTGCACAACAAACAGTACTTTTTTGTCTCTCATATTCAATTGTCTCCTTTAGTTTTGTTTTACGAGTGGAAGGTCTCGAACACTCGGTGCATGTTTCGCGAAACAATGAGCCGGGCGGATACGCGGGCGTATCCATCTGGCGAATGTCGCGAACTCAGATACGCACGTATCTGAGCAACGCCGGAAATCGGCGGCAAGCCCCATAAGACCTTGGTTTTGAGGGCTTTGCAACGAAAGTTAGTGTAACATAGTTTTTCGGGAAATGCAAGCGTTAGCCAAATTTGCGCCCCCAATTTCCCCAAACTCCTATTAAAAATCAGCTATCCTTTTACCCTATATAAGCCGGATAATGATAATCGTATTTTATACTTTACAAAAAGTAAAATCAAAGTTATAGTATATATTATAGAAAATATAGTTGAAATTGGAGACAAAAATGAGCTTTAATGAAAACAAAAGAGAAAAAATACAACGATATATGTTGGAAAAAATTGATATGGGAGATAAAGAATTTACACGAAAGACAGCGGATACGTTTGACGTATCCATGACAACAGTATATCGTTACATAAAATCGCTGGAGGAAAAGCATATCATTTGCAAAGCAGGAAATAGATATATATTGGAGTCTGTTGTGCAGACAGCCAAGCTGCGCAGAGCAAAAAATGAATTAAGGGATGAAGACGTCATTTATGCAAGATATATAAGAAAACAAGTATCAGATCTGGCGGATAATGTGCAGAGAATATGGTATTATGCTTTTACAGAAATGATGAATAATGCGATAGATCATTCGGAAGCGGGTACAGTCTGGATAATGATAAAAAAGAATTATTTGAATACCACGATTATGCTGATGGATAATGGCGTGGGTATTTTCAGGAAGATTACAGAATATTATCAATACGATTCGCTGGATGATGCGGTGAGAGAATTGTTTAAGGGGAAGCTGACTACAGATACGGAGAATCATTCGGGAGAAGGAATTTTTTTCACATCCAGGGCGCTTGATTTGTTTGCGGCGGTATCAGACGGAAAAATTTTTTCACATAATAAGTATTCTGAAGTGTTTGCCAGTGTGAAAGATGAGGCACTTTTAAAACCATGGGAAAACAGGGCTGGAACGACAATCTATATGCAGCTTTCCAATTTCAGCAACAGGAAAATAAGCGAGGTGTTTGATATGTATGCAGATGCAGACGGCGGACTTACAAAAACGTGTGTGCCAATAAAAAATATGTTTGAGATGGACCCGGTGTCGCGATCTCAGGCAAAAAGGCTGTGCAACCGTTTTGAAGATTTCTGTGAAATAGAATTGGATTTTAACGGAGTACAGGAAATCGGGCAGGGATTTGCTCACGAGATTTTTGTTGTATTCCAAAACAGACATCAGAATGTAAAATTGATACCGGTCAATATGACAAAAGAGGTTGAAAAGATGATAAAACATGTTTTGGCTTCTAATCTGCGCCGGTGAAGAAGACAGCAGGCCGCAGAAGTATATCTTCTGCGGTCTTTTGCATACAGCACTGACGGAGGCTATGACCACTTTTTCATATAGTGAATTGGTTCGGCAGCCGGACGGTATTCTGCGGCAAGCCGCATGGTGATCGGACGCATATCGGGCGTTTTGATCATCTGCAGAATCTGATTGGCAGTTTGAACGGCAATTTCGTAAGTGGGCTGTACTACCATGGGAAACATATTTCCGTACAATGCCCTGTCCTTGGGATCATCGCTTACGGCAAGAAGGGTTACATCTTGGTTGATGACGGCCCCAACTTCCAGCAGGGCGCTCAGAGCCTCTGATGTACAGTCGGAGTTTGGGGTAAAGATCACCTGGCACTTTTTTTTGTACAGTTCTACGGCGTAGGGGCCGCCCCCCAGATTGATGTCCTGAATAAAAAGCATATTGTTCTGGTCGAAAGGAATATGATAGTGCTCTAGACAGTCACGAATGGCAACTGTCCGGTAATCCATAAGGCTCCAGTCCTTCAGACCGGGAATAAGGCCGAAATTGCGGAAGCCTCGGTTCAGCAGATCCTCGGTGGCTCTGTAGAGCGAGTCGCGGAAATTTACAGAAATCTCGCTGTGCTGGGAATTTATAACGGGACGGTCTATGAACAGGACAGGGAGATTCCTGGGAATACACTGCTCGAATTCTTTATAATCCATTGCACAGGAAGCAATAATGATTGCATCTACCATGCCGGAGGAAAAGGAGAGCAGATGATTTCTCTGGCGTTCAATCCGTTCCAGGCTGTTTGATACAATCAGAGTATATCCGTGCTTTTCAAGAATTTCTTCAATTTGGCGCACGATAATAGAAAAAAAGACGCTGGATATATCCGGTACGATCATGCCTACGGCGTTAGAACGGCCGGTTTTCAGAGCCCTGGCGGCATTATCTACGGTATAGCCCATTTCATTGGCTATCTTTAAAACATGCAGTTTCGTTTTTTCATTTACAATGGATTTATTATTCAGAACATTAGAAACAGTAGCTACAGATACGCCGGCGGCTTTAGCTACATCGCTCATCTTATATTTCATCTCAAATTAATTTTCACAGGTTCCCACACCTAAAACAAGTTTTCAACAACAGTATCTTAAATCATATAATTTGTACTATACGCTTATTATATCACGTTTTATTTAAAATTCAATAAAAATGTGTTAAATGTGAAAATAGTAATAAAACGATTAAAATAAGGGAGAGATGGCAATGAAAAATATGGGATAAATGGCAAAAATTTCTTAAAAACAATAGGAAATTGTGAAAAATATACAAAAAGTTAATATAAAATATAGCGAATATGCTAATTGAAACGATTAAAATTTTAGAGTAAGATAGAATTATCAAATTTTTATATAAGGAGGCGTTAGTATGAAACGTAAGGCAGTTTTTTTGGCAGCTTGCAGCATGTTGGGAGCAGCGGTTTTTGGCAGTGTAGCGGCAGCGGAGGAAGATCCGTTTAAGGTAGGATTTGTAATGCTGGAATCGACAGGAAACAGCTATAATCAGTTGCTGGCAATGCAGGAAAAATGCGAGGAACGGGGCTGGGAACTGGTGTATGATTCTGCGGACAACGACAGCGAGCGGACGATTTCCCTTGTGCAGAACTTTATTACCCAGGAATGTGACGCTATTTATGTGTATACGGTGGATTCCGGCACACAGTTGACAGCTCAGAATATGTGCGAGCAGGCGGGCGTTCATGTGGCCTTTACAGGGCTGATGGAGGAAAACTGTATAGAGATCTGCGATAATGAGGCGGCTCAGGGCGCGGCCGGAGCCGAGGTGCTCCAAGAGGCGGCGAAAGAAAAATGGGGCGAGGATTTTAAAGCTGATTTCATTATCTGTACGGAGGCTACAGAGGTGGGAGACGGAAACAGGATTCGTATGCATGAGAATTTTATTCCAAAGCTCTGCGAAGCCAATGGTTATGACGAAGCGGATGTGGTTTGGATTGACTGCGGACTTGATCTTCTGACCGCTACCTCCGAGGCGGCGAACGTTCTTTCGGCCCATCCTGACGCTGAACATATTCTGATTGCAGCATTTCATGACTCGGCCGGCGGTCAGGGCCCAATGAACGCGCTGAAGGCGGCGGGACGGGAAGACGATGCGCTGATCCTTTCCTATCATATTTCTGACGAAGCGTCTGCCGCGGGAATCAGAGACGAGGAGTGCTGGTACGGTTCCTTCTATTTTCCGGCGGAAAGCTACATAGATCCGCTGTTTGAGGCAATGGATACCTGGAGCGAGGGCGGCGAGGTAGAAAACGGCTTTATTTACAGCGAATGCGTTCTTGTCACAAAAGATAATATTGATGAATTTGAATTTGCGTTTGCAAAATAATAATCGATACGGCAGGGCGGAGCCGCCGCGTGCTTTTGACATTGGCGGCTCTGTCCGGTAAAAGAGGAAATATATGGAAGACAAAAAAGAAATTTTGAAAATCACAGGCTTTGATAAAAAATTTCCGGGCGTACACGCAGTCAGGCATATTGACCTTACTCTGTATGAGGATGAAATTCTGGGGATCAGCGGCGAGAACGGCGCGGGAAAGTCTACGCTTTTGAAAATGATTTCCGGGGTTTACCACGCGGATGAGGGAGAAATGTATTATCTGGGAAAGAAGGCGCAGTTTAAAAGCCCTAAGGAGAGCATTGCGGCCGGTATCAGTATTATTTATCAGGAACTGAGCAACCTGGACAATCTTTCTGTAGCGGAGAATATTTATCTGGGACGCCTGCCCGTGAGCAACAGGCTGATCGACTGGAAAAAGCTGAACAGAGATGTGAAGGAACTGATGGAGAGGTACGATTTGAATATTTCGCCTACGGCGAAAATGAGTCAGCTGTCTATGGCGGAAAAGCAGCTTGTGGAGATTATGAAGTCCATTTCCTCCAATGCAAAAGTCATTATAATGGATGAACCTACATCTTCTCTTGGTGTAGACAATGTGGAAAAGCTATTCAGAATTATCCGTCAGGTACAGCGGGAAGAAAAGCTGTCCATGGTGTTTATTTCTCATCGTCTGGAGGAAATGGAGGAATTGTGCGACAGAGTCGTTGTACTGCGGGACGGCAGTCTGGTAGCTGAATTTAACCGGGAAAATTTTTCCGTCAACGAGGTGGTCGCCCAGATGGTAGGAAGAAGTATGAGCGACTTCTATACTAAGGAAGAAATTGAAAAGGGTGACTCTGTTTTTGCGATGGAGCACGTTTCATCCAAAGATGTGCAGGATATTTCGCTGGATGTTCGCTGTGGGGAGATTGTGGGGATCTATGGCATGGCAGGAGCGGGGCAGACGGAGCTTTTTGAGACAATCTTTGGTCTGCGGCCGGACTGGAGCGGAAAAATGATGTTTGGGGGAAAGGAAATTCATCCAAAATCACCGGAGCAGGCGATAAAAAACAGCATCTGCTATATTTCGGATGATCGGAAAAGCAGCGGCCTTTCTATGCCCCATGGGATCAATGACAATATTGTGATGGCAAGTCTTTCTAAATTTGTGCGCCGTGGACTGGTCAATTGGAAAAAGGTAAACGAGACGGCGGAGTACTGGAAAAGGACGCTGCCGATCAAAGCACCCTCCATCCGCACAAAGGTGGAGACACTCTCCGGCGGCAATCAGCAAAAAGTAATTCTGGCGAAATGGATTGAGACACATCCGAAATTGATTCTTTTTAATGAGCCAACCCGTGGGATAGACGTAAAGGCAAAGCATGATTTGTTTCAGATTGTACAGGAGCTTTGCCGTGAGGGCGTTGGAGTGCTGATGATTTCATCAGATATGCTGGAAATGCTGAGTATGTCGGACAGGATTTATACTATGTGCGAGGGAAGACTGACTGCCTGCTTTTCCCGGGAGAACGCCACTAAGGAAAAGCTGATGAAGGCGTCGATCAATATACTGGAGGATGAGTGATGGAAAAGAAAAAGGAAAATGTGTTTCAGAAAATGGTACTGCAGTTTGGAAATTTGCTGGTGCTTGTTTTGACAATGGTATTGCTGTTTATCTTTTTTGCGGTTCAGTCAAAGTATTTCCTTACGGTTTCCAACATGCTGAATCTTCTGCAGCAGGTATGTGTACTGGGGATTGTATCCGCAGGTATTACATTGATCATCCTTACGGGAAGCCTTGACTTGTCTGTTGGAAGCATGCTGGCTCTGTCGGGTATTTTTGCAGCATGGTTTATTCAGATGACAGACAGTTGGATGGTTGGGCTTGTCGGAGGAATTTTGGTGGGAACGCTGGCGGGAGCCATAAATGCAGCGATGATTACTGTGTTGAAAATGAATCCGCTGATCGTGACGCTGGGTATGTCTACCGTATGGGAAGGAGTGACAAAGCTTTTAAACAACGGTACGGCAATCGGCATTTTTAATAATGAATTTAAATTTATTGGACAGGGACGTATTTTGAATGTGCCCGTAGTCATTTTTATTATGGTAGGTGTATATATTGTGCTGATTCTTATGCTTAAATACACCAAATTTGGAAGAAACGCTTACGCGGTGGGCGGGAGCGCCAAGGCAGCCCTGTATTCTGGAATCAATGTGTCTAAAGTACGCTTCGCGATCTTTACGATGGCCGGATTGATGGCGGGGATTGCAGGAGTGTGTTACGCGTCCATTGTAGGCTCCGGAACGGTCACGGCAGGAGCAGACAGCACCATGGATGCAATTGCTGCGGTAGTACTCGGAGGAGCTTCTTTAAGCGGCGGTGTGGCAAACATCTTTGGTACGCTGCTGGGCGTTCTGCTTCTGGGGACGATCGACAATGGTTTATCGATTCTGGGAGTCACCAGCTACTGGCAGCTGGTGGTGAAAGGAGCGATTTTGATCTTCGCTGTGTTTGTAGACGTAATGCGCGGCGGAGAAAAATATGAGTAGGCGCTGACCTGTCGACGCAGCAGGGAAGCGGGAGTGATACAAAAAATGAGGAGGAAGAATTATGACGAATCAGGCTATAAAAAGAAGAAAGATGATTGCACTGATGGAGGAATATCTGGAGGCAATGATTGAAAAACGGCCGGACTCTCTGCCTTTGGCAGACAACTGCCGGGTTACTTATAATGGAAAAGAAGGAAAAGCAGGGGACAATGAATTGTGGAAGAATACGCTGCTGATTAAGGAGCGTCAGACTTTTATTGATCCGGTAACAGAGGAAATGGTATTCTTTGGAATCATGACAAATGAAACCAGGGAGATGAATGAATATTTTCCAATTGACGTGCACGTTTATGTGAAACAGTACCTGACGACGGTTCGGCTGAAGGTGGAAAATGAAAAGATCACGGAAGTCGAGGAGCTCGTTATGGAGGGAAGATTCAGGCACTTCTACTCGGATATAGAGAGCGTAGCTCTGCCGGCGCTGGAGTTTGAGATGACTGTGCCGGAGGAAGAACGTTCTACCCGGGAGGAACTGATTCAATTGGTCAGCGATTACTGGGATGCGGCCGCGGGATGGAAAAAACCGGAGGAGCTGGTGATTCATCCCGATGCACAGAGGTACGAGAACGGTTATCGAACAACAAACCATTCAAACTCTTTCCGGGGGGACTTTAAGCATAATCCCTCCTTCCGATGGGATACGCCGGAGGCCTCAAGAATTTATCCGGTGGTGGATCCGGTACGTGGACTGGTGGTGAGCAGCTGCTTTATGGAAAATGGCGCCGGCTCCAATAGAGATGGCCTGCGGGGTGCGCGGATTGTGGAGGCGTTTAAAATCAAAGATGGTGCGATCTGCAGCCTGCTGGCATTTTTCCCGGTACTTGAGGGACTTACCGGTTGGGAAAAGTGATATAGCGAACCCTGGGAAATCGAACATTTCTTGCTCACCTTCCGGCCTGGTAAGCCACTTCTCATTGACAGATGCTGCCAAAAGGGATATATTATACTTAGGATTTTGTGAATTTGTACAAAATTTAGTAGAAAAATGGATTGGGAGTGGTGAAAATGTATCAGGAAGATTACAAACGCTGGCTGGCTGCAGATTTGGAAGACGCAGATTTAAAGCCGGAACTGGCAAAAATTGAAGGAAATGACGATGAAATTAAGGACAGATTTGCGGTGGCTTTAAAATTTGGCACGGCAGGTCTTCGCGGCGTGCTTGGAGCCGGCACAAACCGTATGAATATTTATGTGGTCCGTCAGGCGACGCAGGGACTGGCAAACTGGGTGAAGACCCAGGGCGGCAATCAGCTTGTGGCTATCAGCTACGACAGCCGCCTGAAAAGCGATATCTTTGCAAAGACAGCGGCGGGCGTTCTGGCGGCCAACGGCATTAAGGTAAGGATTTACGACGCGCTGATGCCTGTGCCGGCGCTTTCCTTTGCAACGCGGTATTACGAGTGCAATGCAGGTATTATGGTGACGGCGTCCCACAATCCGGCAAAATATAATGGATATAAAGCCTATGGCCCCGACGGCTGCCAGATGACGGATGATGCGGCGGCTATCGTTTATGAGGAAATTCAGAAAACGGATGTTTTGGAAGGAGCAAACTACATTTCCTTTGCAGAAGGCGTGGAAAACGGTCTGATTCGTTTTGTGGGCGACGACTGCAAGAAAGCATTTTATGAGGCGATTGAGTCGCGCCAGGTGCGTCCGGGTCTCTGCAAAACGGCAGGCCTGAAGCTGGTGTACAGTCCCCTGAACGGTTCGGGTCTTGTACCGGTGACACAGATCCTGAAAGATATCGGCGTTACAGATATTACGATTGTTCCCGACCAGGAATATCCCAACGGCTATTTTACTACATGCAGCTATCCCAATCCTGAAATTTTTGCGGCTCTGGAAATGGGCTTAAAACTTGCGGAGCAGACGGGGGCGGACCTGATGCTTGCAACTGACCCGGATGCAGACCGTGTGGGCGTGGCGATGAAGTGCCCGGATGGCTCCTACGAGTTGGTAAGCGGAAATGAAATGGGCGTTCTTCTGCTGGATTATATCTGTGCAGGCCGTATTGAGAAGGGAACGATGCCCGAAAAAGCCGTGGCAGTGAAGTCAATTGTGTCTACGCCGCTGGCGGATGCAGTGGCAGAGCATTACGGCGTTGAGATGCGCAATGTTCTGACGGGATTTAAATGGATTGGCGATCAGATTGCAGGGCTGGAGGCAGACGGAGAAGTAGACCGTTTCATCTTTGGCTTCGAGGAGAGCTACGGATATTTGGCTGGTCCTTATGTGCGCGATAAAGACGCGGTCATCGGTTCCATGCTGATTTGCGAGATGGCGGCTTACTACAGAAGCATCGGAAGCTCACTGAAGCAGCGTATGGAAGAAATCTATGCACAGTATGGCCGTTATTTGAATAAGGTAGACAGCTTTGAGTTCCCGGGCCTGACCGGTATGGACAAGATGGCCGGCATTATGCAGCAGCTTCGCGAAAATCCGCCTGCGGATATCGCCGGTTATAAAGTGACAAAGGTATTGGATTATCAAAAGCCGGAAGAAACAGGACTGCCGGCGGCAAATGTTCTGATTTACTCCCTGGAAGGCGGAGCAACCGTCGTGGTGCGTCCCTCCGGTACAGAACCGAAGATCAAAACATATTTCACTACCCTGGGTCAGAATCTTGAGGAAGCCCAGGCGCAGAAGGATAAGCTGGCGGAGGCGCTGAAACCGCTGTTTGCATAAGAAGTCTGAAGCGGGCGCTTGCCGGCGCGGATACGAAAAAATAAGAGAGATCATAAAAGGACGGCTGCAAATTGGCCGTCCTCTTATATTGCGCGCTGAAGCGAAAATTCAAACTTGTAATTTCCGATAGGGCACCATATAATAAAAACAGAAATCCGAAAAGAAAGGGAATTGTCATGGATATAATTGAACTATTGAAAGCGGTGCTTTTTGGCGTGGTGGAGGGAATTACAGAATGGCTTCCTATCAGCAGCACCGGACATATGATTTTGCTGGATGAATTTGTACAGCTCAATGTATCGGCAGAATTTCTGGAAATGTTTCTGGTGGTAATTCAGCTCGGAGCGATTATGGCGGTGGTGGTGCTTTACTGGGGACAACTGTGGCCATTTTCCCTGAAGGAAAAATTTTTCATAAAGAAAGATACCTTTGCAATGTGGTTTAAGATTCTTGCGGCGTGCATACCGGCGGCGGTTGTGGGGATTCTTTTTGATGAGAAGCTGAACGAGTTGTTTTACAATTATCAGACGGTCGCCATGGCGCTGATCGTGTTTGGTATTTTGTTTATTGTGATCGAGCGCCAGAACCGCGGAATGAAGATCAAAGTAAATTCGATTGCGGAGATTACCTATCCGGTGGCTTTGTGGATTGGCGCATTTCAGTTGATCGCGGCAGTTTTCCCAGGGACGTCCCGTTCCGGCGCGACAATTCTGGGTGCAATTATGATCGGCGTTTCCAGAAAAGTGGCGGCAGAATTTACATTTTTCCTGGCGGTTCCCGTGATGCTGGGCGCCAGCCTTTTGAAAATCGTAAAATTTGGATTTTCCTTCACCTCCATGGAACTGGTGCTTCTTCTTGTGGGAATGTTGGTGGCGTTTCTGGTATCTATTGCGGTGATTAAGCTGCTTCTTGGGTATATCCGTAAGCATGATTTTACCGTGTTTGGGTGGTATCGGATTATTCTTGGCATCGCGGTGCTGGCCTATTTCTGGATGAGAGGATAGCAGATGGCGCCAAACTGATTACGGAAAGGTGATTTATGGAGATTGTATTACCGAATCATGTCAGAGAAATTATAGAGACATTAGAAACGGCCGGCTACGAAGCGTATGCAGTAGGCGGCTGTGTTCGTGACAGCGTGCTCGGCAGAGAGCCGGACGACTGGGATATCACCACCTCTGCAAAGCCTGAGCAGGTGAAAGCGCTGTTTCGCAGAACGGTGGATACCGGGATTGCCCACGGCACAGTGACGGTGCTTTTGGAGCGGCGGGGATATGAGGTGACGACCTATCGGATTGACGGAGAGTACGAGGACAGCCGCCATCCGAAAGAGGTAACGTTTACGGACAATCTGACGGAAGATCTGAGGCGGCGGGACTTTACCATCAACGCTATGGCCTACAGCGAAAGGCGCGGTCTGGTGGACGCCTTTGGCGGACTTAGGGATCTGGAAGAAAAAATCGTGAGGTGTGTGGGAGATGCCAGGGAGCGCTTTGGGGAGGATGCCCTTAGGATTCTGCGGGCAGTGCGTTTCGCGGCGAAGCTTGGCTTTTCTATAGACGAAGATACGCGCAGGGCGGCCCAGGAGATGGCCGGAAACCTGCAGCACATCAGCGCGGAGCGGATTCAGGCAGAGCTTGTAAAGCTTCTGGTATCACCGCATCCGGAGGTTCTGCGCCAGGCCTGGGAGCTTGGAATGACGGCGGTGTTTTTGCCGGAATTTGACGCCATGATGGCGACGGAGCAGAGAAACCCGCATCACATGTATTCTGTGGGGGAGCATACGCTGAAGACGCTGGAATACGTAGAAGCAGACAAGACGCTTCGGCTGGCCGCGCTCTGTCACGATTTTGGGAAGCCGGCGGCAAGGACAGCAAAAGACGGCGTTGACCATTTTTACGGCCACCCCGGGGTGAGCGAGAAAATGGCGGATGCGATGCTTCGGCGGCTGAAGTTTGACAATGATACCATTTGCCGTGTAAAAGTGCTGGTGCGTTTTCATGATGCCCGGCCGGCGCTGACGCCGGAGACTCTTGAAAAGCTGCGAAGCAAAAAACGCGCTGTGCAGGAAGCCTGGGTGCGCAGGCTGATCTGCCGCGTGGGAACGGAGATGTTTCCTGCGCTGATGCAGCTGTCCGGCGCAGATGTTCTGGCGCAGAGCGATTATTTAAAGACGGAAAAGCTGCTTCTTTTGGAACAAATGTATGCCGTATATGAAGAATGTCTTCAGAAGGAGGAATGTCTGTCTTTAAAGCAACTGGCGGTGACCGGAAGGGATTTAACCGGCGCGGGAATGAAACCCGGCAGAGAGATTGGAGAAATGCTGAAGCGTATGCTGGAAGATGTGCTGGAGGAACCGGCGCATAATACAAAAGAATATTTAATGAAAAAGTACCTGAATGAAAACGGGCATCTTTGACGCTGCTTTTGCAAAAGCAGATTGCCACATAATCGTCCCCTGATCTGCATAGGATAGAAGGAGTGATATAGGGGAGGGTTATGCGTGAACGAAAAAAGCCTGAAAGTATTGGAGCAGTACGAGATTGAGGTGTTTACCACCAGGAGAGGACGAGGCTCCTATATCTGTGAAACAAACCAGGGAAAGAAATTGCTGGCTGTCTGCAGCAGTTCGGAAAAGAAGATGGAGTTTGTTAATCGGATTTTGGAAGCCCTTCGGGGAAAGGGATATTCATACGCTGATATTGCGCTTAGAAATAAAGAAGGAAACCTGCTGACGCCCGACAGGGAAGACGAGGTTTTTGTCCTGAAAGACTGGTATGAGGGACGCGAATGTGACACGAAAAGCCTGGCTGATACGGAGATGACGGTGAGAAAACTGGCAAGCCTGCACAAATTGATGTGTGTTCTGCCAAAAGAAGACGGCCGGGAGCTGTATCAGGGAGAAAATCTTTATCGGGAGCTGGAACGCCGCAACAGAGAGCTGCGCAAGGTATATTCTTTTATACGCAGACGAAAGCAGAAAAATGGATTTGAGATTTTATTTTTAAATAGTTTTTCCACATTTTATGAGCAGGCCCAGGAGGCTTTGGAACGTCTTGATTTTTCGGAATGTGAGGCCCTGCGGACGGCAGGAATGGAAAAAGGACGGCTGTGCCATGGGAATTTTAATCAGCACAATGTCTGGTTTACCGGCCGCGGACAGGTATTTGTCGGAAATTTTGAAAAATGCAGATATGACGTGCAGGTTCTGGACTTATACCAGTTTATGCGCAAGATCATGGAAAAACAGGAGTGGTCGCGTCAGATGGGGTATCGCATTTTAGAGGGGTATGACCGTGAAAGAACAATGGATGACCGGGAGAGAGACTACATGTATACGCGGCTTCTGTATCCTGAAAAGTTCTGGAAGCTGGCCAATCAATACTATAATCACAACAAGTCCTGGGTGCCCGAAAAGAGCGCGGAAAAGCTGAAAACGCTGATGCGGCAGCAGGAGGCAAGAAATTCTTTTTTAAAAACTCTGGAATAGCCGGGCCGCGTCTGTTATGATAATAGATACACGCAAATGATGATAAAATGAGGAGGCTTTTATTGCGCGGCGCGCGGGAAACTGACGGCGCGTTATCGAAAAAGCGCAGACTGTACGGTGAGAAGGAAAATGAACAAAAGATATACATTTAATGATTTTGTGGAAATTATAAGGAAGCTGCGGTCCCCAGAGGGGTGCCCCTGGGATCGCGCACAGACGCATAAAAGTCTTACCCCCTGCATGATCAATGAAACGGCGGAGGCGATCGCCGCAGTGGATGTATGGGAGAAAACCGGAAACAGCCAAAATCTTTGCGAAGAATTGGGAGACATGCTGCTGCAGGTGGTTCTGCAGAGTCAGATTGCAGAGGAGGAAGGACTGTTTGATATCTCGGACGTAGTGCAGGCAGCCTGTGAAAAAATGGTTCGAAGACATCCTCATGTTTTTGCCGGAGCCAGGCTGGAGGACGTGGACTGGGAAAAAATCAAACAGGAAGAAAAACAGCAGATTGCACCGGAAGTAAAACAGGCGGAAAAGGAAGCCCTTGCCAGGGCGCAGGACGGTATAATCGCTTATTTGAAAGAAAAGCGCAGGTGAGCGCAGCGGGGAATGTACCTGCCGGGCAAAAGGGTGAGAAGCCTGATTTTGCTGAAAAGTCTTGACAAAAAGCATATTCCAGTATATAAAGTATAATGAGACTGAGGTCTTATCCGAGAAAATCTGACTTGTGCTAGGCAGAAACAAAATCTAGAGGAGGAAATTTCCATGAACAGAACAGAATTGGTAGCAGAAATTGCTAAGAAGACAGAATTATCCAAGAAAGATGCTGAGAAAGCACTGAAAGCTTTCACAGAAGTAGTTGAAGAAGAACTGAAAAAAGGCGAGAAGGTTCAGCTGGTAGGCTTTGGTACATTTGAAGTATCTGAGAGAGCTGCAAGAGAGGGAAGAAACCCGCAGACTGGCGCAGCCATGAAGATCGAGGCTTCTAAAACACCGAAATTTAAAGCAGGAAAAGCTCTGAAGGATGCTGTAAACTGCAAATAATGAGTCCACGAAACGGAGGCCGGAAAGCCTCCGTTTTTACTGCCCTGCAGATGGATGCAGGAGGGGATTTCAGGTTGGGAAAGGGTTATATGAGATTAGACAAATTTTTAAAGGTATCGCGTTTGATTAAAAGAAGAACAGTTGCGAACGAAGCCTGTGATGCCGGCAGGGTATTTGTAAACGGAAAAGCGGCAAAGGCTTCCGTTGGCGTAAAGGCCGGGGATATCATTGAAATCCATTTTGGCACGAGAACGGTGAAAGTGGAGGTGCTTAGCGTTCAGGAAACTGTCCGCAAGGAAGAAGCGGCAGAGATGTACAAGTATCTCTAGGTTACGCCGGGCATATTTACCGGAAATGCGCATATATATAAAATGAGGACGCAGACCGGGTGAACATATGGAAGAAAAACAGATGCCAAGAGCGCATAAGATAGCCGTAATCGGACGGAAGTCCGGAACCATCAGCGGCATATCGGATGTGCTCTCTTTTGATGAGAATGAAATTGTTCTGGATACAGATATGGGGCTTTTGACCATCAGGGGAAAAGAGCTGCATATCAACAGGCTGAGCCTGGAGCTGGGGGAAGCAGATATGGAGGGGAAGGTAGACAGTCTGGTGTATTCAGAGCGGGGACACAGAAAAAAGCAGGAAGGTTCCCTGCTGAAAAGGATGTTTCGCTGATATGAGCGAGGTTGTGCGCCAGGAGGCGGCTTTCTTTTTTGCGAGCATCGCAACCGGAATAATTTTGGTCTGGTCCTATGATATTTTCCGTATTTTCCGCAGGGCGGTTCCCCACCATACCCTTGCCGTGAGTATTGAAGATCTGCTGTACTGGTTCGCCGTGTCGCTGATTATTTTTGGAATGATATTTGAGAAAAATGACGGCGCCCTGCGGGGATATGCCTTCGTGGGAATCCTGATCGGCGCATGGGCGCAGATATTTGTCGAATCGTTTTTTCATAAGATATGGATAAAGATGTTGAAAAAGACAGAAAAAAAGGGTAAAATGTCACTAGGGAAGCGGCGGTAAGGGTAAGGATCGCTTCCCGGGAAACTCCGGTAAGTGTACGAATTTGATAGGGGAGATTATACATGGCAAAAAAGAAACGGCGCAAGGGAAGCAACCGCAGAGAAATGATCTGCATTTCGGCGGTGGTTTTAGTGCTGCTGGGCGCGGTATTTGTTCAGGGCAACCGTCTCAGACAAAAAAATAGAGAATATGAAGAAAAAGTGGTAAGTCTCAGCGAGCAGATTGCCCAGGAAAGTGAGCGGGCCGCAGAGATAGAGGAATTAAAAGAGTATGTGAATACGCCTGAGTATGCCGGGGAGGCTGCAAAACAAAAGCTTGGCATGGTTGGCGAGGATGAAATCCTGTTCCGGGCGGAAAATTAGCGTCGGCTTTGCCTGCGCTGACGGGCAAATAACTTGCAGAAAAATATGAATTTATGGTTGACAAGCAGGGAGAAAACCGATATAATAACCGTGTTGCGGCGGAATAGCTCAGTTGGCTAGAGCACACGGTTCATACCCGTGGTGTCGAGAGTTCAAATCTCCCTTCCGCTACTTTCTTTAAACGAAAAACAGTCATGCAAATGGCTGTTTTTTTGCATAATAGGAAACAAATTGAGGTGAATACATAATGAAGAAAAAGGCAGTCTTTTTTGATATTGACGGGACTTTATGGGACATTGATAACTATATTCCAGACAGCACAAAACAGGCAATCCAAAAGCTTCGGGCGAATGGACATCTGGCATTTCTGTGCAGCGGCAGATGCCGGGCTTATATTCAGAACCCGGAACTTCTGGGAATCGGTTTTGATGGAATCGTGGCGGGATGCGGCACGCTGGTGGAATACAACGGCGAGACTGTTTTTTACAAAAAGCTTAAGACAGCGCTGCTGGAGAGGACGATACTTACGGCGCGCCGGTATGGCCTTCGGCCTATCCTGGAAGGGGATAGGTATATTTACATGGATGATGATGAGTTCGGACCGGAGAATGGATTTGGGCAAAAACTCAGAGCGGAGCTTGGAACGCGCCTTCAGACAATTGCAGGATGCTGGGGCAGATGGGAGGCGTCAAAGATTGCCTGCGCCACAGAAAATTCAGACCTGGATGCGTGCCTGGCAGAGCTTGCGGATGATTATGAATTTATGATCCATGACGAACCCGTTTTGGAGATGGTGCCGAAGGGTTTCCACAAGGGAACAGGGATTGCCCGGGTGTGTGAGCTTTTGCATCTGGACATGGCAGATACATTCGCTTTTGGAGACAGCGCCAATGACGTGGGAATGTTGCAGGCGGCCGGCGTCGGAGTGGCGATGGGAAATGGCTCCGATGCGGCAAAGAAAGCCGCCGATTATGTGACGGCAGACCTTTATAAGGATGGAATATGGAAGGCGTGCAGGCATTTTGAACTGATCTAGTTTATGCTGAAAGCGCGCAGCCGGAAAAATTTCAAAAATTTTCAAAAATATCCGGACTTTCCTACCGGTTTTGACAAATTATTTACTTCCTCTTGTGTATACTGAATCGCAGAAGTGCTGTCAGGAGGGAGAAAGGATGGGAGACTGGGAAAGAGTATCGGAAAAGGGACGCGTGGTGCGGTATGCAGAATCTTTCCGGCGTCTGTCGGAGGTTTTTCAATATCTTCCGTCAAAGAAAGAAACGCTGAGCGAGGACGATCTGGAGGAGATTTTTGAAACGGCAAGGTCGAACGTCTGCAGAGCGTGCGGCCGGTACAGTGAATGTTGGGGAAAAAATGATGAAAAAACGGCACGGCTGGTATACGACCTTCTGACGGTGGTGGCCGGCGAGGAAAGCCAGATGGAGGACAGCCTGTTTTGTCTGCATATCCGGGAACGGTTTTGCCATTACTGTATTCGTGCAAAGTCTTTTACGGAGGAACTGAAAAATTGTTTCTACCGGGCCAGGCTGAATATGATGTGGAGCAACCGTATGCTGGAAAACCGGGCGGCTGTGGCGGAGCAGCTTAGGGAAACTGCCCGGATCATACAGGAAATTGCCTGTACGGTATTTGATGCGGGGGAAGCGGACAGCAGCCTGGAGAGAAAGATCAAGGCACGGTTTAAACTGCGCCACATCAATGTGCGGGATGTGCGAATTTTGGAGGATGGGTGGAGCCATTCAGAATTGATACTGACGGCGAATACAGGCAAAGGCTTTTGTATTCCGGTGAGAACGATTGGAGAATTGCTTTCTCAGGTTTGCGGCCGATCCTTTGTGCCGGAGCGTAACAGCCGGCTGACGCTTGGAACAGAAACCGTTACGCTGCATTTTGTGGAGGAGACGATCTATTACATGCTTACCGGAACGGCGAGGCAGGCCTGTGCGGGACAGACAGCCTGCGGCGACAATTTCGCAGTGCTTACAGGGGGCCACGGACAGGTCATCCTGGGGATTTCGGACGGGATGGGCAGCGGTATCAGGGCCAGCCGCGAAAGCCAGACGGTCATTGAACTTCTGGAGGATTTCCTGAACGCCGGATTTACGGCGGAAACAGCGGTAAAAATGATCAATTCCACCATGGTGCTTCAACGGGGAATGTGCCAGTTCTCTACACTGGATATCTGTGGAATCAACCTGTACAGCGGTCAGTGCGAGTTTCTGAAAATCGGGGCGGCCACTACGTTTATCCGAAGGGCCGGATGGGTGGAGACGGTGACTTCCGCCAGCCTGCCGGTAGGAATTTTCCGGGAGGTGGATTTTGAGCGGTCAAAAAGGCGCCTGGAGCACGGCGACATGATTGTCATGGTGTCCGACGGTGTGCTGGACGCGCTGCCGGAGGATGAATCAGAGGAATTGATGAAGTATCTCATTTTGCAGAATCCGGCGCAAAACCCGGCGGAGTTTGCACAGACGCTGCTTGAGCAGGTGCTTGCCTTTGAAAATAATGCGCCGAAGGATGATATGACGGTGCTGGCCGGAGGTTTCTTTAAAAAGTGAGGCTTGCATTTTCCTGCCAAATTCATTATAGTTATTCCATAGACAAAGGGAGAGGTGAGGAACGGCCGGAGGAAACGCGTATGCGGAAAGTATTCGACTATATAGAAAAATACCGGATGATAGAACCGGGCGACAAAGTCATAGTGGGCGTATCGGGAGGCGCAGATTCCCTATGCCTGCTTTTTGTATTGCGAAGCTACCAGGCGCAGGTGCCCTTTGAACTTCTGGCCGTGCATGTGGAGCACGGCATCCGGGGAGAAGAAAGCAGAGCGGATGCAGCATACGTAGAGCGCCTGCTGAAGGAATGGAAAATAGACGGCGTATGCGTTCCGGCAGACGTGCCGCAAATTGCCGCAGAGAAAAAAATATCTCTGGAGGAGGCAGGACGGCAGGCCAGGTACGAGATTTTTGAGGCGATCCGTGCGGAAAAAGGATATCACAAAATTGCTGTGGCCCATAATCAGAACGATCAGGCGGAAACAATACTCTTTCGGATTGCCAGGGGAAGCGGCCTTGAGGGAGCGGGAGGCATCCGTCCGGTACAGGGCAATATTATCCGTCCGCTGCTCTCAAGCAGCCGGAAAGAAATTGAGGATTACCTGCGGGAAAAGAAGATTGCCTGGCGGACAGATTCCACCAACAAAGATACGGCATATACCCGCAACTTTTTAAGGAACAGGATATTTCCGGCCCTTGAGGAGAATGTGAATGTAAAGAGCACAGAGCACTTCGCAGAACTTGGCGGAGAGCTTCAGAGAGTGCAGGAATATTTGAATTTTGAAACGGAGCGGTTTCTTAAGGAGGCGGCCGTGTGTGTGCCGGGCCGGGCACAGATCACCGTCCATAAGTTTCTGGAAGCGCCAGAGCTTCTGCAGGAATATGGGATACGCAGCTGCCTGCGGCGCTCGGGATGCGGACTCAGGGATGTGGGAAGAACGCATATTCAGGCGCTTAAGGAACTTTTTGAAAAACAGTCAGGGAGCCGCACGGGACTGCCGGGAGGCTGGCAGGCCCGCAGAGAATTTGACAAAGTCATTTTTGGGAGGGAAGAAACCAGCCGGGAGCTTTGCCGCGGAGTGCACAACCAGGGAAAGTCTTGCCGCGGGACACAGATTCAGGAGGAGTTTTGCTGTGAGGCGCAGATTCCGGGCGCCTGTGAAACGCCGGAGGGAATATTTGAGTTTCGCATTTTTGAAAATGAAAATCAAAATATTTTGCGAAAGACATATACGAAATGGTTTGATTATGATAAAATAGGCAGTAATCTGATGCTGAGAACGAGGCGGGAAGGCGATTATCTGATCGTGAACGCCCAGGGCGGAAGAAAAAAACTGAAATCCTATATGATAGAGGAAAAGATTCCCGCCGGGGAGCGGGGAAAGGTTTTGCTTCTTGCCGCCGGAAGCGAGATACTATGGGTAACGGGACACCGCATCAGCGAATCCGCAAAGGTGTCACCGCAGACAAAACGGATACTTGAAGTACGGAGGATGGGAGAGAGTTATGGCAGAGAAAATCAGTGTAATGATACCGGAAGAAGATGTGAACAGAAGGATCGCGGAGATGGGGAAAAAGATCAGTGAGGATTACGCCGGATCTTCGGTTCATCTGATTTGTGTTTTAAAAGGCAGCATATTTTTCACCTGCGAGCTTGCAAAGCGCATTACCGTTCCGGTGACGCTGGACTTTATGTCCTGCAGCAGTTATGGTTCCGGCACGAAATCCAGCGGGGTGGTAAAAATCGTGAAGGACCTGGACGAACCGCTGGAGGGCAGAAACGTGATCGTGGTCGAAGACATTATTGATTCGGGCAGGACACTCAGTTATCTGCTGGAGATTCTGGGGGCCAGAAATCCGAAAAGCCTGGCGCTGTGTACACTGCTGGATAAACCGGAGCGCAGGGTGAAGGATGTAAAGGTAGACTATGTGGGATTTGAAATTGAAGATAAGTTTGTGGTGGGCTATGGCTTGGATTATGCCCAGCGCTACCGCAATCTTCCCTATGTGGGGGTTGTGGAACTCTAAGGGGATGCATGTATCAGTGTTTCCCAATGTTAGTCCCGCTTTCGGGACGGTGAAAGGAGACTGAGATTACACTTGAACAGGAATACGCGAGGATTGGGCTTTTATTTTATTGCAATTTTGCTGGTGGTACTGCTCTTATACAATATGCGGCAGAATTACAACGTGCAGGAAACGGCGACTTATGAGGAGTTTGTAAGCGCGGTAGAACAGGGAGAAGCCGCCAGAGTGGACATACAGCAGAACAGCGAGGTTCCCACCGGTGAGCTGCTTCTTACGATGAAGGACGGAAGCGTGAAGCAGGTATATGTGTCGGATGTGAAGGAAGCGGAGGAACTGCTCCGGCAGACGGACACCTCCTACTATCTGCACGACGTTCCCAGGAGCAATTCTCTGATGGCCAGTATTCTGCCGGTGCTGATGATGGGAATCATCATGCTGGTTTTTGTGGTGATGATGAATCGCCAGTCGGGCGGCGGCAGCAAAATGATGAATTTTGGAAAAAGCCGTGCAACCATGATTATGCCGGACGCCAGGCGGGTGACGTTTAAGGACGTGGCCGGCCTGCAGGAAGAAAAGGAAGACCTGAAAGAGCTTGTGGATTTTCTGAAGGATCCCCAGAAATATACGAAGATGGGAGCAAGGATACCCAAAGGCATTATCCTGGTGGGATCGCCCGGTACCGGCAAAACGCTGCTTGCAAAGGCGGTGGCCGGGGAGGCGGGCGTGCCGTTTTTCAGTATTTCCGGTTCGGATTTTGTGGAAATGTTTGTGGGCGTGGGAGCTTCCCGGGTGCGGGATCTGTTTGCGGATGCAAAGAGAAATGCGCCCTGCATTGTCTTTATTGACGAGATCGACGCGGTGGCGAGACGCCGCGGTACAGGCATGGGCGGCGGCCATGATGAGAGAGAACAGACCCTGAATCAGCTTCTGGTGGAAATGGACGGCTTTGGCGTCAACGAGGGAATTATCGTGATGGCGGCTACCAACCGTGTAGATATTCTGGATCCGGCCATTCTGCGGCCGGGACGTTTCGACCGCAAGATCGGCGTTGGCAAGCCGGACATTAAAGGCCGTGAGGAAATCCTGCGGGTTCACGCCAAGGGAAAGCCCCTGGGGGATGATGTGGACCTTCGGGACGTGGCAAGAACAACGGCGGGCTTTACGGGGGCAGACCTGGAAAATCTGATGAATGAATCTGCGATCCTGGCGGCAAAGAACGATCGGGGCTATATTCAGCAGAAGGATATTCACCAGGCCTTTATCAAGGTTGGAATCGGCGCTGAGAAGCACAGCAGGGTGATCTCCGAGCACGAAAAGCGGATTACGGCTTACCATGAGGCGGGCCATGCGCTTTTGTTCCATCTCCTGCCCAATGTGGGACCGGTGCATACGGTTTCCATTATTCCCACAGGAATGGGAGCGGCAGGCTACACCATGCCCCTGCCGGAAAAAGATGAGATGTTTATGACAAAAGGAAAGATGCTGGATACTCTGGTGGTGGATCTGGGCGGACGAGTGGCGGAAGAATTGGTGATCGGCGATATCACCACGGGAGCTTCCCAGGACATCAAACAGGCCACACACCTGGCAAAATCCATGGTGACCCAGTATGGCATGTCAGAAAAAATCGGGCTGATTGATTATGGCAGCGATGAAAACGAAGTCTTTATCGGCAGGGATCTAGCACAGTCCAGGGGCTTCAGCGAGTCTGTGGCAAGCCTGATCGACGAGGAAGTAAAGCGGCTGATCGACGAGGCCCATGGAAAGGCGACTGCCATGATACAGGAGCACATGGATGTGCTTCACAGGTGCGCCGAGCTGTTGATTCAGAAAGAAAAGATCGGCAGAGAGGAGTTTGAAGCCCTTTTTGTATAATCTTCACAAAATCAATGTGCAAAATTTGTGAAGTTTGTGCAGACTTATTTTGGGAGTCATGCTATACTACGTATTGTAAAACCCCCCAATACATTATATAGTTTTTTGCAACACCCCATAAGAGAAATACCTTCTCCAAAAAAGGCAGCCGCAAGGTTGCCTTTTTTACTTCCCCAGGCTCTCAGTTTGCCGAAGGCCGTATTGTGTAGAGCCACTCTGTAGACGCCTATATTGAAATTCTTATACTTTACGAAGAACAGAAACTTGGCGGAGATTGCGATGAATTGTAACACTTTCTCGGTTGACTTTCTGATTTTGAGGAAATATAATATGGGTAAAGGAAACAGAAGGTGGGTGATGCGCATGAGACGTTTTACAATGAGCCGCCTGGAGGAATGGAAAGCCGATGAAAACCGGCTGCCCATGATCATCCGAGGGGCGCGTCAGGTCGGTAAGACCTGGCTGATGAAAGAATTTGGCCGGACGCATTTTGAAAAGTGTGCATATATCAATTTTGACTGTAATAAGCGAATGCAGCAGCTGTTCTCAGGAGATTTCCATGTGGACAGGATTCTGCAGGGACTTGCGATAGAAAGCGGTGTGGAAATCGAACCGGAGAATACCCTGATTATTCTGGATGAAGTGCAGGAAGTCCCGGCGGCGCTGCAGTCTCTAAAATATTTTGCAGAGGATGAACGGCATGCCTATTATATCCTGGCAGCCGGTTCCCTGCTCGGGATTGCCATGCACGAGGGAACGTCCTTCCCCGTAGGAAAGGTAGACAGCATGGACCTCTATCCGCTGTCTTTCCCGGAGTTTTTGTGCGCCACAGGCAATGAAGCGCTCTATGGACTTCTGGAGCGGTGCGATTTTGAAATGGCCACGAATTTTAAGGACCGTTTTATTGATCTCCTGAAAAACTATTATTATGTAGGCGGGATGCCGGCTGCTGTGAATGCCTATGCAAAGGACGGAAACCTGAAAAATGTCCGCAGAGTACAGCAGAGGCTGATTTCAGATTATGAGCAGGATTTTTCCAAGCATGCGCCGAAGGAAGTTATTCCCCGGATTCAGATGGTGTGGGACGGGATCCCTTCCCAGCTTGCGAAGGAGAATAAGAAGTTTATCTATAGCGTCCTGAGGGAAGGCGCCAGAGCGAAAGACTTTGAACTGGCGATCCAATGGCTGATCGACTGCGGACTCTGTCATAAGGTTGGCAGGGTCAAAAAAGGAGCGGTTCCCCTGAAAGCATATCAGGACATTCCGGCCTTTAAGCTGTACCTGGTGGATGTGGGACTTCTTGCGGCAATGGCGGATTTGGATCCCAAAACGCTTCTGAAGGGCAACGATATTTTCGTAGAATTCAAAGGGGCGCTCACGGAGCAGTACGTCTGCCAGCAAATCTATGCACAGCTGGATACCATACCGTATTACTGGTCGGCGGAGGCATCGTCGGGAGAAGTGGACTTTGTTCTCCAGCACAGTGGCAATATCATTCCGCTGGAAGTCAAGGCGGAGGAAAACCTGAATGCCAAGAGCCTGAAAAACTTTGTGGCCGCCAGCGGACTCCCTTATGGTGTGAGGACATCTATGTCTGATTATCGGGAACAGGAAAAACTGATCAATGTGCCGCTTTATGCCATAACAACACTATGGTCTGTCTGCGACCGGCGCTGAGATAACAGCCTGAAATAACAAGAACAATTGTAACGATTGTAATGGGCGCACTGATGCTGTTTGGCGGCGGTATGGCGCTGGCCATCGGCAGCCTGATCGGGATGTATGTCATGAAGCGGCGCAGAGTGGTGGATGCGGATTATGAGGAGGAAGACGAGGAATAATCCCCAGACCGCGTTTATCTAAGGTCTTGCAAAATTCAGCTGAGTTTGCTATACCTACTTCATCAGCATCAGTAATTGCTTGCGGGCGATTAAAGTTTATCCGGTTACACAGTGTCTGAGAGTACAAACTTTCAGGCACTTTTTGTTTCTTCTGCCTCTTACCACACAGAGGCACAGAACAGAGATGACGAAGGGAATCTACCCTCTGCTTACAATTTCATATCCGGCCCACCGGGCAAGAAAGGCGTTCAGAGAATTTCGGCTCTTTGAACGCCTTTTTTACTGCCCATTTATGGAAAAGCCTTGTAAGTTCCACGGGATTAGTATAAAATAGAACAGTAACCTGAAACGTAAGGAGAATAATTTTGAATTGGGAAAATATCGAGCTTTTAATAGATAAGCAGTACTATATTCTGGGGATGCGCCCGCTGTTTCGGGCCAGCGCCCTGTTCAGCGACGAGACAGAAAATTTTGTAACCCCGGCGGAGCCGGAGCCGGGAGATACCGTCACGATTCGATTTCGCGCAAAGAGAGACAACATTGACGCGGTGTATCTGCGGGCCGGAGAAGATTCTTATCTGATGGAATTTGACCGCAAGGAAGGATATTTCGATTATTATAAAGTGGAAGTGCCTCTGGGAATCAAACCCCTGCGCTATTGCTTTGAGGTGCGGGCCGGCCGTCTGATCTGTTTTTTTGATAAGCGGGGCGTTTCCAGGGAACTCAGGGAGGAGTATCGGTTTATGATTGTCCCGGGCTTCCATACGCCGGACTGGGCGAAGGGCGCCGTATTCTATCAGATCTTTGTGGACCGTTTCTGCAACGGTGATCCCTCCAATGATGTGGAGAACAGAGAATATATTTATATAGGCGAAGGGACGAGCAAAGTAGAAGACTGGAACAAATATCCGGCGATGATGGGTGTCCGCGAGTTTTACGGCGGCGACCTGCAGGGGGTAATGGACAAACTGGATTACCTGCAGGAGCTGGGGGTGGATGTAATCTACTTTAATCCGATCTTTGTGTCGCCTTCCAATCATAAGTACGACATTCAGGACTATGACTACATTGATCCCCATTATGGAAAGATCGTAAAAGATACGGGCGACCTGCTGGCGGATGGAGATTTTGACAACACCCATGCCACGCGCTACATCACCAGGGTGACGGACAGGGTGAATCTGGAGGCGAGCAACGAGCTTTTTATAGAGCTTGTGAAGGAAGCTCACCGCAGAAATATGCGGGTGATATTGGACGGCGTATTTAACCACTGCGGATCCTTTAATAAATGGCTGGACCGGGAGCGCATCTATGAGAACCAGCCCGGATACGAAAAGGGGGCGTATGTCTCTGCAGACAGTCCCTACCGCAGCTTTTTTAAGTTTAATCACGACGGGGCATGGCCTTACAATCCCCATTACGACGGGTGGTGGGGCCACGATACGCTTCCGAAACTGGCCTACGAACATTCGCCGAAGCTGTATGAATATATTATGCATATTGCCAGAAAATGGGTGTCGCCTCCCTACAACGCAGACGGCTGGCGTCTCGACGTGGCGGCCGATCTGGGATTCTCGGGAGAGTATAACCATCAGTTCTGGAAAGATTTTCGGGATACGGTGAAAGAGGCAAATCCGGATGCGCTGATTCTGGCGGAGCATTACGGAGATCCCAGGGCGTGGCTTCAGGGCGACGAGTGGGATACGGTGATGAACTACGACGCCTTTATGGAGCCTCTCACGTGGTTTTTCACGGGAATGGAGAAGCACAGCGACGAATACCGTCAGGATCTTTTGGGAAACGGTATGCATTTTGAATGGGCGATGGGCCATTATATGACAAGCTTTATGGCTCCGTCACTGCATGTGGCGATGAATGAGCTGTCCAATCATGACCATTCCCGCTTCCTGACGAGGACAAATCATAAAGTAGGGCGTGTGGCCGCTTTGGGAAGCGAGGCGGCGTCCGCTGATGTGGACAAAGCCGTCATGCGGGAGGCTGTGGTGATGCAGATGACATGGCCGGGAGCGCCCACCATATATTACGGCGACGAGGCCGGCGTCTGCGGGTTCACAGATCCGGACAACCGGAGAACATATCCCTGGGGCCATGAAGATGAACAGATGATCGAGTTCCACAGGCAGATGATACGGATTCATAAATCGCATCCGGCGCTGATGCGGGGTTCCGTAAAGATAATACAGACGGATTACCAATTTATTTGTTATGGAAGATTTCTTGGAAAAGAAATCGTTCTCGCAGCCTTCAACAACAGCGGCGAGACGATGGAGAGAGAGGTAAGGGTACACGATATCGGCCTGAACAGCGGCGACCATCTGATACAGATGATGATGACGGACAGAGATGGATTTTCGCAGGATAAGGTGCTGTACGAGGTGAAGGCCGGAGAGCTTTTACTGAAACTGCCGCCCACATCCGCGGTGGTCATGTATGTGGTGAAAAGATAAAAAATTAAGAGAGCGGAGGATATGGACATGAACTATGTAACACTGGGAAAAACAGGACTGAAGGTTTCCAAAATTGGCCTTGGAGGAATCCCGATTCAGAAAAGCAGCGCGCAGGAGGTAAAGGAACTTGTAAAAACACTGTCAGAGAAAGGTGTAAATTATATTGACAGTGCCAGAGGCTATACCGTCAGCGAGCAGCTTTTAGGGGAAGCGCTGGAGGGAATACGCGATAAGTTTGTGCTGGCTACCAAGAGTATGTCCAGAACAAAGGAAGCCATGGCGAAGGACATAGAGATCAGCCTTGAAAATTTCCGCACAGATTATATTGATCTTTATCAGGTACACAATCCCTCTATGGAAGATATGGACAAGGTGGAGGGCGAAGGCGGAGCCCTGGAGGCGCTTCTGGAGGCGAAAGCGGCCGGGCGCATCGGACACATTGGCCTTACCGCCCATTCCCTGCAGGTTTTTGAACATGCTTTGACTCTTGACTGGGTGGAGACGATTATGTTTCCGTACAATATCGTGGAGTCCCAGGGAGAGGAACTGATGAAGGCCTGTTCCGAAAGAAATGTCGGATTTATCGCGATGAAGCCGCTGGCGGGAGGCGCAATCGAGGACGCTTCTCTGGCCCTTCGCTATATCTGTTCCAATCCTGATGTGACGATTGTGATTCCGGGTATGTACAGCCTGAAGGAAGCCGAAGAAAACATCAGCGCGGTGGAAAAGGACGAGCCTTTGAATGAAAAGGATGCAGAGAAGATTGCCGCAGTGAGGGAACAGTTGGGAGAAAACTTCTGCCGCCGCTGCAATTACTGCCAGCCCTGCACCGTGGGAATCAATATTTCAGGCGTATTCCTGTTCGCGGGTTATCTGCAGAGATATGGTCTGGGAGAATGGGGCAGCAGCCGCTACCAGACGCTTAAGGTGAGACCGGAGGAATGTGTAGAATGTGGCGAGTGTGAGAGTCGCTGCCCGTACCATCTTCCGATTCGGGAAATGCTGAAAAAGTGCGCCAAAGATTTCAGAGATTTCGAGGCCAGCCGCAAGTAGGCTGCCTACAATAAAATAATGTAATTCTATGCGCCTGTGAAACGCCAAGAGCAATCGCAGGCGTTTTTTGCATCAAATGATACAAAAAGCTTTCGGCAGGAGGCACATCCGGATATCGCCATGGTCAGCTCTAAAAAATTTCGGCGGATGCATCCAACAGTAGGATCCAACCGTCTAATGTTTGTAAAGAAAATTACATATTTGTAAAAGCAAAGAAGGGGTGATTTTGATTGAAGCATTTGGTAATCAAGGCGCAGCGCGACAGAGACGCGGACAGCTTTATCCGGCTGATGGAGATGAACCGTCAGAGCATGCTGAAAGTAGCAAAATCATATTTGCGAAACGAGCAGGACGTGGCGGACGCCATGCAGGAAGCCATACTTTCCTGTTATGAAAAGCTGGATACGCTGCAGAAGCCGCAGTATTTTAAAACGTGGCTTATCCGCATTGTGATTAATAAGTGCAAGGATATTCTGCGCCGCAGCCGGGAGGCGGAGCTGCCGGGGGAGTTTATCGTACAGGAAACGTACGATACTACCCAGGAGAAGCTGGAATTTATGGAGCTTTTAAATTCCATCGATGAAAAGTACAGGATGGTCTTGGTGCTGTATTATTCGGAAGGGTTTAATACCAGAGAGATAGCAGAGCTTTTGGAGATAAACGAGCATACGGTAAAGAGCCGGCTGGTGAGGGCCAGGAAAAAATTTGCTTTGGAATATCAGAAGGGAGATGAAAAAATTTATGCGTTATAGAAAATCGGAGATGAAGCGGATTTTGCGTCAGGACATCAAAGCTTCGGCGGTGGTGGAAGCCGGCATACAGGAAGCCTACAGCGTGATTCGGGCAGACGCTGCTTCGAGGCAGGAAGAAAGGCGGCAGATGAGCTGTCATGGGAAGACATTTTCGCGGCGATGGGCTGCCGTGGCTGCGGTAGTGGGAGTTCTGGCAGTATCCTCGGTGACGGTTATGGCCATCAGCGGGATATTTTCAAAAAATGTGGAGCAAAGCGGTGAGACTCTATCTTACCAGTTGGAATTTAATTATGAGCTGACGCCCGATACGGTAGAGGCAGAAGTAGGCTATATCCCTGAAGGATATAGCGAAGTGCCGAATACGGACGGAACAAAATGGTGCGCAGACGATTCCTATCAGAACGGCATCAGCATCATGATGGCGTCGGCAGACTATCTGGACGCGGAACCCGAAGCGCTGGATGCGGAAAATGTAAAGAGCATGGAAAAAACGACCATAAACGGTATGGAAGCGCATCTGATTGTACTGGACTGCAGTGAGGAACAGGATGAAAAGTACTTTGACAAACGCATCTATCTCTTTAACGAAACGGAAGGTTATGTGTGCGTCGTCTTTGGCGGAAATGATCTGAGCATGGAGGAACTGAAAAAGGTGGCCGAAGGACTGACGTTCACAAAAACGGGGCAGAGTGCGGAGTATATGAGCAGTGAGGAGAAAGAAATCCGGGATGCCTCTGCGCAGGATTTTGAAAAGCAATGGCAGGAGAGCCGTGATTTTGGTGTGCCCCAGGAGTATATTTACGATATCGGAACAGGGTTTGAGTACCAGCAGCTTAAGACGGAGAATACGACGGCGGAGGGTGTGGCAAAGATTACTGTGGAGAGCGTGGAGATGATTGACTCTGTTGCTGATTATCCCCAGGAAAACTTCTTTGATTATGCGGAGGATGTAGAACTGCAGTTAAACGGAGACGGTACGGCGAAGCCATACACCAGAGTTACATATGATGGATCCGGCGAAGAAATTGCCAGGGAAGAATCTGTAAACCGAAAATTTTTGAAAGTGACCGTCAAGGCAGAAAATATTTCAGAAAGTGCTATCGACTACTGGGCCGGAGCCGGATATCTGGCGCATCTGGAACCGATGGAGGAAGGAAATTATAAATATCCGGATACGTATACGGAACCCCTGAACTGGCAGGAAGATTCCATGTCTATTGAGGGAGGCCCCATATACTTTGATCAGTCTCCTTATGCCGGAGAATTGAACGGACATTTCTTCTGGCGGGAACTGGCTGTGGGAGAAACTCTGGAATATACGCTGCTCTATGTGGTGGATGAGGATCAGATGGATAACCTGTATTTGAAATATTCTTCCGGCAGCGCGATTCCGCTGGAGCTGGATGGAACATTCAGCGACAGATATGTAAGATTGGATACGGAATTGAATATCTCGCAGTAGGCTGCGGGAATTACTCCGAAAGCGTAGCGTAAGTTGCACCTGCAGCGCAGCAGGGCGTGGGGAGGTTTGTTTTTATGGGCAGCAAAATCAAAGTAGAACAGACATATTTTCAGGAGGCGTTATCAGACTTTATGCATGATGCGGCTAGCGGGGATGCAGTCCGCCACCTGGTCGATCTGGGATACGGCACGGAGGATATCATGGCGGCGTTGGATTTTCCGACGCCCCGGTCCCGCGTGGAAAAAACAGTGTACCGCTATCTGCTGGAAAAGAAGGTTTTATTGGAAGACCTGCCGCTGGCCAGGGAAGATATGAAACCTGTGAACGAAAAGGTATTTTCAGAGGCCAGACTCTGCTGGAAACTGCGCGAGTATATTCAGAAAAACGGTGAGGAACAATCCTATGTGGCCTGCCCCTTTGGCATGATAAGAAAAGACCGTAAGGCACGTCTGGAGAAGATGTTTTCCTGCCTTACGGCCAGGGAGAGAAATTACCTGTTGGGAATCCCATGGGAGCCGAAAATGACGTATCATCGGCTGAACAGCCGGATGTTGGAAATTTCAGTTTGTATGGCGCTTCATGGCGAAACCAGCATGGAGTTCTATTTTTTAAAAACAAAAGAACGATTGACAATATCTGGAAAATAAGATAAAATAAGAATTAGAATAATTCTAATTCTTAAAGAGGCAGATATGACAAAGAACAGAACTTTAATCTGGAACATTCTGAAAAGAGCCCGACAGACTTCCCGGCATCTTACGGCGGAGGAAATATATCTTCTCGCCAAAAAAGAGGCTCCGGGTATCGCCATGGCGACGGTTTACAACAACCTGAATTTTCTGGCGGAAACGGGTGCGATCCGCCGCGTACGGCGAAGCGACGGACCGGATTACTTTGACGGAAACACAGAACTTCACGACCACATGGTCTGCGACTGCTGCGGCAGGGTTTCTGATGTAACCCTGCAGGATCTGGCGGCCAGGCTGGAGGAGCGCCTTGGAGTAACAATTACCGGATACGAACTGAATATCCACTATATCTGCCCGGAATGTAAGAAGAAAGAATTATCAGTGCCTTCCTCAAATGATACAGAAGCTTCAGAGGAAAATAAAACTGACGGCTGATAAGAAGGCGAAAAAATTACAGATACGGAGGATATGGATATGAACAAGTATGCAGGAACAAAAACAGAGCAGAATTTAAAAACGGCGTTTGCAGGCGAGAGCGAGGCAAGAAATAAGTATACATATTTTGCAAGCGTGGCGAAAAAAGAAGGCTACGAGCAGATTTCCAGCCTGTTTCTTAAAACGGCTGACAACGAAAAAGAACATGCCAAAATGTGGTTCAAGGAGCTGGCGCAGCTTGGAAATACGGCAGAAAATCTTGCGGCGGCGGCCGAAGGCGAAAACTATGAGTGGACGGATATGTACAGTACCTTTGCAAAAGAAGCGGAGGAAGAAGGCTTCCCGGAGCTGGCGGCAAAATTCCGAATGGTGGCGGATATCGAAAAAGCCCATGAGGAGCGATACCGTGCTCTGCTCAATAACGTAGAGATGAAAACGGTGTTTGCGAAGGGCGAAATGAAGATGTGGGAGTGCAGAAACTGCGGCCATCTGGTAATGGGCAAAAAGGCGCCTGAAATCTGTCCCGTATGCGCGCATCCCCAGAGCTATTTTGAGGTGAGAATGGAGAATTACTAAAACAAAATTTAAAACGATTAGCGCCGCAGGAAATGTCCTGCGGCGTTTTTTGCGGTGTTAGCCATAGAATTAGGAAAAATTCAGAACAATAAAATCAAATGTTTTTCAAACTGTCTCATTGCATGTGAGCGTCTGCTTTAATATAATTGGGGCAGGAGGTGTTGAGATATGGCAAATGAAGATAAAAAGGATTTTAATGCTATGCTGCATGACAGCAAGGATATGCCTAAATTTCAGACGATTACTGACCCAAAAAGCATAGAGAAATACGGTGGAAGCAAAATGTATTTTGCTCCGCCAATCTACTATGATAAGGCAATGAAACAAATTCCGTATGGAAAAGTGATTACTATCGGAAAA
The DNA here is from genome assembly GCA_030524785.1 of Eubacteriales bacterium. Taxonomy (GTDB): domain Bacteria; phylum Bacillota; class Clostridia; order Lachnospirales; family Lachnospiraceae; genus Marvinbryantia. The sequence goes on from JAUNFZ010000014.1 coordinate 50,617, forward strand.
ATCCGGGAATATTTTGCCAAGATGAGTGGGGCAGATTTTACAGAACCTATCACAGCCGGAATTTTTGTATCTATTGCTGCGTGGGCGAGTTACCAGCGCTCCGAAGATGAAACGCCCTATTGGAGAACTTTAAAGGCAAATGGGGAATTGAATATAAAATATCCCGGCGGTATAGAAACACAAAAAGAAAAGCTGGAAGCAGAAGGGCACACAATTATCCGGAAAGGACGTACAAACATACGATACTATGTAAAAGATTATGAAAAAGCCCTTTTTGACTTGAAATAGGCGATTTTAAGTTTCTCAAAGGGGAGCGGTTAAAAAGATGTACAGGATACAGGGGGCCGCTAAAAAATAATTTTGCGGTGTCATTTGAGCACAGGAAGATTTGACGATTGTGGGAAAATGGGTGAGAAAAATGAATAACATACAGGCGTGTGCGAGTGAGATTGTGAATAAAGAGATGATTTCGGACATATCAACCACTGGTTCCTGTTAAAAATCGTCATACAGCGATATAGTGGATGCAAGAAAGGAGGTGCTCCTCATGGAACAGGAGAAAATCGGAAAGTTCATAGCGTTCTGTCGGAAGGAGCAGGGTTTCACACAAGCTGTTCTTGCGGAGAAACTTGGCATCACAGACCGTGCCGTATCAAAATGGGAAACTGGGCGGAGTCTGCCAGATGCAGCCATCATGCCAGAACTATGCGACCTGCTAAAAATAAACCTAAGCGAGCTTTTTAGTGGGGAGCGAATCGCAATGGAAAACTACAAGGAAACTTCGGATGCTTTGCTTTTGGAGATGAAAAAGCAGGAGGAATCGTCAAATAAACGGATTCTGCATCTGGAGAAGCTTCTTATCACAATGACGATTGTTGTATCTCTCACTATGATATTTGTCGGATGCTATCTGATGAAAGCACATCTTGCCCGCGGAATCGCTTTATTGGCATTTGGAGCTGCGATAGTTTTCGCCACTTGCTTTGTAGGAGTAAAAATTGAGCACGATACGGGATACTACGAATGTCCTGTATGCAAAAAAAGATATGTACCGACAATGAAAGCTGTTGTTATGGCTCCGCATATCGGCACAACGAGAAAGATGAAATGCCCGTACTGCGGGAACAAATCATATCATAAAAAAGTTCTTACAAAATAATTATAACTTTACATTTGTCAGCTTGCCCTTTGAGAGCGGAAAAATCCTTTTCTCAAAGGGCTTTTTCTATTTATACAGATATTCGCAAACTACAAGATAAAGCCAAAACTTCATATACTTTAAGCACAAGAAGGTTGAGATTTGATTATGAATAATAGTTTATTGTATATTGTATTTTGCCAAGAAAATATATTGAGAAATTTCATTCCCGATAGTATAATAAAAGCCGTAGAAAATGCGTGGAAGGGACTTGACAGAGACTATGCGGG
>JAUNFZ010000085.1 GCA_030524785.1 Eubacteriales bacterium
TGATCGGTCTGAAGGAAAATGTCATCATCGGTAAGCTGATTCCGGCAGGTACCGGCATGAGACGTTATCGTGACGTTAAGCTGGATATTTCCGGTACGGATGATTACAAGTACGAAGAGGCGATGGCCGGAGAGATCACCTTTGAGGAGCTGGAGGATGAGCCGGAGCTGGATCTCGAAGAGATGAGCGATGTGATCGAGGAGACAGATACGGCGGAGGAAGCTGCGGCGGAAGAATTTGCGGCAGAGGAACAGGAGTTTGTGTCTGTGGGCACCAATGAAGAGGAATAAAAGGAGCACTATATAGACTGACTTCAAAGCCGAAGATTTAGTTTTAGTAAATAGAAATAAAAAGAACCGCTGTGGAAATTCACAGCGGTTCTTTTTGGCTCAATTCATCTAAAATAAGGGAAAAATTTTTCTACAATGGCGATATCAATACATCAATATTCCAACTCTCTGGAATCTATGGTTTGTATACTGTTGAGGATCGCATCATTGCTCATCTTTTTGCGCTGCAGCGCTTTGTCGCTTTTCAAAAGCGCGCCATAAAGCACATCTGTAACGTATAGATACGTCATGTTGTTGGAGAGTGAAAGATAATTATCAGCCACAAGTTTATCAGAGATAATGAACTTAAAATTAGAAATATTGTTCAGCTTTTGCGAATCGATGCTAGTAATTGTCAGATTCTTACCGCCGCGTTCTATGGAGATAGTGGCAGCCTGGTAGATATCCTTGATCATAATACTTCGGGAGATAAAAATAGATAAATCCCCCTCGGAAATGCTGTTGGCCTGAAGGGCAATATTCAGTGGGTCAGTAAATTCCTTTGCGCGTATTCCCAGCATTTCCAGCTTGAAGCGGAATTCACGTGCAATAAAGGAGGTGTTTGGCATACCAAAAATATTGATGTTTTTGGCCAAACGCATTGCCTCGACTGCAGCAAAGACAGTTTCTTCCTCCAGCAAAGCAGCTGTGCTGTTTATCATGTTCCGGTAATCAGAGGTGATGGACGCGATAAAATTGCTGCTGTTGGGCAGATTCTCCTGAACCATATTGTTATAGAAATTTTCCTGGGCCAGCGCTATTTTCAGCCCGTTGAATCCCTTATATCCCAGCTTTTTGCAAAAACGGTTGATACTGGCTTCTGATGTTCCCGTATCTTCGGCCAGAGTAGAAATCGTGGTAGTCAGAATCTGCTCTGCATGGTGAATAACGTATTGACTAATCGCGTTCTCGCTCATGGTAAAGCTGGGCTGCATAGATATAATTTTTGAAATAACTTTAGATACCATATTGCTCTCCTCTTCTCTTGCGTAAGAGTATAGCATATTTTCAAAATTTTTGCAAATGGTGATTGATTATGAAAAAGTAAATCAAATATATTGACAGATTATGAAAATAGTGATAGCATATTATCATGAAAAACCGGTTTTCTGAAAAGATAATTCATTAAAACGCACAAGCCATGAAAAAAAGTGATTGGTATTGCAAAGATGAAAGGAGTGGCAATGGGGGGATTTTGTTATGATGAGAAATACGATGTGGTAATTGCAGGCGGAGGCGTATCCGGAACGGTCAGTGCAATTGCGGCAGGCCGGCTTGGTGCCAGTGTACTAATTGTGGAACAGAATGGCTATCTTGGCGGTACATTGACTGGCTGCGGTGTCGGCCCCATGATGACCTTCCATGCTGGGGAAAAGCAGGTAATTAGAGGCGTCATGGAAGAAATTGTGGATAGGCTGGTAAAAGGCGGCTATTCTACAGGACACATTTACGATACGATGCAGTATATCAGTTATCTGACTCCCTTTAATGCAGAGGGCCTGAAGCTGGTGCTGGATGAAATGGTTCAGGAGGCGGGCTGCCACGTCCTATTTCATACCTTTATCGGAGCAGCACAGCGGGAGGGCGGAAAACTGTCATCGCTTACCGTATGCAATAAAGACGGGCTTCATCAAATCCAGGCAAGGGTTTTCGTAGATGCCACAGGAGATGGGGATGTAGCCGCACTGGCGGGAGCCAGAATGACAAAGGGAAGAAAAGAGGACGGCGCTGCGCAGCCAATGACAATGAATATGAAATATGCCAACGTGGATACAGAAAAATTGAAGGCATATATTCAGTCGCATATCGAAAGCTTTCCGTGTCATGAGAAGAACAGAAAGCTGATGGATTCGGTGAGCAGATTTTCCTTCCGGGGATTTCAGGAGGAGTTTACTGCGGCGAATTCCAGCGGGGAGCATGAGATTCAAAGAGAGGATGTTCTCTGCTTTGAGACAGACCGCAAGGGGGAATACATCATCAACACGACAAGGATTCTGGATCATGACGGCGCGGATGCTTCCAGTCTCAGTGACGCGGAGATGATCGGGCGTAGACAATGCCGTCAGCTGGACAGTTTTCTTCGGAAAAATGTTCCGGGATTCGAGCATGCACTTCTGGAATATACCGGCCCGAGTATCGGTGTCAGAGGATCCAGACAGCTTGTGGGAGCGTATACGCTGACAGCCGGAGATATCCTGGAGCGCAGGAAATTTGAGCATGTGATCGCTCACTCCGCCTATCCGATTGATATTCATAATCCGAAGGGCGTTGGAACAGACAGCCATTTTCTGTCAGAGCCGGGCACGTATTACAGTATTCCGTATGAGGTCATGTACTGCGGTGAGATAGAGAATCTGCTGGTGACGGGACGCTGCATTTCGGCCAGCTTTGAAGCCCAGGCGGCGATTCGGACGACGCCTACGGCAGGAGCGTTGGGACACGCCTGCGGTATAGCGGCAGCCCTGGCAGCCAAAACGGGGGGAAATGTGGCAACGGTTGAGGTAAAGGAAATACAGAAATATTTGAGAGAGCAGGATGCATATCTTGATTTACAGGAAAGAGAGGAATAAAGATGACGATTCAGATTATTGGAATATTAGGATTATTTATTTTGATGGTAGCGCTTATGATGACGCGGAAGCTGCCGACGATCCTGGCCCTGCCGATCATGGCGGTCGGCATTGCACTGATTGCAGGAATTCCTTTTATGGGAGGAGAATTCAATATCACCCAGAACATACTTGAAGCGGGAGCTATGAGAATGAACACGGCGATCGCAGGCCTGTTTTTCGGAGGCTTCTTTGGAAAGGTGCTGAGCCGTGTGGGTGTTACAAATACGATTATACGTAAAGCTGCGGAGCTGGCGGGCGATAAGCCGCTTCCTATCGCGTATGCATTTCTCGTTGTGACCTCGATTATTTTTGCGGCCTCCAATGGACTGGGTATGGTCATTCTGGTAGGTACGATTATTATTCCGATTATGATCAGTGCAGGTGTAAGCCCTCTGGTGGCAGGAACGATCCTTCTGCTCGGCAACGGTATTGGCGTTACCTTCTCTGTTGGTACACTCGGCGTTTATATCGATACGTTAGGACTTCCGTTGGAGACTGTGACGCAGTATTCCTTCCTTTGTGGAGCGCCGCTGATTGTTGTTTCCGTAATTATGATCTATTTTATGATAAAAGCAGGAAACAAGAGAAGAAAAGCCTGGGCAATGCCCTCCGCTGAGGTTGGAAACAGCAAAAATGTACGTTCCATCGCACTGATTTCCCCGCTTGTTCCCGTTATCCTTGTTTTTGCTCTGAAGATGCCGCTTGTTCCGGCCATCTTGATTGGCATCATTGTTACTCTGATTCTGGCTACGCCGAAAAATGCTGTTCACGTTGTTTCTGGCGCTTTTGTAGAAGGAATTCAGGAGACGGCAGGAGCCTGCGCCCTGATGATTGGCATTGGAATGGTTCTGAATTCCGTTATGTCTCCGGAGGTAGCTGCTGTACTGGAACCGGTAATCAAAGCAATCATTCCGACAAACACAGTGATGTTTGTGCTCGTGTTCGGTCTCTTGTCTCCTCTGGCAATTTACCGTGGACCGTTGAATGTGTGGGGGCTTGGCTCAGGCATTGTTGCTCTGCTGGCGTCCTGCGGTATGAATCCGGTTGCTGCCATGGTAGCGCTGCGACTTGACTCAAACGTACAGGCAGTTTGTGATCCGACCAACTCACATAATGTCTGGGTTGCTGATTTTGCCAAGGTAGATGTCAATGAAATCCTGAAAAAGACGATTCTGTGGATTGCGGCATCCACATTGGCAGGGCTTGTGATAGCTGGGATTGTTGTATTATAAAACTGCAGTATTTTTATCGGAATTTTGGTTAGAATTGCCGTATTTCAGGTCGCTGCGTTTCAGAAAACAAATGGAATGGTGAAGAAAGGAAATTGTGGATGCAATGGAAAAAAAAGTGCGAATTGGCATTGATGTGGGGGGAACCTTCACGGATGCTGTGGTAATAGATAATAATACATATGAGGTTATTGCAAAGAAAAAGATTCCTACGACTCACAGGGAAGGCGTTGCAGTGGGAGTTGTGACTATTATCAGCCAGCTTTTAAAGGAGCAGGCAATATGTCCGGAGGATGTGGTATTCATTGCGCACGGAACCACTCAGGCCACGAATGCTCTTCTGGAGGGAGATGTTGCCAGTGTAGGAGTGATTGGAATGGGAAGCGGCATGGATGCCAGAAGCGCCAGAGGTGAGACAAACGTAGGAAATATTGAGCTGGCTCCCGGGAAATTTCTGAAAACATGCCACACATTTCTGGATTCTAAAAAAGCAGATGAAGAAGAGATTAAATCGGCCATTGGACAGCTGCAAAAGGATGGCGCTGAGGTGATTGTGGCCTCAGAGGCGTACAGTGTGGATGATCCCTCCAATGAGCTTGCGGTGCAGAAAATTGCAGAAGAAGAGAAGCTCTACTGTACCGGCGGACATGAGATTTCGCAGCTGTATGGACTGAAAATGCGGACAAGAACTGCCGTAGTAAATGCATCTCTTATTCCAAAGATGATGGAGACTGCCAATATGACGGAGCAGGCAGTCCTTGATACGAAAATACAGTCAGGTTTAATGATCATGCGCTGTGACGGCGGTGTTATGAGTATTGATGAAGTGAGAAAACGCCCGATTCTGACGATGCTTTCTGGCCTGGCCGCCGGCGTAGCGGGAGCGCTTATGTATGAAAAAATTTCAGACGGTATTTTCTTTGAGGTAGGAGGTACCAGTGTCGATATATCCGTGATTAAAAATGGAAAGGTTATGATAAAATATGCTCAGGTGGGTGGCCATAAGACGTATCTGCAGTCTTTGGATGTACGGACACTGGGTGTGGCCGGAGGTTCCATGGTTCGGGTGAAGGACAAGCAGATTGTTGACATCGGTCCTCGCTCCGCCCATATCGCCGGTATGGAATATGAATGCTTTCAGGAAAGTGGAGCGCTGGACGGTGCAAAGGTGGAATTTATCAGTCCGCGGTCAGATGACCCGAAGGAATATGTAATCGTCAGAACATCAGAACAGAAGGCTTATTCGCTGACTCTCGCAGGAGCGGCAAATCTTCTGGGCTATATACCAAAGGGAGACTATGCCCGGGGCAACGACCAGTGTACCGCGGCAGCCTGGGAGGCATTGGGAAATTATCTTGGATGCTCAGGTGAGGATGCGGCGAGACAGGTAATGAAGCTTGCGCTGGATAAACTGGAAACGGTAGTCGAAGAGCTGATGGAAGAGTATGAGCTGGACAGAAAGTTTGTAATGCTGGTGGGCGGAGGAGGCTCCGGCGCTGTAATCGTTAACGCTCTGGCACAGCGGATGAATGTGAAATGGAAGATGGCCAAAAATGCGCCGTATATTTCAACCATTGGAGTCGCCCTTGCCATGGTAAGAGAACAGATGGAACGTACCGTAGCAAATCCAACGGATGAAGATATCAAACAGCTCCGCCAGGATATTATTGAGAAAATTGTAAAGTCCGGAGCAAATGAAGAAACGGTGGATGTTACGATTGAAGTGGACGCGCAGAAAAATATTCTGAGGGCTATCGCTACAGGTGCGACGGAGCTGCGTCAGAAGGATTTGACTGCTGTAAATCTGAAGCCGGAAAAGCTGCAGGAAATATCAGCAGAGGCTCTGGGGGTTTTGGCACAGGATACAAGTTGCGCGGCATCCTGCGGCAGATGGAACGTGTATGAGGCTGTTTCCGTGAAAAAGCGCTTTGGTATTTTCAAACAGAAAACAAAAAGCCTCTGCGTAATAGACCGGGAGGGCGTAGTGCGGTTGAAGAAAGAAAATGCAGCATGCCTGAAATTCAGCAAGAACCAGAAAAACAGCCAGTTTGGAGAATTTCTGGACGCGCATACGACATTTTCAGATGCAAATGCGACGATTCCGAAGGTATTTATGTTTTATCGGGAAAAGATGCTGGATTTAACAGGCATGCAGAGCGCAGAGCAGCTGAATTCGATTCTCGATGTAGAGATTGAACGGCTGGAGCCGCAGGAAGAGCTGATCGCGGTGGCCTATAAGTAAGCAGCTGGTTTTATTTCAGGATAAGGAGGAAAGAGTATGCTTCACGATCATGTGCTGGCGATGTGTGAATTGATGAATGATTTATTATACCGGAAAATTCCGAAGGACAGATATACGTATTATGTGGAGCAGTCTCTTTCCCTTGGCCGTCAGGCAGCCTGTCGTATGAAAGAGGTATACGGCGCGCCAAGGCTGGAACAGATTTATAAGGATTCCGGAATTGAAATCATATATGAAGAGAAAAGCAGTAAAAATTGTGGAGTTTCTTTTCGGGCGCAGAGTGAATACGGTAAAGATGGAAGTGCGAAGGTTCTGATTTACAAGGATTCCATTGGGCAACTGGCATCGAAGAGTAAAATAGAAGAGCCGTCATTGGGAATACCAGGTGATGGTCTGGATGTCCAGACTGCATTGGAGGTTCATCTTGCCCACGAGTATTTTCATTATCTGGAGCATCACAGCAGTGAGATACCGGACGAAAATACAAGGAGTATTTATGAGAAGGGCTATGTGTCGGATTATCTGGAACCAGTAACACTGTTTTCATTTCTGGGATACGACCGAAAAGGAAATATCTTAAGATGCAGTGAAATTGCAGCCCATGCCTTCGCAAAGGAGCTGATGCAGCTTCCGGTCTTGCCCAATTATTATGATTACGTATATCTGATTAATGAAAAAAGGATGAGTCGGGAAGAATTTCGGGAGATGCTGGAAGAAAATAAAAAAGCAGTATTCGGCGGTAATGCAGACTGACAATGAAAACTTTAAAAAAACAGCAGTAACTGTATTTGCAAAAAAAGAGCGTTGCAAAATGCGGACAGAGTATACGGTAGTTTTATAATAAAAGCCGTATATTGTGTCGGGGCGCATTCTGCAGCGCTCTTTTAATCATCCTGTGACTTTTTTTTCTGGTCCTTTAAATCCCGCACCAGTTTTTTGAGGGACATATCCTCCGACAACCGGTCTGAGGTGACATCCTGCTGAACCGGAGGCTGCGGCGGATAGCCATAGGGAGGCTGCCCGTACGGCGGATAATGACCGGAACCGGGCTGCATGCCGGGATACGGTCCTGAAGCCGATGACTGCTCATAACTGCCCTTTGGCGGATAGTAAGATATATTTTCCTGCGCTTGGTGCGGTGCTGCACCGGGGGCTTGTGGATAAGGCTGTTGGTAGGGAGCCTGTGAATAGGGCTGCTGCGGGTAAGGCTGCTGTTGGCGGGGTCCCTGTGAATAGGGCTGCTGCGGATATGGAGCCTGCTGGTATGGGGGCACGCCATAATGCTGTTCCGCCTGCTTTTCTTTATTTTTCTTCTTTTTTGTAAAAGGTCTGAAAATGGTCTTTCGTCCGGTCCAGCCGACGATGCGTACCAGTACAATTCCCCAGAAAACGCCGAAAGAATCAATCAATACATCCCGCTTGGAGGGACCGCGCCCTGCAACGTAGGATTGGTGATATTCGTCGCCGCAGGCGAAGGCGACACAGAAAAATCCGGCTACCAGCATCAGAAGGATTCCGCGGAGACCGTATACGTAAAGTGGAAATGCCACTGCAACGGCCAAAGCAAAATATTCTGTCATATGCGCTATTTTACGAATGGCTCCGTGGAACCGTGTGGCAAGGTTGTCGATTTCCCAGGGTTCAAAATCAGCCCCTAAAAGTTCTCCGCCTGTCTCTATGACTTTGTAACTGACTTTGTAGCTAAGTTGGGCGGAGGTGACTCCATCCTGTGAAGAAAAGGTGAAAATCAGATACATCATAACGATAGCAGGCAGGAAAGATAATGGCTTCAAAAAATTTAACATAATCTAACCTCTCTTGTATGTGTTCTTTCCTATTAAAATATGTAAATGAAGATCTGTCCGCTATTGTGTTTGTCTGACTGCGAAACATGCGGAGCAGAATCATTTGGCGGAATTTCCGCTATTGTATCACCACTGAAAATATATTGTCCAGTACTTTAAGAAAAATCTAATAAAGATATCCCGAATGCATTATAATTCTAATAAGGAAACTTGCCGGTAGGCCGCGGGGAACGCCGGGGCACTGAAAATTGAATGAAAAATGCTTGACAAGAGAAAAGCACGCGAGTATACTATTTTAGTGCGTGATTACGCGCTGCTTTTATTGTGTAAAAGTATAATAGCAACCACATGAGTGAAGACTCAACTAAATCAGGAGGTGAAAGATTAATGCCAACATTTAATCAGTTAGTAAGAAAAGGCAGACAGACATCAGTAAAGAAATCTACTGCACCGGCTCTCCAGAAAGGATTCAATTCCCTGAAGAAGAAATCTACAAATGCATCTTCCCCGCAGAAGAGAGGCGTTTGTACAGCAGTAAAGACAGCTACACCTAAGAAGCCGAACTCAGCTCTTAGAAAGATTGCCAGAGTACGTCTGTCAAACGGTATCGAAGTAACAAGCTATATCCCGGGTGAGGGACACAACCTTCAGGAGCATAGTGTTGTATTGATCCGTGGCGGCAGGGTAAAGGACCTTCCGGGTACCAGATACCATATCGTCAGAGGTACACTTGATACAGCAGGTGTTGCTAAGAGAAGACAGGCCCGTTCCAAATACGGCGCTAAGAGACCGAAAGACGCTAAGAAGTAATTTCAGATTTTCGGTTTCGTATAAGTAGGACCAGGAAGCGTACTGTGAAGAAGCTTTTTGGGAAAGACGGAAATGATCCGCCGATGCATCACAAACTGGATTTTGTTTCATCTTATGTTTTGCGGAGTTCTTGTTGCCAG
>JAUNFZ010000015.1 GCA_030524785.1 Eubacteriales bacterium
GGAAGCCATCTGCGGGCCGGGACCGCACAGTAAACCGGAAACTAAATATAAACGCAGACGAACAGTTAGCGTACGCAGCCTAATGGCTGCTGTCGGACTCGGGTTGCTCACAGCCTGAACCACCGGCATCAAATTCTGTGAGGCACTTTGCATCCAAAGCTTTGCGGGTGTAAAAGAACTTATGAAGCTACTAAGGTCAGGAGCCTGTCATCCGGCGCCTGACTGAGGGAATGTCAAATGAATGACTGTGATGGGAGATGCCGCAATGAATAGGCTTTCGGACAGGGGTTCGATTCCCCTCAGCTCCATTCGAAAACCCTTGATTTTAAAGGGTTTTCGAGGCATAGCCAAACAAAGTTTATTATTTTTTTGCATTTTTGTTATATATGTTATATAATGATTATAATTAAAGCTTCTTTTTCGAAAATCTGCAATCAAGCAAGATTCAGATTTCAATTCTACTTTACTCTTTTTACTTCAAAAACCTTGTTAAAATTTCTAGTCTTGATTTCTTCTTTCTTTCCCACCCAAGAATAGATATGAACCTTTATTTTACTTCCTTCTCTCAACATATCTTTCAACCTCCATTTGTTTTGTCTGTGTTCCTTGTTTCTATGGTTATACTATATCACGAATAAAAGTGACTGCCAATAGTTTATATAACTTTTTTTGGTAATATTTTCATTGACTTTTTGATGTTGATATTCTATAATTATTATGGAGGTAAGGAAAAATGCTGAGATATAAAATAAATGTTTCCGACGCATTGACAAGAGCCGGAGTAAATAAGTACAAAGCCAAGAAAACAAAGGTTATAGGGCAAGATACACTAACCAAAATTGCAGAGGAAAACGTTACAGGAATAACATTGAAAACGTTAAACACGATATGCGCTATTTTGGAATTACAGCCGAAAGATATTTTGGAATATATAGAAACGCCGCAAGACAAAGAGGACAGGGAAAAAATAAAATTATAAAAAGCTACTGATAAGAACTAATAAAAGTTATATAATAAAGACAATTAAGAAAGGCAAAGCTTAACGAACAATAACAGGAGGTGTAAACCATGACGGAAGAAACAAAAATGATTCTTGAAAAGTTGTCTGAGATGGATAGAAAAATCACAGATATTCAACTGACACTTGAAAACGAGACAAACAAGAATATAAAAATCATTGCCGAGGGACATCTTGATTTGAGCAGAAAACTTGACGATGCGCTAAAGGTCGAGAATGAAAAAGAAATGCTTTTAATCCGTGTTAATCGCCTGGAAAATGAATTGAGACGGGTAAAAGAAAAAATTGATGCAATAGCATAAAGGGAACACAGAAAGGGCGGGCTTGCCACCGCCCCGACTGTAAAAACAGTATAGTAAATTATAAAACATTTGACAACGGATAAAAACCTTCAGTTTTCTGTAGCGGAAGATTGGTATAATCAATATGCCGATACAGAAACTGAGCGTAAATATATGTTGACACGGCTGTTAGGGAAGCCTATAATGAGGATGAAAAAAGTAATTGCAGAGTAGGTTTATGTGCGTTAAGTGCCTTGACGGATAGAGAGTTGCCGGCAGGACGAAAAGAAATATCTTGCGATACATAGGCCGCATCCCGCTGCAACAGAAGATAAAAGCAAGGATATCTCCTATTGTAGTCAAAATTCTGCACGATAGGAGGTATTTTTATGTCTAAATCAAAAAGCGTATCAAACATCTTTGCTGAATCAGCAAAGGAATTAAAAAATGTCCGCGTACTGACCGTCTGCGCGCTGTTTGCAGCTCTGGCGATCGTACTGGGCACCATCGGCTCCATCAATATTGGACCGTATGTGAAGATCGGCTTTTCGTCGATACCCAATCAGCTTGTGGATCTGTTGTTCGGACCGATTACCGGAGCTATTTTCTCCGGCACTCTGGATATCGTGAAATACTTTCTCAAGCCGACCGGACCGTTTTTCTTCGGCTTTACCTTTAACGTGATTCTCGCGGGTTTCATCTACGGATGTTTCTATTATAAAAAGCGGATCACCATCTGGCGCGTGCTGGCCGCTCAGGGTCTGGTAGCCCTGATTGTGAATGTCTTTCTGAATACGCTCTGGATGCAGGTGGTTTACGGCCAGGCGTTTATGGTAATCCTGCCGGCGCGTGCGCTGAAAAACCTCATCATGTGGCCGATCAATTCAATGATCTTTTATATCGTGGAACAGGCGCTGGAAAAAACTGGCGTGTTCAGACAGTTCCAGAGGTTTATGTGAGAACTGAAGTTCGGAAATTTTACCAGTTGTAAAATTTGTGATAGAGTGGTATATTATAGAAAAAGGGTGCTACCGCTCACAGTGACGGTTAGCCCGGTTGGCAATTACAATGAAAAGTAACCACTACCTTGGCCGGGGCGGTTACTTTTTCGTTTCGTTGATATATGCGATCAGCATCGACATAATAATTCCAAGAATCATCAGTACGATGGAGAGCAATTCAAAGTCACTCATAAGCCAAGCCCTCCTTTCGTAAGATTTCTGTTTTTACAGATTTCTATATGAGCGGAGGGTTCAGTCCCTCCGTAGGGGGCTAACCGCCACCGTCCTCCCAAGAACGATAGCACCCAAAAACGTTCTATCACATGTTCGCGATATTTCAACAAATTATCTTTCAAAATTCCTGAAATCCCTGAAGAAGTGTTATAATATGACTAGAAACGTACTTACAGAAGATAAAGCCGAAAGATCGGCGAAATCTGTAGGTGCATTTTATAATTATGCTACCAAATGATACTGAATGAGACTATGTGGCAAATGTGAATCTTGTGAAAAGCGAATAACTGTAGTATAATGTACTATATTTTATTATCTGGGAGGACAAATGCCATGTGCGGAATTGTCGGATATGTAGGAAAAAATCAGGCTGCTCCAATTCTTTTGGAGGGGCTTACAAATTTGGAATATCGTGGATATGATTCTGCGGGACTTGCAATGATGCATGAAAATGCGGAGGGCAAGAATGAACTTGAAGTAGTAAAGGCAAAGGGACGGCTGCAGGTTTTAAGGGAGATGACGGACAATGGAAAGGCACTGGCAGGTACCTGCGGTATTGGCCATACACGTTGGGCCACTCACGGGGAACCCTCAGTGGGAAATTCTCATCCGCATTTTAACAGCAGCCGGACGATTGCTGTGGTGCACAATGGAATTATAGAAAATTACCAGCCGCTGAAGGAACGCCTGATCCGAAAGGGATATGAATTTCAGTCCGAGACGGATACCGAGGTGGTGGTGCAGCTCCTTGACTATTATTATGAAGGAAATCCGCTGGACGCGATTATCAAAGTGATGGTGCGCGTGCAGGGCTCCTACGCTTTGGGAATTTTGTTTCAGGATCATCCGGGAGAGATTTATGCGGTGCGAAAATCTAGTCCGCTGATTGTGGGCACTTCGGAGGAAGGAAATTTCATTGCCTCGGATGTTCCGGCGATCTTAAAGCATACGCGCAATGTAATTTTTATTGAGGATCAGGAGATTGCGCGCATATCGGAAAGCGGTATGACCTTTTACAATCTGGACAGGGAGGAGATTCAAAAGGAGCCTACCGTCATCAATTGGGATGCCGAGGCTGCGGAAAAGGGCGGATACGAGCACTTTATGCTGAAAGAAATTTATGAGCAGCCCAAGGCCGTCCGGGATACCATCAGTCCCCGGATTATTGACGGGGAGATTGTGATTGAAGAACTGAATATGACGGAAGAAGAAATCCGCGATATCAGCAGAATCTATATTGTCGCCTGTGGCTCTGCCTACCATGTGGGCATGAGCGGGAAATATGTGCTGGAGGGAATGACGCGTATCCCGGTGGAGGTGGATCTGGCTTCAGAGTTTCGCTACCGTGATCCGATTCTTGACCAAAACGCTATGGTTATTATCATCAGCCAGTCAGGGGAGACGGCAGATTCCCTTGCGGCTTTGCGGGAGGCAAAATCCAGAGGAGTGCGTGTGCTCGGCATAGTAAACGTGGTGGGAAGCTCCATCGCCAGGGAAGTGGATAATGTTATGTATACCTGGGCGGGACCGGAGATTTCCGTGGCGACCACAAAGGCATACAGCACACAGCTTGCGGCGATTTATCTGATTGGTATGCACTTTGGAAAAGTGAGGGGCACGATTTCCAAGGAAGAACTTGAGGTTATGATTGATGAACTGCAGCAGCTTCCCGACAAAATCGAGCATATTCTGAAGGACAAAGAGAGAATCCAGTGGTTTGCCAACAAGTTTTCTGCGAGCAAGGATATCTTCTTTTTGGGACGCGGTCTGGACTATGCCACCTCTCTGGAAGGCTCTCTGAAATTGAAGGAAATTTCCTATATTCACTCTGAGGCCTACGCCGCCGGAGAACTGAAGCATGGAACGATCTCTCTGATTGAAAAGGGAATTTTGGTGGCGGCCATAGCAACTCAGGACAATCTCTACGACAAGACGGTAAGCAATATTGTGGAAGTGAAATCCAGAGGCGCTTACATTATGGGATTGACAAATTACGGAAACTATTCCATGGAGGACACGGCCGACTTTACGGTTTATGTGCCAAGAACCCATCACTATTTTACCACATCCCTTGCGGTGGTTCCGCTGCAGCTGCTGGCATATTATGTTTCGCTGGCGAAAGGGCTGGATGTGGATAAGCCGAGAAATCTTGCAAAATCGGTGACAGTGGAATAAATTGTCGGCAGTTTTCACAAAACAGACAAAAATAGCTGTTATACTTGGAGCAGACGCTAAAAACAGGCGTCTGCTCTGCCTGGCATTTGCGCTGCTTTGACGGCAGCCTTTGGCGGTCGGGCAGCATAAATGGCGGATATCGGAGGCAATTGCATGGATAAATTAAAAGTATTAGTAGTGGATGATGAGAGCAGGATGCGCAAGCTGGTAAAAGATTTTCTTGTGAAGAAGGACTTTACGGTACTGGAAGCGGAGGACGGCGCTCAGGCGATTGATGTTTTTTTCAATACAAAGGACATTGCGCTGGTAATTCTTGATGTGATGATGCCGAAAATGGACGGATGGCAGGTATGCCGGGAAATTCGCGCCCTTTCTCAGGTGCCGATTATTATGCTGACAGCGAGAGCCGATGAAAGGGATGAACTTTTGGGTTTTGAACTGGGAGTGGACGAATATATATCCAAGCCCTTCAGCCCCAAAATTCTTGTGGCCCGCGTCGAGGCGATTTTAAGAAGAAGCAATGCAATTTCGTCAGACAAGGTGATGACAGCAGGAAAAATTTCTCTGGATAAGACGGCGCACGAGGTGAAGGCCGATGGAAAGGTTATAGAGCTGAGCTACAAAGAGTTTGAACTGCTCAGCTATTTCATGGAAAATCAGGGCATTGCCCTGTCCCGTGAAAAAATTTTAAACAGTGTGTGGAATTACGATTATTTTGGTGATGCACGCACGATTGATACCCATGTAAAAAAGCTGCGGAGCAAGCTTGGAGAACAGGGCGACTATATTAAGACGATTTGGGGCATGGGATATAAATTTGAGGTGGAATGAAGATGAAATATTCCATTAAGACGCAGCTGGCGCTGAGCTTTGCCAGTCTGATCGCTGTGATTCTGGGCCTGAATCTTCTGATGAATAATCTGCTGCTTGAAAAATTTTATATTTTGCAGAAGCAGACGGATATGATTGAAATTTACAATGAAATCAATCAGATTGAGGACTGGGCGGATTATCAGAGCGATGAATTTGAGGAGAACTTTCGGTCGGTCAGCGACGCTAATAATGTAGAATTGAATATCCTGTGGGTGGACAGGGAAGGAAACGGGCTGATTATTTATCAGAGCCGGGATAACGTTGTCATGAGAGGACGTATTGAAGGATATTTCCGGGGATTCCAGGGCTTTGGAGAGGACAGCCAGGATGTGCTGACAAAGACAGACAACTATATTATCCGCAAATTCAGGGATTCTGCCGATGCCACGGATTATCTTGAGGCCTGGGGAAAACTGCAGTCCGGATGCTATTTTCTGATGCGTATTCCGATTCAGTCTATTCGGGAAAATGTAAAAATATCGAATCAGTTCACGCAGTATATTATTCTGGCCGGAATACTTTTGAGTACATTCTTTGTGTGGTGGATTTCCAAGAAGATTACCGCACCTATTCAGGAGCTGACGGCGCTGTCCCGGCGTATGGCGAATCTGGAGTTTGACGCAAAATATACCAGCGGCGGCAAAAATGAGATCGGCGAGCTGGGGAGAAATTTCAATCAGATGTCGGAAACGCTGGAGCGCACAATCGCCGAATTGAAGACTGCGAATAATGAACTCAAGAGGGATATTGAGCAAAAGACGCAGATTGATGAAATGCGCAAGGAATTTCTCTCCAATGTGTCCCATGAGCTGAAGACGCCCATCGCGCTGATTCAGGGGTATGCTGAGGGGCTGAAAGAGTGCATCAATGATGATGCGCAGAGCCGTGATTTTTACTGTGATGTAATTATGGACGAGTCCGCCAAGATGAATACGATGGTGAAAAAGCTTCTGACGCTGAATCAACTGGAATTTGGCAATGATGTTGTGGATATGAAGCGCTTCAATCTGACAGAGCTGCTCTGCGGAACAGTCCAGTCGGCAGGAATCCTGGCAGCGCAGAAAAATGTGACGATTCACTTTGAAGAAACAGAACCTCTCTACGTCTGGGGGGATGAATTTAAGATTGAAGAAGTTGTCATGAACTATGTCAGCAATGCACTGAATCATGTGTATGAGAACGGGCATATAGACGTGACAGTAGAAAGAACAGGGGATAAGGTAAGGGTCAGCGTGTTTAACACAGGCGCGCCCATCCCTGAAAATGATCTTGATAAGGTTTGGATTAAATTTTATAAGGTAGATAAAGCCAGAACCAGGGAATATGGCGGAAGCGGCATCGGTCTTTCTATCGTTAAGGCGATCATGGAATCCATGCATCAGGAGTGCGGCGTTTATAACTGCAAAGACGGCGTTTGCTTCTGGTTTGAACTGGATGGCAGCAGCAAAGGAGAATAGATGGAGAAGGCAGAGCAGAAGATACAGGAGACAGTGCAGAAAATGCAAGGGACGGTGCAGAAAATGCAGGACATGGCGCAGAAAATTGAGGAGGCCGATGCAGTGCTGCTCGGTATCGGAGCGGAGTTTACGGAAAAAAAGGCAGAGCGGGCAGAGATTCTCAATGCGTATAACCATCTGGCAAACCTTGTGCAGGGAAAACCCTGGTTTGCCGTCACGGTCAATACGGACGACCTGATCTATCAGTCTAAGCTGAATGACTTTTTTATTGTAGCTCCCTGCGGAAGCGAGTCAGCCGGAAATGTCATTACTATGGACACGTATGACGAGTCATCCTATCTTCCCCAGTGGCAGTTTTATACAAATTGGCTGGCGTCCACCCTGGGAAAGAAACTCTGTATGCTGGAACTGGGGGTAGGTTTTGAGTATCCGACCGTGATTCGGTTCCCCTTTGAAAAAACGGCTCTGTATCATCAGAAGTCTGTGCTGATACGGGTGCACAGCAGCCTGGCCATGGTGCCGGAGGAAGTGGCTGAGAGAAGTATCTGTATCCGCCAAAACCCGGTAGAGTTTGTAAATGAGATGAATATTTACACAAAATGACGAAAAACAATTGAAAAACTGCTGAAGTATGGTATAATATCCACAAAAGAAGCAGTGCGCGGGTTGTGCCGTGCGCAGTAAAAAGCAGGAGGAAATCATATGGAAACCAGAGTAGTAAGAATTCCGTCCAATGTGGACCCCAATGTAGTGCTCCGCGTTATTCCGGGTCATTTTGCAACTACCCATTCTCACATCAATTATTATGTGGATATGACGTTTTTAAAGGCCCGCAAGAGCGAGGCTGAGGGTGCGGCAAAAATTTTGGCGCGCAATTACGAAATGACAACGTATATCGATACGATTGTCTGCATGGATGGATGTGAGATTATCGGAGCATATCTGGCAGAGCAGCTGACGAGAAATGGTATCATGTCCATCAACGCCCATCAGACGATGTATGTGGTTTCTCCCGAGATACACACCGGCGGACAATTGATCTTCCGCGACAATATGCAGAGTATGATTCAGGATAAGCATGTACTTCTGGTTTTAGCTACAGCGACTACCGGTATCACGGTAAAACGTGCTGTGGAGTGCATCCGTTATTACGGCGGTATCGTGGAAGGGGCGGCAGCGCTGTTCAGTGCCACAGAGGAGATTGACGGTGTAAAAATCAAATCGCTGTTTACACCCGACGATATTCCCGATTATAAAACGTACCATGCGACAGAGTGTCCGCTCTGCAAAGAGAAGAAAAAGCTTGACGCTATTGTAAACAGCTACGGATATTCCCGCATGTGATGACACTGTCAAAGATAAGTAGTATTTCACCGCCGCAGAAGAAAAACTGCGGCGGATTTCTTTATAACAAAAAGCCTCCGGGCAGGATTCTTTTTTCTCTGGAAAATAAGCGCTGTCTATGGTATGATATTGATACATGCAGGAAAGGGCTGAAATTATGATCGCAATTATAGACTATGATGCAGGAAATTTGAAAAGCGTATACAAGGCGCTTAAGTACCTGGGGGAGGACGCCTGCGTTACCCGGGATGTGAATCAGATACGCAGCGCGGATAAAGTGATACTGCCCGGTGTGGGAGCCTTTGGCGACGCGATGGAAAGGCTTTCTCAGTACGGGCTGATTCCGGCGATACAGGAGGCAGCAAAGGAAGGCAAGCCTCTGCTTGGTATCTGTCTGGGCCTGCAGTTGTTGTTTGAGCGAAGCGAGGAAAGCCCGGGGGTGGAAGGACTTGGCATCCTTGAGGGTGAAATACTGCGGATTCCGGATACAGCCGGGCTTAAGGTTCCGCATATCGGATGGAATTCACTGCAGTTTCAGGAAATGCCGTCAGGCGGCTATGGACGGCTGTTTGAGGGAATCCCCCAGGAAACCTTTGTGTATTTTGTTCATTCATACTATTTAAAAGCTGCCCGGGAGGCGATTGTTTCAGCTACCACAGAATATGGCGTACATATCCATGCCTCCGTGGAGCAGGACAATGTATTTGCCTGTCAGTTCCATCCGGAAAAGAGCAGTTCTGCCGGGCTTAGGATGTTAAAAAATTTTGCCGGACTTGGGAGGAAATGATATATGTTTACAAAAAGAATTATTCCCTGTCTGGATGTGCACGGCGGCAGGGTGGTAAAGGGCGTCAATTTTGTGAATCTGCGGGACGCGGGGGACCCGGTGGAAATTGCGGCAGCTTATGACCGGGCCGGAGCCGATGAAATTGTTTTTCTTGATATAACAGCATCCTCCGATGCAAGAAATACAGTAACAGATATGGTTCGCAAGGTGGCGGAAAAGGTTTTTATTCCTTTTACGGTAGGCGGCGGTATTCGTACGGTAGAGGATTTCCGGGCGCTGCTGCGGGAAGGTGCGGATAAGATATCTGTCAACTCCGCGGCCATCAACCGCCCTGAACTGATTAGTGAGGCGGCAGACAAATTCGGCAGTCAGTGCGTCGTGGTTGCGATTGACGCCAGACGCAGAGAGGATGGAAGCGGCTGGAATATTTTTAAGAACGGTGGGCGCATTGATACGGGAATCGACGCTGTGGAATGGGCGGACAGAGTCTGCCGTCTGGGAGCCGGGGAAATCCTTTTGACAAGTATGGATTGTGACGGAACAAAAGCCGGTTATGATATTGCACTGACAAAAGCGATTGCAGAGACCGTGCCTGTACCTGTGATTGCTTCCGGCGGTGCGGGTACCCCGGAACATTTTTATGAAGCGCTGACAGAAGGCGGGGCCGACGCGGCGCTGGCGGCGTCCCTGTTTCACTATAAAGAACTGGAAATCTGCGAAGTAAAAGAATATCTGAGAGAAAGAGGCGTCTCGGTGAGACGGTAAGGTGATGATATGCCTCCGATTACAAATGATTGGCTGGTTCCCTTAAAACAGGAATTTTCCAAGCCGTACTATAAGAAATTATATACTACAGTGAATGAGGAATACAGGACGCGGAAGATTTTTCCTCCGGCAGACGATATTTTTAACGCCTTTGCCCTTACGCCTCTGAGCGAAGTGAAAGTGGTAATTCTTGGACAGGATCCGTATCATGGGGACGGACAGGCCCATGGCCTTTGCTTTTCTGTAAAGCCAGATGTGGAAATACCGCCGTCCCTTGTAAATATTTATAAGGAGCTGCAGGACGACTGCGGCTGTTATATCCCAAACAATGGCTACCTGACGAAGTGGGCAAAACAGGGAGTGCTGCTCTTAAATACAGTGCTGACCGTGCGGGCCCATCAGGCAAATTCGCACCGCGGGATTGGCTGGGAAGAATTTACAGACGCGGCGATTCGCGCCTTGAATGAGCAGGACCGTCCAATGGTATTCATCCTGTGGGGCAGACCGGCGCAGATGAAGCGCTCCATGCTTACCAATCCAAAGCATCTGATACTGGAAGCACCCCATCCAAGTCCATTGTCCGCATACCGGGGATTCTTTGGAAGCCGGCCTTTCAGTAAGACAAACAAATATCTGCAGCAAAATGGACTGACGCCTATCGACTGGCAAATTGAAAATATTTAATTACAGAATAACATACAAAGGAGGCAGCAAACAATGGGAAGAAGGGCATTTGATAAAATACTGTTCGTGCTGGTGATCGCGGCATGTATTCTATTTACCTGGTTTGTGGGAAGAAGTTCAGTAGATATGATGATTTATAATTTCGCGTTTCTGGCGCTGATGATCATCCTCTGCATTGTTGGAATGGCGGTGGGATTCGGCAAAATGACGCGGCTTCAGCGCTCCTTTGATGATGCGTCGGAGGAGATAGAACGCACATACAACGGGATTGATGCTATGAACGGCGATGTGCCCGCCCTGCCGGAGGAGCTTTTTAACGAGGAGCCGCTTCGCACCCGATATGAAGAATTTACCGGGTTTCTGAAAAAGAGCCAGAGCGGGATTGGAGATATTGAGGATTATATTAACGAGGAAGAAGTGGACGGCATCATTGGGAGACGCTTAATTGAACTGATCCCGGACATTTTGACAAGCCTTGGTATTTTGGGAACTTTTATCGGCCTTGTGGTGGGCCTCAAGGACTTTGAGCCATCCAACTATGAAGCGATGACAGCGTCGGTGTCGTCTCTGGTAAACGGTATCAAAGTGGCGTTCTTAACTTCTATTTACGGGCTTTCCCTCTCGTTGGTGTTTGGTTACGGAACGAAATCGGGCTACAGCGCCCTGATGGCCAGTCTGCAGCAGTTCCTCGATAAATTTCATCACTTTGCAGTTCCGTCTGCGGAGGCTGAGGCGAGGAATATCCTTGTAAATTATCAGGAGGAACAGACAGAGGCTATTGCGAAGATGACGGAGCAGTTTTCCGAGCATCTGGCAACCAGCTTTGAAAAAGTAATTACTCCTTCCTTTCGCAAGATGAATCAGTCCATGGATATCCTGACGGAAACCATGGCTAAAGGTCAGGAAGAAATGATGAACGGCCTTTTGGATGATTTTCTCCAGAAAATGCGATCGTCCTTTCAGCTTCAGTTTGACAATTTTAATGAAGCGCTTGAAGAACTGACCAGGGCGCAGAAGACGTTGGCGGATAATACAAAAACCGTGTACCGGGATATGGCGCAGGACCTTCGCACAGCCTTCGATGATGAGAATACGAATATGCAGGCACTGGTACGCGAGATGGGCGCAATGCAGAAAGAATATCTTACCAGCGCGCAGCAGACCATTGACAATAATCAGCAGTATGCGGAGACTTTGAACCAAAACTACCGCCAGGTGATGGAATATCTTCAGGATGCGGAGCAGAGTTCTGCAAAATTCTGGGTTGCCTGCAATCAGGCGATGCAGAAGTATGTCAGCGCGGCAAGCGCCGGCGTGGAGGGCTTTGCGGCTGCAAGCCAGCACAACAGCAATCTTTATGCGGCCAATGAAAAAATTGTGGAGAGCTATAATGAGCGTATGCAAGAATTTGTGCAGTACCAGAAGCTGACGGCAAAGACGATGGAGCAGGTACAGAATCTGCTGTATAATATCGTGACCTCGCCGGATGAGACGCACCGGACGAATATACGGAATATGGCGGTGAACAACAGCAACAGGGATATGCTGCTGCAGATTCAGAAAACACTGGAGGAGCAGGGAGCGCGTCAGGAAGAACTGATGGAGACAATGGTTGCCTATCTGAAGGAAGGAACGCGAAACAAAAAGAACCGTGGATTTTTCCTGGGAAGCCGGTAATTTGTACTGTCGGATAAAAAGGGGTTTTTATGAGAAAACGCAGAGAAAAAGAAAACAGTGGTTTTAATGTATGGCGCTCTTACTCCGATATGATGGCCGGGGTATTGCTGCTTTTTGTTCTGATTATGTGCGTGTCTCTGTTTCAGGCGCAGGTCAGCTACGAAAACAGTCTGAAAGAGCGCGATGAAAAATTATTTTTGCAGGAAGAATATACAAAAGAGATTATGAGCCAGCAGGACATCATGGAGAATCAGCAAAGCCAGCTATCCTCTCAGGACGAGCTTTTGGCGGCCCAGAAAAAGCAGCTTGATGAGCTGGCGGCAAAACTGGCGGCGCAGCAGGAAAAGCTGGATGCCCAGAGTGTTACGCTGGCGGATCAGCAAAGTGCTCTGGAGGAAAAGACAACCCAGCTGGCGGACCAGCAGGCGCGCATCGATAAAATTATCGGGGTAAAGGCGGATGTGATTGAAGCTCTGAAACAGGAGTTTGCCGCCAACAATATTAATGTGGTGATCGATGAGACGACAGGGTCTATGGTTATGGATTCAAGCGTTCTGTTTGATTATAATGAGACAGATCTTACGGGGGAGGGCCAGACGGTGCTGAGTTCTGTTCTGCCGATCTATTGCAGCGTTTTGATGCAGGAAGAATATTTCCCGTATCTGGCGGAGATCATTATCGATGGTTATACGGACAGCAGCGGAGGGTATGAGTACAATCTTGAACTCTCTCAGAGAAGGTCGCTGGCAGTGGCGGAATATCTTTTGAATCTGTCGCAGAATTTCCTGGATACGGAAAATCAGGAGAAATTAAAAGAGCGGCTTACGGTAAACGGCCATTCCAGCAGCAATCTGGTGTTGGATGAGAATGGAAACGAAAACGCCGAAGCGTCCCGCCGTGTGGAAGTAAAATTCCGCCTGAAGGATGAAGAAATGATTGAGGAACTGCGATCCATATTGGACACATAAAACGTGAACTGGATACATAAAACGCAAAAGGAAAAGGACATGTCTTCTGAAACGTGACATGTCCTTTTCGCTGTAAATGCGGATAAATTTTAAGTTTTAAGATCGTTTAAGTTTTAAGAACGCCGCAAACCTTATCCCTGGCTCTGCCGGGCAGAGGAGGCTTCCTCCTGCCGGGCTTTTCGCAGATTTTTCTGGGCGGTGCTCAGCATCAGCTTAATACGGTTTAACTGATTTACTTCGCTGGCGCCGGGGTCGTAGTCAATCGCCACGATATTTGAGAGAGGATACTGGCGGCGCAGCTCTTTGATAACGCCCTTGCCTACGACATGGTTTGGCAGGCAGCCAAAGGGCTGTGTGCAGACAATATTGTTTACGCCGCTATGTATCAGTTCCATCATTTCTCCGGTCAGGAACCATCCTTCACCCGTCTGATTGCCAAGAGATACAATGGGTTTGGCGTATTCTGCAAGATCGCTGATCTTTGCCGGAGGCGTAAAGTGAGTGCTTTTCTCGAATTCTTTTACCGAGGTGCTGCGGATAAATTCCAGCAGCTTGATGCCGGCATTTGCGATAACAGCCGTGCGCTTTTTCATGCCAAGCTCCGAGGCTTTGAAATTACTGTTGTAGAAGCAGTAAAACAAAAAGTCAAGAAGATCGGGCACCACAGCTTCTGCGCCCTCTGCCTCCAAAAGTTCTACAAGATGATTGTTTGCCGCCGGCATAAATTTCACAAGAATCTCGCCCACAACGCCTACGCGGGGTTTTGGAATACCGCGGATGGGAAGCTGGTCAAAGTCTTTGATGATCTGACGGCACAATTTTGTAAATTCCCAATGGGTAGGATTTTTTGAAGTCAAAAAGCGTATACATTCTGACTCCCATTTCTGATGCATGGCGTCTGCGGAGCCCGGCGTCACCTCGTAGGGCCTCATCCGGTAAAGACAGCGCATAAAGATATCTCCGAACACAACAGCATACATTCCTTTCATCACCATGGGAAGCGAGATCTTAAACCCGGGATTCTTCTCAAGCCCCGATACATTCAGGGAAATTACAGGAATCTGCGGCTGGCCGGCTTTTTCCAGCGCCCGCCGGATAAAACCGATATAATTGGTGGCCCGGCAGCCGCCGCCGGTCTGTGTGATGATAACGGCTGTCTTGGATAAATCGTATTTTCCGGACTGAATAGCCTCCATAATCTGGCCTACCACCATCAGAGAAGGATAGCAGGCATCGTTGTTTACGTATTTCAGCCCCACGTCTACGGCTTTTCGGCCGTCGTTGTTCAAAAGTTCAATATGGTAGCCGCAGCTATTGAGAGCCGGCTCCAGCATACGA
The DNA here is from genome assembly GCA_030524785.1 of Eubacteriales bacterium. Lineage (GTDB taxonomy): Bacteria > Bacillota > Clostridia > Lachnospirales > Lachnospiraceae > Marvinbryantia. Next base: position 14,603 of record JAUNFZ010000015.1, read on the forward strand.
AAATGAATGGGTGACATCTGAGGACAGAGGATCGTATAAGTTTTTCTCATTTCCTCTGTGAACAGTACACGGTTAATGTTGGACGGATGAATCGTGCGCTCCTCATGCTTCTGATCTTTCACGCGCAGCGCCGCAATCAGAGAGCGGATGCGGATGCGGGCAGCCCCCAGATTATTTACTTCATCAATTTTCAGGCAGGTGTAAATCTTGCCTGAGCCGCTTAAGATATCGTTCACCTGGTCGGTGGTGACAGCGTCCAGGCCGCACCCAAAGGAGTTTAGCTGAATCAGATCCAGAAAGTCGGTTGTTTTCACGTAGTTTGCGGCCGCATAAAGCCGGCTGTGGTACATCCACTGGTCGCTGACGATCAGCGGGCGCTCCGGCTGATGCAGGTGCGAAACGGAATCTTCTGTCAGAACTGCAATTCCATAGGAGGTAATCAGTTCGGGAATACCGTGATTGATTTCATTGTCAATATGATAGGGCCTTCCTGCCAGCACAATTCCGCGTTTGTGGTTCGCTTTCAGCCACGCAATCGTTTCCTCGCCCTTTTTATACATGGTCTGACGAACATTTTCCATTTCCTTCCATCCCGCTTCGGCAGCAGCTTTTATCTCGGCGGCGGGAATCTCCGGAAATGCCTTTAAAAGCTGGCCGGTGACGGTTTCCAGACTGGTAAAAGCCATAAAGGGATTGCGGAAATCAATCTGCTTTTCCCTGAGCCCTTCCACGTTATTTTTGATATTCTCCGCATAGGAGGTAACAATAGGGCAGTTATAGTGGTTGTTGGCATCCGGAAATTCATTGCGCTCATAGGGGATGCAGGGATAGAAAATAAAGTGCACGCCCTGATGGAGCAGCCATTCGATGTGGCCGTGAGCCAGCTTCGCCGGATAACATTCCGATTCGCTTGGGATAGACTCAATTCCAAGTTCATAGATTTTCCGCGTGCTTGGAGGAGAGAGCACCACCCGGTATTTTAAATCCGTAAAGAACGTGTGCCAGAAAGGATAGTTCTCATACATATTCAGCACTCTTGGAAGTCCTACCGTACCTCGCACAGCGAGATCTTCACTGAGAGATTCCCGGGAAAAAAGCAGATGATTTTTAAATTCAAAGAGATTCGGGATCCCCGTATTCTTTTTTTCTTTTCCGAGGCCGCGCTCACAGCGGTTCCCGCTGACATACTGACGCCCGCCGGTAAAGCGGTTGATGGTAAGGCGGCACTGATTCGTACAGCCCTTGCATTTTGCCATGTGCGTGGTAAACTGCAGCGCATTGATTTTGTCAATAGACAGCATGGAAGTCTGCGACTCCCCTGTATAGCGTTCTCTTGCGATCAGAGCCGCGCCGAAGGCGCCCATGATGCCTGCGATATCCGGGCGAATCGCCTCGCAGTCTGCAATGCGCTCAAAACTTCGCAGAACTGCGTCGTTGTAGAAGGTGCCTCCCTGCACTACGATGTGTTTTCCAAGCTCAGAGGCGTCGGAAACCTTGATGACTTTATAAAGAGCGTTCTTAATTACAGAGTAGGCCAAACCGGCGGAGATATCTGCAACGGACGCGCCCTCCTTTTGCGCCTGCTTCACCTTGGAATTCATGAACACCGTACAGCGGGTGCCAAGATCAATCGGGTTCTGCGCAAAAAGAGCCTCGTGGGCAAAATCACTGACACTGTAATTTAAGGATTTTGCAAAGGTTTCAATAAAAGAGCCGCAACCGCTGGAGCAGGCCTCATTTAACTGAACGCTGTCTACGGTATGATTTTTAATCTTGATGCATTTCATATCCTGTCCGCCGATATCGAGAATACAGTCGACCTCAGGATCAAAAAAAGCAGCGGCATAGTAATGGGAGACCGTTTCCACTTCGCCTTCGTCCAGAAGCAGAGCCGCCTTGATCAGCGCTTCTCCGTAGCCGGTGGAGCAGGACCAGGCGATGCGGGCATTTGGTGGAAGCAGACGGTAGATTTCCTGCACCGCAGTAATTGTCGTTTTTAGGGGGCTGCCGTTATTGTTGCTGTAGAAAGAATATAAAAGTGAGCCGTCTTCACCTACGAGAGCTGCTTTCGTAGTGGTGGAACCTGCGTCAATGCCAAGAAAGCAGAGGCCTTCGTATGTACTTAAATCGTCCGTGACGACGTTGTACTGATTCTGGCGCTCGTTAAAAGCATCGTAATCCGCCTGGGAGGCAAACAGAGGCTCCAGCCGCGCAACCTCAAATTCCAGCCGGATATTGCCGGATAAGCGGGTAATCAGGTCGCTGGTGGACATCCGGACATCCGGCGTACAGTTCAGCGCGGAACCAATGGCTGCAAACAGGTGCGAGTTTTCGGGCGTGATGGCGTGTTCGTCGTCAAGCTTCAGCGTACGTATGAAAGCTGCTTTCAGCTCAGAAAGAAAGTGCAGCGGACCGCCGAGAAAAGCCACATGGCCCCGAATGGGTTTGCCGCAGGCCAGGCCGCTGATGGTCTGGTTTACGACTGCCTGAAAAATAGAAACAGACAGATCTTCCTTCGTCGCGCCGTCGTTGATTAGGGGCTGGATATCTGATTTTGCAAATACGCCGCAGCGTGCCGCGATGGGATAAATGGATTTGTAATTTTTGGCATATTCATTCAGGCCAACGGCGTCTGTCTGCAAAAGGGACGCCATCTGATCGATAAAGGAACCGGTGCCTCCGGCGCATATACCGTTCATGCGCTGTTCCACACTGCCGCCGTCGAAGTAGATGATTTTGGCGTCCTCGCCGCCCAGTTCAATAGCGACATCTGTCTGAGGGGCAAAGTGGGACAGGGCGGATGAAACAGCAATTACCTCCTGCACAAAAGGAACCTCAAGATGCGAGGCCAGCGACAGGCCGCCGGAGCCGGTGATGACCGGAGATACTTCCAATGGACCAAGCGTTTCTTCCGCTTTTTTGAGAAGCGCGGCCAATGTCTCCTGAATATTGGCATAATGGCGCTCGTAATCGGAAAACAGAAGTTCATTTTTCTGATTGAGAATCGCTATTTTTACAGTCGTGGAACCGATGTCGATTCCAAGTCTGTATTCAGGATTTTGGTTGTACATATGGACAATAAACCCTCCTTCTAATATAAATAAGAAAAGTAATTTCATAATCATAAATTTTCAGGTTACAGTATACGACAAAATATGAGCAAGTGCAAGCCGTGGAACCTGTTAAATTTTTGTAAAATATTTTGGTAAAATAATGGCGGGAAGCTTGTGTTTTATCTATGAATATGATACGCTTGAGCAGCGCGAATGTATGCGCTGTGCAAAAATGGAAACGGAGAATATTTATGTATCGGATTAAAAAACTGGAAGGACGGGCGAAAAGAGCGGAATTTGAGACTGTCCATGGAACGATTCAGACGCCGGTATTTATGAATGTTGGTACTGCGGCGGCGATTAAGGGAGCAGTCTCTACGATGGATCTCTATGAGATCGGTACGCAGGTGGAGCTGTCAAATACGTATCATCTTCATGTGAGGCCGGGGGATGATGTGGTGCGCCGTTTTGGCGGTCTTCACAAATTCATGGTATGGGACAGGCCGATTCTGACAGACTCCGGCGGCTTTCAGGTATTTTCCCTGGCGGGACTTCGAAAGATCAAGGAAGAAGGCGTTTACTTTCAGTCGCATGTGGACGGCCGGAAGATTTTTATGGGGCCGGAGGAAAGCATGCAGATTCAGTCCAATCTTGCTTCCACGATCGCAATGGCTTTTGACGAATGTCCCTCAAGCGTTGCTTCAAGGGAGTATGTGCAGGCATCCGTGGACCGGACGACCAGATGGCTTGTGCGCTGCAAGAAAGAAATGGAGCGTTTGAACAGCCTGCCGGACACGCTCAACCGGCAGCAGATGCTTTTCGGCATTAATCAGGGAGCCGTTTATGAAGATATCCGCATTGCCCATGCGAAAGAAATTTCAAAGCTTGACCTTGACGGATACGCGGTAGGCGGACTGGCTGTGGGGGAATCCCATGAGGAAATGTACCGTATACTGGACGCAGTGGTTCCGTATCTGCCGCAGGATAAGCCCACGTATCTGATGGGCGTTGGAACTCCGGCGAATATTCTGGAGGGCGTGGAGCGGGGAATCGATTTCTTTGACTGTGTGTATCCCAGCAGGAACGGTCGCCATGGCCATGTTTATACTTCCCATGGGAAGCTGAATCTCTTTAATGAAAAATATAAGCTGGACGACGCGCCGATTGAGGAAGGCTGCGGATGCCCGGCATGTCGCCATTACAGCCGCGCGTATATCCGTCACCTGCTGAAAGCGAAGGAAATGCTGGGTATGCGGCTGTGCGTGCTGCACAATCTGTATTTTTATAATCATTTAATGGAAGAAATCAGGGAAGCGCTGGATCAGGGATGTTTTGCGGAATATAAAGCGCAGAAACTTGCAGGTTTTGAAAAAAGAACTTGATGTACGCATAGATTTTGTGTATTATATATGATATCATGAATTGCTTGTGATAAGGAAACGGAGGAAAAACAAAGATGAATTTCAATTTATTAACGGACACAGCAGCCAGCGGAACCGGCGGCGGTATGATGCTGCTGATCTTTTATGTGGTAGTGATTGGCGCAGCTATGTATTTTATGGCTATCCGGCCGCAGAAGAAGGAGCAGAAAAGGGTAAACGCCATGTTGGCGGAAATGGCAGTGGGAGACAGTATCGTTACCACCAGCGGTTTTTACGGCGTAGTCATTGATATTACCGATGAAGATGTGATTGTGGAATTCGGAAGCAATAAAAACTGCAGGATTCCTATGCGTAAGTCAGCCATTGCAGAGGTGGAAAAGGCTGCAGAGGGCTGAGAAGTCAGAACGGCAAAGAACCAGGCAGACCAAAAGCCGAAATTCGTCAAAAAGGAAAATGATATTCAGGGACATGGCAAAAAATGCTGTGTCCCTCAATTTGCAAAAAAGGGGCAGGGAAAATGAAATACAAAATTGCAGTTATTCCGGGAGATGGGATCGGCCCGGAAATTGTTTCGGAAGCCATAAAAGTGCTGGAAAAAGCCGGAGAAAAGTTCGGTTTTCAACTGGAATACACAAAGCTTTTGATGGGAGGCGCATCCATTGATGTGCATGGCGTTCCGCTGACGGATGATACGATTGCGGCGGCGAAAGCAAGCGACGCAGTGCTGATGGGTTCCATCGGAGGGGATGCAAAGACGTCTCCCTGGTATAAGCTGGAACCTTCAAAACGACCGGAGGCCGGACTTTTAAAGATCAGAAAATCTTTAAATCTTTTCGCGAATCTCCGCCCGGCATATCTGTACGAGGAGCTGAAGGAGGCGTGCCCTTTAAGGGACGATATCATAGGCGGCGGATTCGATATGATGATTATGCGCGAGCTCACGGGAGGACTCTATTTCGGAGAGCGCAGAACGACGCTGGAAAACGGCATAAGAAAAGCTGTTGATACGCTGACCTACGACGAAAATGAGATCCGCCGGATCGCAAAGCGCGGGTTCGACATCGCCCGAAAGAGAAGAAAGAAAGTAACCAGCGTTGACAAGGCAAACGTACTGGATTCCTCCAGGCTATGGAGAGCGGTGGTTGAGGAAGTGGCAAAAGAGTACCCGGACGTGGAACTTAACCATATGCTGGTAGACAACTGCGCGATGCAGCTGGTGAGAGATCCGGGACAGTTTGACGTTATCCTGACAGAAAATATGTTTGGCGATATTTTATCCGATGAAGCCAGCATGGTGACAGGCTCCATTGGAATGTTGTCTTCTGCCAGCCTGAACGAAACAAAATTCGGCCTCTATGAGCCCAGCCACGGTTCTGCTCCGGATATTGCAGGCACAGATAAGGCGAACCCGATTGCGACGATTCTGTCGGCCGCTATGATGCTTCGCTTTTCCCTTGACCTCGACGAGGCGGCGGACGCAGTGGAGAAAGCGGTGAAACAAGTACTTCGCGAAGGATACCGCACGGCGGACATTATGTCGGCCGGATGCGTGCAGGTAGGATGCAGACAGATGGGTGATCTGATTGCTGAAAGAATATAAAAAAATTGCGGGAGGAGATATTATGAGAAGTGACGCAGTGACAAAGGGGATGCAGCAGGCGCCCCACAGATCGTTGTTTAACGCCCTCGGGCTGACCGAGGAGGAGATGAATAAACCTTTGATTGGTATTGTAAATTCTTACAATGAGATCGTACCGGGCCACATGAACCTCGACAAAATTACAGAGGCGGTGAAAATGGGAGTGGCGCTGGCAGGCGGCGTGCCAAGAGAATTTCCGGCTATCGCAGTCTGCGACGGCATTGCCATGGGCCATGTGGGTATGAAATATTCGCTGGTTACAAGGGATTTGATTGCGGACTCCACAGAATGTATGGCGATGGCGCATCAGTTTGACGCCCTGGTCTGTATACCGAACTGCGATAAAAATGTGCCGGGACTTCTGATGGCGGCGGCGAGGCTCAATATTCCTACGATTTTTGTCAGCGGTGGTCCTATGATGGCGGGCCATGTAAAGGGACAGAAACGGAGTCTTTCCAGTATGTTTGAAGCTGTAGGCTCCTACGCGGCGGGCACCATGACGGAGGAAGACGTTTATGAATTTGAGTGTAAAGTTTGCCCAACCTGCGGTTCCTGCTCCGGCATGTATACGGCCAACAGCATGAACTGTCTGACTGAAGCGCTTGGTATGGGACTTCAGGGCAACGGGACGATTCCGGCGGTGTATTCCGAGCGGATCAAGCTTGCAAAACATGCCGGCATGAAGATTATGGAACTTCTCAAAAAGAATATCCGTCCAAGGGATATCATGACGGAGAAAGCATTCCGAAATGCACTGACCGTGGATATGGCTCTGGGATGCTCTACAAACAGTATGCTGCACCTTCCCGCTATCGCCCATGAGGCCGGCGTGGAGCTGAATGTAGATATTGCAAACGATATCAGCGCGAAGACGCCGAATCTCTGCCATCTGGCGCCGGCAGGCCCCACCTATATGGAAGACCTGAACGAAGCGGGCGGCGTCTATGCGGTGATGAATGAGCTGGACAAGAAGGGCCTGCTCTATACAGATCTGATGACAGTAACAGGCAAAACAGTAAAGGAAAACATTAAAGACTGCAAAAACCGCAATCCTGAAGTAATCCGTCCGGTGGAAAATCCGTACAGTGAAACGGGCGGTATCGCAGTGCTGAAGGGAAATCTTGCCCCGGATTCCGGCGTTGTCAAAAGGTCGGCGGTTGTACCGGAGATGATGGTGCATGAGGGCCCGGCCCGGGTATTTGACTGCGAGGAGGATGCAATTGAGGCCATTAAGGGCGGAAAGATTGTGGCGGGAGACGTCGTGGTGATCCGCTATGAAGGGCCCAAGGGCGGCCCCGGTATGCGCGAGATGCTGAATCCTACATCTGCGATTGCCGGCATGGGGCTTGGCTCCTCAGTGGCGCTGATTACCGACGGACGATTCAGCGGGGCTTCCAGGGGTGCTTCCATCGGTCATGTGTCTCCGGAAGCAGCTGTGGGAGGACCGATTGCTCTGGTGGAAGAAGGAGATATCATCAAAATTAATATTCCTGAAAACAGGCTTGATTTTGTGATTTCTGATGAGGAGCTTGCCAGAAGAAAGGCAAAATGGCAGCCCAGAGAGCCCAAAATTACCACGGGTTATCTGGCGCGCTACGCGAAAATGGTGACGTCCGGAAACCGCGGAGCGATTTTGGAGCTGTAATAAAGGGATTGAGGAGGTACGTATGAAATTAAATGGTTCGCAGATTTTGATTGAATGTTTGAAGGAGCAGGGCGTGGATACCGTATTTGGCTATCCCGGCGGCGCTATTTTAAATATCTATGATGAATTATATAAGCACAGCGATGAGATTCGCCACATTCTGACTTCCCATGAGCAGGGCGCTTCCCACGCGGCGGACGGATATGCAAGGGCTACAGGAAAAGTGGGCGTTTGCCTGGCAACCTCCGGTCCCGGCGCAACAAATCTGGTTACAGGGATTGCCACTGCGTATATGGACTCTGTTCCCCTTGTGGCGATTACCGCAAATGTAGGCGTTCCACTGCTTGGCCGCGACAGCTTTCAGGAGATCGACATTGCCGGTGTGACAATGCCGATTACAAAGCATAATTATATTGTGAAGGATGTCAGCCGTCTGGCAGATACGGTGCGCAACGCATTCCGCATTGCCAGGGAAGGAAGACCCGGCCCGGTGCTGGTGGATATTCCCAAGGATATAACGGCTGCGGTAACGGAATATACGAAGGAAACGCCGGAGCCGGTGGAGCGTAAAACAGATTACATCCGCGAGGCCGATCTTAAGGAGGCCGTGCGTCTGATCAACCACTGCAAGCGTCCCTTTGTCTTTGTGGGCGGCGGTGCTGTGATTTCTGATGCGGCGAAGGAATTAAAAGAGTTTGTGGATAAGGTGCATGCCCCTGTCGGCGATTCCCTGATGGGAAAGGGCGCTTTTGACGGCCGTGATGAGCGTTACACCGGTATGGTAGGGATGCACGGCACAAAATGTTCGAATCTTGGCATTACCCAGTGCGATCTTTTGATTGCCATCGGAACGCGCTTCAGTGACCGCGTGGTGGGAAATGCGAAGCGCTTCGCGAAGAAGGCAAAGATTCTTCATATTGATATTGATCCGGCGGAGATCAACAAAAATATCATGGTGGACTGCAGTATCCAGGGAGATGTCCGTGAAGTACTGCGGAAGCTGAATCCTTTGATCGAGGACCACAGCCATGCAGAGTGGATGGAAAATATCCGCAGTATGAAGGAAAAATACCCGCTGAAATACGATCATGCGGGGCTGACGGGGCCTGCTGTGGTGGAGGAAATCTACAGCGTTACCGGCGGCGATGCGATTATCGTTACCGACGTAGGCCAGCATCAGATGTGGGCGGCACAGTATTACAAATATAAAAAGCCGCACACACTTCTTACCTCCGGCGGCCTGGGCACAATGGGCTATGGCCTTGGAGCGGCAATCGGCGCCAAGGTGGGACGTCCGGAAAAAACGGTGATCAACATTGCCGGAGACGGATGCTTCCGCATGAATATGAATGAGATTGCTACTGCGGCAAGATACAATATCCCGATTATTGAGGTGGTCATCAATAACCATGTTCTGGGAATGGTGCGCCAGTGGCAGACGCTCTTTTATCAGGAACGCTATTCGCAGACGGTTTTGAATGATGCGGTAGATTTCGTAAAGCTTGCCGAAGCAATGGGAGCGGTGGGAATCCGCGTCAGCAAAAAGGAAGAACTGCGTCCGGCGCTGGAAAAAGCGATTTCGCTTGGAAGACCGGTGGTGCTTGACTGTCAGATTGACCAGGACGACAAAGTGTTTCCAATGGTTCCGGCAGGAGCGCCGATTGAGGAAGTATTTGATCAGGACGATATGAAATAGAAGCATAAATAAGACGAGATAAAGTTGGCAAAGCGGTCTTTGAGGAGGATATTATGAATAGAGTTTATAATTTTTCGGCAGGTCCGGCGGTATTGCCGGAGGAGGTTCTGAAGGAAGCGGCTGCGGAGATGCTGGACTACCGGGGCTGTGGAATGTCTGTGATGGAGATGAGCCACCGCGGGAAAGTATTCGACGGTATTATTAAAGAGGCAGAAGCGGATCTTCGTGATCTGATGCATATTCCAGACAACTATAAAGTACTGTTTCTGCAGGGAGGCGCTTCCCAGCAGTTTGCTATGATTCCGATGAATTTGATGAAAAACAGGGTGGCGGATTATATTGTTACGGGACAGTGGGCAAAAAAGGCTTATCTGGAAGCGCAGAAATACGGGAAAGCAAATAAGATTGCTTCCTCCGAGGACAAAACGTTTTCCTATATACCGGATTGTTCTGATCTGCCGGTCAGCAAGGATGCAGACTATGTGTATATCTGTGAAAATAATACAATCTATGGCACAAAGTTTAAAGAGCTTCCCAATACAAAGGGAAAAATTCTGGTGTCGGACGTTTCTTCCTGCTTTCTGTCAGAGCCGGTGGATGTGACGAAATACGGCATTATCTACGGCGGCGTGCAGAAGAATATCGGTCCTGCAGGTATGGTAATTGTGATTATCCGGGAAGATCTGATTACGGAGGATGTGCTGCCGGGAACGCCCACCATGCTCACCTACAAAACCCATGCGGACGCTCAGTCTCTTTATAATACGCCGAACAGCTACTGCATTTATATCTGCGGCAAAGTGTTCAAGTGGCTGAAGAAAATGGGCGGCCTGGAAGCGATGAAGGTGCGAAACGAGCAGAAAGCAAAAATTTTGTATGATTTTCTCGACGGCAGCCGGCTGTTTCGCGGCACGGTGGAAAAGAAGGACCGTTCTTTAATGAATGTTCCCTTTGTCACCGGGGATAAAGAGATGGATGCAAAATTTGTGAAAGAGGCGGAGGTTTCTGGCCTGGCAAATCTTAAAGGGCACAGAAGCGTCGGCGGCATGCGGGCCAGCATTTATAATGCCATGCCCCTGGAAGGCGTGGAAGCTCTGGTGGAGTTTATGAAAAAATTTGAGGAGGAAAATCGGTAAAATGTTTCATTATCATTGCTTAAATCCAATTTCCAAAGTTGGTCTGGACGGATTTACCCCGCAGTATGTCCAGACAGATAATGTAAACGATGCGGAGGCAATTCTGGTGCGCAGCGCCGCAATGCACGATATGGAGCTGCCGGATAAGCTGGAGGCGATTGCCAGGGCAGGCGCCGGTGTCAATAACATTCCTCTGGCGAAGTGTGCGGAAAAAGGGATTGTAGTTTTTAATACCCCCGGAGCCAATGCGAACGGAGTAAAGGAGGCTGTGATCGCCGGTATGCTGCTGGCGTCCCGGGATATTGTGGGAGGCATCAACTGGGTACAGTCAGAGCGTCAGAATGAATTGATTACAAAGGCGGCGGAGAAAGAAAAAAAGCATTTTGCCGGAAATGAAATTAACGGGAAACGTCTGGGCATTATAGGGCTTGGGGCGATTGGCGTGCTGGTTGCCAATGCAGCCACCCATTTAGGTATGGAAGTGTATGGCTACGATCCGTATATCTCTGTGGACGCTGCGTGGAATCTGTCCCGGAATATCCGGCACATTAAAGAGGTGGATGAAATCTACCGTGAATGTGACTACATCACCATTCATGTGCCGCTGATGGACAGCACAAAAATGATGATAAATAGAGACGCCATAGATAAGATGAAAGACGGCGTTGTTCTTCTGAATTTTGCAAGAGATCTTCTTGTGGATGAAAATGCCGTAGTGGATGCTCTGCGGTCAGGGAAGATGAAGCATTACGTAAGTGACTTCCCGAATCCCACGACTGCCGGTGCAAAGGGCTGTATCGTGACGCCTCATCTCGGGGCTTCCACAGAGGAGTCCGAGGATAACTGCGCCAAAATGGCCGTGAAGGAACTGATAGATTATATTGAACACGGAAATATCCATCATTCTGTAAACTACCCGGAATGTGATATGGGCATCTGCAGCAGTGTGTGCCGTGTGGCAATCAACCACAGGAACATTAAAAATATGATCGGCCAGTTTGCATCCGTACTTGGCGAGGCTGACATGAATATTGCCAACATGGCAAATCAGAGCAAGGGCGAGTATGCGTATTCACTGTTTGACCTGGATACCCCGGTGACAGCCGAGGTAATAGAACGTATTCGTAAAATTGACGGCGTACTGAAAGTACGTGTCCTGAAATAAAAACGGTAAGGAGCGAAAACGAGAAATGGCACAGATAGAACCGTTTTTGGGCATTTATCCGCGGCCTGAGCTGGCAGAACATATAGCGGCGCTTCCCTATGATGTCTACAGCCGCGCCGAGGCAAAAATAGAGACGGAAAAAGAACCATTAAGCTTTCTTCGAATTGATCGGGCAGAAACCCAGTTTGATGATGATGTGGATATGTATGCTCCTGAAGTGTATCAGAAGGCCCATGATCTTTTGTGGGAGATGATTGATAACGGAACCTTTGAAAAAGAGAAGCATCCGTGTTATTATGTATATGAGCAGACAATGGATGGACGGACGCAGAGCGGGATTGTGGCCTGTGCAGCTGTGGATGATTATATAAATGGCGTAATCCGAAAGCACGAAAATACGCGCAGCGATAAAGAGATGGACCGCGTGCATCATGTGGACGCCTGCGACGCTCAGACCGGCCCGATCTTTTTGGCTTACCGCCATGATGATACGATAGAAGCGTGCATCGAGCGCGCAAAGCAGTCGGCGCCGCTGTTTTCTTTCACCGCCGCGGACGGCGTAAGCCACAGAGGATTCCGGATTTCAGATGCAGGGGAAATCGAAAAGATCAGAAACGCTTTTGCAGGAATTTCGAAAATCTATATCGCAGACGGCCACCATCGGGCTGCCTCCGCTGTAAAGGTTTCGCTGAAACGAAGACAGGAAGCAGGCGCCGGATCGAAGGGCGGAGAATACGACACCTTTTTGTCGGTTCTGTTTGCAGACGACGAGCTGCGCATTATGGATTATAACCGAATTGTATCAGATTTAAACGGCTGTACGTCCGGGGAATTTTTAGAGAAGCTTTCACAAGTCTGCGATATCCGGGAGAATACAGAGGCGGAGCATACCTGCGAAGGCGGCGTGTGCAGAATGATTTACAGAAATGTTCCGTGCAGGCCACGTCAAAAGGGACATGCCGGTATGTATCTGAATGGTACGTGGTATGAGATTACATGGAAAGAAAAATACTGTGTTTCACATCCGGTGGACGGACTGGATGTGTCGATACTGCAAAGAGAGATTCTGGAACCGATCCTTGGGATCAAAGATCCCAGGACAGATCAGAGGATCACATTTGTGGGCGGTATTCGCGGTTTGGGGGAACTGCAAAGACAGGTAGATGAAAAAGGAGGCGTGGCTTTTGCTATGTTTCCCACATCTATGAAGGAATTATTTGCCGCGGCGGATGCGCATCTTCTGATGCCTCCGAAATCGACATGGTTCGAGCCAAAACTGAGAAGCGGATTGTTTATACACAGTATTATTTGACAGGAATGTCCCGGATGGCAAGGGTGAATGGCTTTTGCACGAAGCAATCCATATAATCACAAATTCGGGTGTTTCGCCACCCAAATCTTATAGGAGAAGAAAAAATCAGGAGGTGTATTATGGCAGAAGACAAGTTGTATGAATTAATGGACTGGGCGCAGATCGAAGCGCTGGTGTACTCGGAGGAGGACAACCCTCATTCGATTCTCGGCCCTCATCTGGTGGAGGATGGCGTGCTGATTCAGGCATACATTCCCACGGCGGATCGTATCATGGTTCAGATCACAGGGAAAAAGGAATCCTATGAAATGACGATGGAGGATGAGTCTGGCTTTTTTGCCGTTCTGATTCCAGGGAAGAAAATTCCCCAGTATACGCTTTACGTGATTTTTGACAACGGTACGTCCATTGAATATATTGACCCATACGCCTTTGGCCCGGTACTTACAAAGCAGGAGACGACCAAATTCAACGCCGGCATCTGCTACGATATTTATGAGAAAATGGGCGCACATCCCATGACAGTGCAGGGCGTTTCAGGAATACATTTTGCGGTATGGGCTCCCAATGCAGTCCGCGTCAGCCTGGTGGGCGATTTTGACCTCTGGGATGGCAGGAGACTGCCGATGCGCCGGCTGTGGGACAGCGGTATTTTTGAGATATTTGTTCCGGGCATCAGCGTGGGAGAACTCTACAAATATGAGATTAAGGCGAAGGGCGGACTGACCTTCCTGAAAGCGGACCCATATGCAAACGCGGCAGAGCTTCGGCCGAATACCGCCTCGATAGTGGCAGATCTGTCTGATTTTACCTGGAGCGACAATGCATGGCTTCAGAAAAGAGAAGAAACAGATACTAAGACAAAGCCGATGGCGATTTATGAAATGCACCTTGGTTCCTGGCGGAAACCTGAGGATAAAGAGTTCTATAATTACCGTGAACTTGCTCCTATGGCTGCCGAATATGTAAAAAATATGGGATATACACATATTGAATTGATGCCGGTGATGGAACATCCCTTCGACGGTTCCTGGGGATATCAGGTGACAGGGTATTATGCGCCTACGGCCCGCTATGGGACGCCTCAGGACTTCATGTATTTTGTAAATTATATGCATGAGCAGGGGATCGGCGTAATTTTAGACTGGGTGCCGGCGCATTTCCCGCGTGATACTTTTGGACTGGCTACGTTTGACGGAACCTGCCTGTACGAACATCTTGACCCGCGTCAGGGAAGCCATCCTCACTGGGGAACGCTGATTTACAATTACGGCAGGCCCGAGGTGAAAAACTTCCTGATTGCCAATGCGCTGTTCTGGGCGGATAAGTACCATGTAGACGGTATTCGCATGGATGCCGTGGCGTCGATGCTCTATCTGGATTACGGAAAAAATGATGGGGAATGGGTTGCCAATATTTACGGGGGCAATGAAAACCTGGAAGCAGTAGAATTTTTAAAGCATCTGAATTCCATATTTAAAAAGCGCGAAAAGGGCGTGCTTCTCATCGCGGAAGAATCTACGGCCTGGCCGAAAATTACCGGCGAAATAAAGGACGACGGCCTGGGATTTGATTATAAGTGGAATATGGGCTGGATGAATGATTTCATTGGATATATGTCTCTTGACCCGATTTACCGTTCGGGAAATCACGGGGGACTGACCTTCAGCATGATTTATGCGTACAGCGAGGACTTTATTCTTACGCTGTCCCATGACGAGGTAGTGCACGGGAAATGCTCCCTGATTCACAAAATGCCCGGGGAAATGACGCAGAAATTTGCGAATCTGCGGGCTGCCTATGGTTATATGATGACTCATCCGGGGAAAAAGCTTCTCTTTATGGGACAGGAATTTGCTCAGTATAAGGAGTGGAATGAAGCCACAGGACTGGAGTGGGGAGATCTTTCCCAGGAGCCGAATCAGCAGATGCAGACGTATTTCAAAGCTCTGCTGGAGTTTTATAAAACACATCCCGCCCTTTATGAAAAGGATTATGATCCGGAAGGATTTGAATGGATCAACGCGATTTCGGCCAACGAAAATATGCTGGTGTTCACAAGAAACGCCGAAAGAAAAGAGGATATGCTGCTCGTTGTCTGCAACTTTTCTCCGCTTGTCTATGACAAGCATAAGATCGGCGTTCCCTATCCGGGAAAATATAAAGAAATTTTTAACAGCGACCGTCCGGAGTTTGGCGGCAGCGGAAATGTGAATCCCCGTGTGAAGCAGTC
Organism: Eubacteriales bacterium; assembly: GCA_030524785.1. Taxonomy (GTDB): domain Bacteria; phylum Bacillota; class Clostridia; order Lachnospirales; family Lachnospiraceae; genus Marvinbryantia. The sequence goes on from JAUNFZ010000015.1 coordinate 29,864, forward strand.
GAAGCAGGACGAATGTGACGGAAGGGAAGATTCCATTTTAATCAAAGTACCGCCTATGGGAATCAGTATCTTCTCTTACACGGCGGCGGAACCGAAAGCAGCGTCCAATAAGGCGGCAAAGTCAAAGAAAGCGGCCCAGCCAAAGAAAACGAAGAAAGCAGTTTCAAAGCAGCCGTCTCTCAAGGAAGAACTGATAAAGAAAATGAATGAAGCCGAGAGAGGCGTTTCGGCGGAAGCTGTCCATTCTGCAAGGGAAAAGCCTGCCGCAAAAGATGCGTCCCGCAAAAAGGACGCGAAGAAGCAGGCGGCGAAACCGAAGAAGAAAGGTTGAAAAACAGAATGAGCAAACAGGAAGAAACCCTGGAAAAACATACACATGTACTGGAGGACGGGACGGTGGTCGAGCATACGCACGGCGCCGCCCCCGGCCATGTGCGCGGGGACAGCCATCCGCATATAGACGGCCATACGCACAGACACAGCCATACGCATACCCATGATCCGGAGCAGGTAAAGTCCGTGCTGAACCGGCTTTCCAGGGCAATTGGCCATCTGGAGTCTATTAAGCGTATGGTAGAGGAGGGCCGGGACTGCAGCGAAGTCCTGATACAGCTCTCGGCAGTGAGGGCGGCCATCAATAATACCGGAAAAGTGATTCTGCAGGATCACATTGAACACTGTCTGGTGGACGCTGTGGAAACGGGAGATATGGAAACGATAGCAGAGCTGAATAAGGCAATCGACCGCTTCATAAAATGAATGTGGGAGCACAGCCGTTTTTGCCGTAGGCACAGCATGTGGGAACGCAGCCGTTCCCGCCGTAAAGATAATTTGCGCACAAAAAAAGCTCCTGGCCGGATTCGAACCGGCGACCTACGCATTACGAATGCGTTGCTCTACCAGCTGAGCCACAGAAGCTTATGTGAAGTATCACACAACGGATATTATATACAATCTTTTGGGAATTTGCAAGCCCTAAAATAATTATTTTAAAAAATATTTCACAAGAGGAGATAATGAAAAATGAGCAGAGTACGGACACGTTTTGCACCAAGTCCCACGGGAAGGATGCATGTGGGAAATCTGCGTACAGCCCTGTACGCGTATTTGATCGCAAAGCATGAGAATGGCGATTTTCTGCTGCGGATTGAGGACACGGATCAGGAGCGCTTTGTGGAAGGCGCTCTGGATATTATTTACCGCACGCTGGAGCATGCGGGACTTAAGCATGACGAAGGTCCGGATATTGACAAGGGATACGGGCCCTATGTACAGAGCGAGCGTCAGGCGCAGGGAATTTATCTGGAATATGCAAAAAAACTGATTGAAAAAGGGGAAGCCTACTATTGCTTCTGTGATAAGGAACGTCTGGAATCCTTAAAACAGGAGGTTGCGGGAAAAGAGATTGTGGTGTACGACAAGCATTGCCTTTCCCTGTCCCCTGAAGAAATCCAGGCGAAGCTGGATGCGGGCGTGCCCTATGTGATTCGCCAAAATGTGCCGAACGAGGGAACCACGAAGTTTGAGGATGATATTTACGGAACAATTGAAGTGCCGAACGCCGAGCTTGACGATATGATTCTGATTAAGTCTGACGGTTTTCCCACGTATAACTTTGCAAACGTAGTGGACGACCATCTGATGGAGATTTCTCATGTAGTCCGCGGAAACGAATACCTTTCCTCGGCGCCGAAATACAACCGTCTTTATGACGCCTTTGGCTGGAAGGTGCCCGTGTATGTACACTGTCCGCTGATCACAGACGAAAATCATAAAAAGCTCAGCAAACGATGCGGTCATTCTTCCTATGAGGACCTGCTGGAGCAGGGATTTCTCTCAGAAGCAATTGTCAATTATGTGGCGCTGCTTGGCTGGTGTCCCACGGACAACCGGGAAATTTTCAGCCTTGAGGAGCTGGTAAAAGCTTTTGATTACCATCATATGAGCAAATCTCCCGCAGTGTTTGATATCAATAAATTGAAATGGATGAACGGCGAGTACATGAAAGCGATGGAGTTTGACCGCTTTTATGAGATGGCCCTGCCTTATATCAAAAAGGCTGTTTCACGGGATGTGGATCTGAAAAAAATTGCGGCTATGGTAAAGACGAGAATTGAAGTTTTCCCGGATATCGCTGGACTGATTGATTTCTTTGAGGCGGTGCCGGAATACGACGTTTCTATGTACACGCACAAGAAAATGAAGACGACGGAGGAATCCTCGCTGTCTGTTTTAAAGGAAGTGCTTCCGCTTTTGGAGGCCCAGAGCGATTACAGCAACGACGCGCTCTATGAACTTCTCGTTAATTTTGCAAAAGAACATGAATACAAGAACGGTTATGTGATGTGGCCGGTGCGCACGGCGCTGTCTGGAAAGCAGATGACGCCGGCCGGAGCCACGGAAATTGCCGAGGTTCTTGGACATGATGAGACGGTTGCCCGCATCCGCACGGCGATTGAAAAATTGGAGAAATAACCATGGCTTTATCGAAAGCTCAGGAAAAAGCTGTTATGCACGGAGACGGCCCTGCCCTTGTTCTGGCGGGGCCGGGATCCGGAAAAACAACAGTGATTACCCAGCGAACACATTATCTGATTCAAAAACGTGGCGTAGCGCCCGCCCACATTCTGGTGGTTACTTTTACAAGAGCGGCTGCCCAGGAGATGAAAAAGCGTTTTCTCGCCCTTTCCGGGGCGCATTATACTCAGGTCCGTTTCGGGACATTTCACTCCGTATTTTATGAAATCTTAAAACAGGCATATCATCTGAGCGCAGACAATATTGCGGGAGAGGATGTAAAATACCAGATACTGCGTCAGACAATTTCTCCTATGGAGCTGGAGATAGAGGATGAAGCAGAGTTTTTGCATGATACGGCCCGGGAGATCAGCGTTGTAAAAAATGAACAGATTCCCCTGGAGCACTATTATGCCGCCTCTGTGCCCGAGGAGGTATTCAGGGAGATTTATAGAAATTACCAGAAACGGATGGAGGAAGCGCGTCTGCTGGACTATGACGACCTGATGGTCTGCACATGGGAGCTGTTAAGCCAGCGGGCGGATATTTTGAGCGCCCTGCGCCAAAGATTTCAGTACATTTTAATTGATGAGTTTCAGGACATCAACAAATTGCAGTATGAAATTATAAAGCTTTTGGCAGCGCCCCGCAACAATCTGTTTGTTGTGGGGGACGACGACCAGTCGATTTACCGTTTTCGCGGCGCAAAGCCGGAGTTAATGCTGAATTTTCCGAAGGAATTTAAAGATGCAGAGCAGATTACACTGGATCTGAATTTCAGGTGTCCGGGAAATATTATGGATGTCGCGGCGAGGGTCATTGGGAGAAATGCGGTGCGCTTTCCCAAGGATATACATAAAGTCAAGGCAGATGGAAGCCCGGTAGAAAAGCTCCTTTTCAGAAATCAGGCGGAAGAAAGCCTGTGGATCATCCACCGCATACAGGAACATGTACAAAAAGGCGGACAGTATGAGGATATTGCCATTTTGTACCGCAGCAATACAGACGCCGGGATGCCGGCCCAGAAGCTGATGGAATATAACATTCCTTTCTGTATGAGGGACGCGCTTCCAAATCTGTTTGAACACTGGATTTCAAAGCATATCATTCTTTATCTTAAAGTGGCCATGGGAAGCCGCAGGCGTCAGGATATTCTTCAGATTATCAACCGTCCCAAACGTTATATTGGAAGGGAGTGCCTTGACGAAGCGGAAGTTTCCTTTGAACGGCTGCGGATGTACTATGAGGAAAAATACTGGGTGGTGCAAAAAATCGACAAGCTGGAACGCGATCTGAAACAATTGGCCGGGATGGATCCCTATACGGCAATCCACTATATCCGTCATGGGATAGGGTATGAGCTGTATCTGAAAGAATACGCCCAGTACCGCAATATCAGGGAGGACGATCTTTACGAGGTGCTGGACCGGCTGGCGGAAAGCGCAAAAAATAAACAAACGCATGAGGAATGGTTTGCATATATCGAGAAATACACGCAGATGCTGGCCGAACAGCAGAGAAATGAAAAGAAAAAAGAAAATGCCGTTACGCTTACTACCTTTCACAGCGCAAAGGGCTTGGAATTTCCGATCGTATTTTTAATCGATGTAAACGAGGAAATTATTCCCCATAAAAAGGCGCTGCTGCAAAGCGACATTGAGGAAGAACGCAGAATGTTTTACGTGGGACTGACAAGAGCCTCCCGGCAGCTGTATATCTGCAGCCTGAAAGAAAAATACGGCAAGAGCCTTAAGCCCTCGCCGTTTCTGCTGCCTGTGGGCAGCGCCAATGCCTGATGTTTGCCTGCGGGCGGCAAAAGACTATTCTTCGTCTTCGCCGTCCATTTCCTCAAATTCCTGCTCGTCCAGCATTTCGTCAAAGGCATCGGCAACCGCTTCGTATTCATCGTCATCCTCAATGTTTTCCAGCATCGGATTTCCGTTTTCCTCTTTAAAACGGTACAGAAAGACTTCGCCGTCCTCGTTCTCACCCTGCTCGTTCAGCGGAAGCAGAGCGATGTATTGCTGTTCGCCCACCGGGAAAATGGTTAAAATAGCACATTCCAATACTTCGCCGTTATCAAGCGTCAGGGTGACGGTTGCGTGGTCGCAGTCGTCGCCGCAGGTGCAGCAGTTGCCGCTGCAAACGCCGTCATGTTCATGTTCGCTCATAATAATTACCTCGCTTTGCAATATGATATATGGATATGAACACTTTAACAAAATCTGCCGCCAAATGCAAGAAGATTTCTAATTCTCTTATACAATTATGAAAAAATATATGTTATACTGAAAACATAATATGAAATGGCACACGACAGATATCACGCGAGGAAAGGATAGAAAAATGTTGCGTACAAATCAGAAGACTTGGGACATAGACAGGAGTGCGGCACTTTTCTGCGTACCCGGAGCTATAAAAGAAAAAGACGGCGTTCGTTTTACCGTTTCTGTGCCTGCCGGCCAGGAAGCTTCACTGCTTCTTTATGATAAAAAAAGCCGTCGGCTCCTCCAGGAAACAGATTTTTGTGAGGAGGCGTCTGTGGGCAGACTTCGCTCTGTAAAAGTGATCGGACTGCCCTGGAGACGGACAGTATATTGCTTCAAAATAGGCGGGCGCATTGTGTGCGACCCTTATGCCGCTTTCATCTGCGATACGGCGTCTGGTGGATCCGAAGAAGCCGAAGAAAGAAATGAGGAAAACGTTTACTGCGGCCTGGCTTTTGAATCCTACGACTGGCAGGAAGACAAGCGGCCCCGGATTCCCTACGAGGAAGGCGTGATGTATCATCTTCATGTGCGAAATTTTACAAAGCACGCAAAATCCGGCGTACGCCATAAAGGAACCTTTCTGGGGCTTCAGGAGAAAATACCATATCTGAAGGAGTTAGGGGTAAATCAGGTGAAGCTGATGCCAATCTATGAGCTTAAGACACAGCCGGAGTCATCCCCTGAGGAAAAACGCTATCCTGAGGACACATCAAAAAAAGAAAAACCAAACTGCTGGGGCTATGGGGCAGGATACTATTTTGCACCAAAGGCGCGCTATTCGGCGGGAGCAAATCCGGTGATAGAATTTAAAGACATGGTAAAGGCCATGCATAAAAATGGCATCGAAGTGCTGCTGGAAATGTTTTTTACACAGGATACGCCTCTGCGGGAGATACTGGACTGCCTGAGCTTTTGGGTGAGAGAGTATCATGTGGACGGTTTCCACCTTATGGGCAGAGAAGATATCGGACCGCTTCTGGCACACGATCCAATTCTTATGGATACGAAGCTTCTGGTTGGCAGCCTTCCCGGATGGCAGGAAAAACGCGGTGCAAAGGAGCAGACGGCATATCGGACATTTGCCGAGTGCAGCGACGGATTTCTTGTGGATATGCGCCGCATCTTAAAGGGCGATGAGGGGATTCTGGAGCAGTTTGCGTTTCGCTCCAGGAGAAACAGCGACGGATTTGGCATTATAAATTATATTACAAACCACGACGGATTCACCCTGCAGGATCTTGTCAGCTATGACAATAAACATAACGAAGAAAACGGTGAGATGAACAGGGACGGCGCCGCCTACAATTTCAGCTGGAACTGCGGGGCGGAGGGGCCAACGAGAAAAAAAGCTGTTCTTTCCCTTCGCAAACGGCAGATAAAAAATGCATTTCTGCTGATGACGCTTTCCCAGGGAACGCCCATGTTTCTGGCAGGGGATGAATTTGGAAACTCCCAGGGAGGAAATAACAATCCCTATTGTCTTGACAATAAAACCTCCTGGGTGGACTGGAGCCTTTGCCAAAAAAACGCCTGGTTGACAGAGTTTGTGAAGCAGGCCGTGGCTTTTCGAAAAAAATATAAAATCCTTCACATGCCCCGGGAACTGCAGATGGCAGACTACAGATCCTGCGGATACCCCGATCTGTCCTATCACAGCAGCCATGCCTGGTACAGCAGATTTGAGTACAACAGCCGCCAGCTCGGCATGATGTACTGCGGATACTACAGCGGCGAGGACGTCTTTTTATATGTGGCGTACAATTTTCATCCGCTTGCCCAGGAACTTGCCCTTCCAAAGCTTCCAAACAAAATGAGGTGGTACATGGCGGCGGACACTTCCAGGGAGGAGTCTTTTCTGCCCGTGGAAGAAGCGCTCCCGGAAGATGAAAGGATTCATACGTTTCCCGGACGGACCGTAACAGTTTTAATTGGAAAGAAGGAAGAAAAACAGCAATGAACCCCATCGGACATTTTCATACGATTACAGAACACAAACTGCTTGTTATGAAGCACTGCTTTAAAATCGGTTTATATCGGCAGGGACTGCTTCACGACATGTCAAAATACATGCCCTGCGAATTTCTGGTAGGCGCAAAATATTACCAGGGTACGAGAAGCCCGAACAATGCGGAGCGGGAGGCAAAAGGATATTCTGCGGCGTGGCTCCATCACAAAGGCAGGAATAAGCACCACTTTGAGTACTGGATTGATTACGGCCTGGAGAACGGACATAATATGGAAGGTATGCGTATGCCCAGAAAATACGTGGCAGAAATGCTGGCGGACCGCATTGCCGCTTCCAAGGTATATAACAAGGGAACTTATACACAGCATCATCCCCTGGAATATTTTCTGAAAGGCAAATCACATTATATGATACATCCGAAAACGCAGCAGGAGCTTGAGCATCTGCTGCGAATCCTTGACAAATATGGCGAGGACGTATGCTTTGACTACGTGAAAAACGTCTATCTGCGAAAAAAGCCCCTGTCCGCAAAAATCCGCAGGATAAATCGGAAAATGGCATCTTCGAAAACGCTGATTGCGGGATATGATAAGTGAATGGAATTGACTTTCATCTGCCGGAGTGCTAAACTTACTATAGTTGCGCTGCGGGCACGGGAAGAAGGCATTTTCAAGTGGAACGGGCTTTTCGGCGTTTGATAGACAGGAAGGTGACATAATATGATAAACGATAAAAAAGTGCTGTTCAGCGGGATGCAGGCGACGGGAAACCTGACCCTTGGAAATTATCTCGGAGCGCTGAAAAACTGGGTGAGTCTGAGCGATGAATATGAGTGTTTCTACTGTGTGGTAGACGAACATTCCATTACCATCCGCCAGGATCCGGCAACGCTGCGCAAGCGCGCCCGGGCACTTCTGACACTGTATATCGCGGCAGGACTGGATCCGGAGAAAAACTGCATTTATTATCAGTCCCATGTTTCCGGCCATGCGGAGCTTGCATGGATTTTAAACTGCTATACTTATATGGGCGAGCTGAACCGTATGACCCAGTTTAAGGATAAAGCGGCAAAACACGCGGATAATATCAATGCTGGGCTGTTTACGTACCCGGTGCTGATGGCGGCGGACATTTTGCTGTTTCAGGCGGATGTGGTGCCCGTTGGCATTGATCAGAAGCAGCATCTTGAAATTACCAGAGATATTGCACAGCGTTTCAACAGTATTTATGGGGATACCTTTACCATACCGGAACCCTATATCGGCAAAGCAGGCGCAAAAATCATGAGTCTGCAGAATCCGGAAAAAAAGATGTCGAAATCGGACGAAAATCCGAACGGAAGCATTTATTTGATGGATGATCCGGATACCATTCTCAGAAAATGCAAGCGGGCGGTTACGGATTCAGAGGGCTGTGTGCGCTATCGCGACGAGCAGCCGGGTGTAAAAAATCTGATTGATATTTATTGTGCATGCACAGACGATACCCCTGCCGAAGTAGAGCGGGACTTTGACGGAAAAGGCTACGGCGAGCTGAAGATGGCGGTGGGCGAAGCGGTGGTTTCCCAGCTTAAGCCTCTCCAAAGCGAATTTGCCCGGCTTGAGAAGGATAAGGCATATATCGACAGTGTGATTAAAAATAACGCCGAGAAGGCTTCCTGGTTTGCCAATAAGACGCTCAGGAAAGTACAGCGCAGGGTGGGCTTCCCGGACAGAATTAAATAATAGAACAAAACAAAAATCCAAAGAGGAAAGGCAGGTGAGCGCAATGGATGCAGGCGGCAGTTACCCTTCTGATGATCGAACGTGTAATTTCATAGAGAGAAGGGAGCATAATTATGGACAGAGATATTTTTCAGGAACTTCTGCAGGCGAGGGAATTCAAAGCTGTGCGGAGTATTCTGAATGTAATGAACGCTGTGGACATTGCGGCACTGCTGTCGGAATTGGAGGATAAAGAGCTGGTTCTCGCATTTCGCCTGATTCCAAAGGATAAGGCGGCCGACGTATTTGCAAATATGGACGGCAGCCAGCAGACCAATCTGGTGGAAATGTTTACAGAAAAAGAGCTGAAGGTCATTCTGGACGAATTGTTTATGGACGATACCGTCGATCTTCTGGAGGATCTTCCGGCAAACCTTGTCACGCGTATTCTGGAAGCGGTGGACAGGGAAAAGAGAAACAAAATTAATATACTGCTGAATTACCCGGACGACAGCGCAGGCAGCATCATGACGACGGAATATGTGGATCTGCGCAAGCATACGACGGTAGCCCAGGCGCTGACGCATATTAAACGGGTAGGGATTCACAAGGAAACGATTTATACCTGCTATATTTTGGAACACCGCAGGCTGGTCGGCATTGTGACGGCGAAAGATCTGCTGACCATGGACGACGATACGCCCATGGAAGACATCATGGAAACAGATATCAAGTTTGTGACGACCCATACCGATCAGGAAGAAGTGGTCCGCCTGTTCCGAAAATACGATCTGCTGGCTTTGCCCGTGGTGGATGCGGATAATCTGATGGTGGGTATTGTGACAGTAGACGACGCCATGGACGTTATGGTGGACGAGGCAACGGAAGATATCAGTAAGATGGCGGCCGTAAATCCCAGTGAAAAGTCGTATTTTGATACTTCCGTGTTTCAGCATGTAAAAAACCGTATTCTGTGGCTGCTGTTTCTGATGCTTTCCTCCACGGTTACGGGGATACTGATTACTCACTACGAAAATGCCTTTGCGGCGGTGCCTCTTTTGGTATCTTTTATTCCAATGCTTACGGGAACCGGAGGAAACTGCGGCTCTCAGAGTTCTGCATTGATTATCCGCGGTATTGCCCTGGATGAAATTCATTTTTCAGATATTTTCCGGGCAATGTTTAAGGAATTTCGGGTATCCATTTTGGTGGGAATTTTGCTGGCGGTTGCCAACGGAATCCGCATTTTAATCATGTATCACGATCCGATGCTGGCGGTGATTGTCGGATGCTCTCTGGTGGTGACGATTATGATCTCTAAGCTGATCGGCTGTGTTCTGCCGCTGCTGGCGACAAAGATCAATATCGACCCGGCCATTGTTTCAGCGCCGATCATTTCAACGCTGGTAGATACATGTTCTATTTTAGTATATTTCAGCATCGCAACCCTGATGCTGCCGCAGTTATAGGAATTGCTGCCGTCAGATTCCGCAAGCCGGAGCTGGCGGCAATTTTAATACTATGAGGTGCCAGAAAAAGTGAACGGACAAAAGAAAAAAATATGGATAAAAATAGCTGCAGCCGCCGCTATGCTGTGTTTATTGGCGACAGCCGCACTGAAAGTCGTGCTAGATCATGCATCAAAACAACTGACAGTGGCGGAGCATACGGTGAACATACCAGGAATTACAGGGGAATATGATCTGATCTTTCTGGCGGATATGCATATTGTTGTCGAAAGCGACGAGGTGGAGGAGGAGTCCAGGGAAACCGTTTCCCAGAGAAGCGGCCTCTTTGCAGACAGCGACGGAACTGCGTCCGCCAGCCTTTGGGCAGATATGGCCCGCCAGCTCGATTCATTTCATGCGGACGCCATTTTAATGGGCGGCGACATGATAGATTTTGCGTCAAACGCCACGATAGAATGTCTGAAGCAAGGCCTTAAAAACATACAGACTCCTTGGATGTATGTGCGCGCCGATCATGATTACGGCGTATGGTACGGTACGATGGAAAAAGATGAGGCAAAAGCGCTCCATGCAGAAATTGATGAAAACAAACGCGTCTATTCTATGGATATGGGGGAATTTCTGATTGTGGGAGTGAATAATAATACCAGCCAGATCTCCCAAAAGGCCCTGAATGAAATTAAATCTTTGTTCTCCCAGGGGAAGCCGGTAATTTTGATGCTGCATGTACCGCTTGAATCGCGTTTAGACGACGAACTGAATCAAAAATCAAAGGAAGTCTGGCAGGATCGGGCGCTGATCTGGGGAGAAGATACATATTATGAGCCAAATGAAAATACGCAGGCGTTTCTGGATCTCGTTTACGCGAAAGACAGCCCGGTACGGGAGGTGTTAAGCGGCCATCTGCACTTTCTGTATGACGGAGATCTGACGGATACGGTGCACCAGCATGTGGTAAATCCGGCCTATCTGGGAGAAATTATTCTGGTGCATGTAAGAGGAGAAAAATAATATTTTTCAACTTCCTATTGACATTCAGGAAAATTGTGCTAAACTGTCATTATAATAATCTACTAAACAAGTAGGAAATATATGAAAAAGGAAGGATGGTCGTTATGAGCAACATTTATCAGGGAATACTAGAGCGCATAGGAAACACTCCGCTGATGGAAGCGGTGAATCTTAAAAAAGAACTTGGTCTGGAAGCCAGGCTTCTTGTAAAGCTGGAATACTTTAATCCCGCGGGCAGCGTGAAAGACCGTGTGGCAAAATCCATGATCGAGACGGCGGAAAAAGAAGGAAAGCTGAAGCCGGGAGCAACGATCATTGAGCCGACCTCCGGCAACACGGGCATCGGCCTGGCAGCCATAGCTGCGGTCAAAGGGTATCGCATTATTTTAACCATGCCGGAGACGATGAGCGTGGAGAGAAGAAATATTTTAAAGGCTTACGGCGCTGAAATTGTTTTGACAGACGGCACCAAGGGAATGAAAGGAGCTATTGCCAAAGCAGAAGAACTGGCAGGGCAGATTGAAAACAGCTTTATCCCCGGACAGTTTGTCAATCCGGCAAACCCGGAAATACACCGCAAGACTACGGGACCCGAAATCTGGAACGATACGGATGGAGAGGTTGATATTTTTGTGGCAGGCGTGGGCACCGGCGGAACCGTCACCGGCGTAGGCGAATACTTAAAGAGCCAGAAGCCTGAGGTAAAGATTGTGGCCGTGGAGCCGGCTTCTTCCCCGGTACTTTCCGAAGGAAAGAGCGGCCCCCACAAAATTCAGGGAATCGGCGCCGGTTTTGTGCCCGAGGTACTGAATACTTCCATTTATGACGAGATCATAAAAGTTGAGAACGGCGACGCCTTTGAAGCGGCAAAGAAGCTTGGAAAGACAGAGGGTGTACTGACAGGAATTTCCTCCGGAGCCGCCCTTCACGCCGCGATTCTCCTTGCCAAGCGTCCTGAAAATAAAGGTAAAACAATTGTTGCACTGCTGCCGGATTCCGGCGACCGTTATTACTCGACGCCCCTGTTTACAGAAGCATAATACACGAAAAAATTTTAATCTTGCAGTCAAAAGTATGATGAGCTGTCAGCCGGACAACACCGGCAGGCGGCTCATTTTATGTACCCTCCGTGTAGCGATTCTTCTTTGAAGCGACTTTGAAACATCTTTGAAACGGCTTCTCTGAAACGCGGGAAAACTGGTTGCATAAAGGCAGGGAAAATGGTATGATAGTTAATACCTTAACAAAGGATGAAAACAGACGGAGGAAAGTGAAATGAAAAAACTGGCAGTAAAAAAGGATTCAAAATGTATGGCGTGTCTGGAGTGCGTGCGCGCCTGTTCCATGGCTTATTATAAGGAATTTGATCCGGACAAGGCATGTCTTAAGATTGTTGAGAAGAAGGGCGTTGTAAAGCCCATGGCCTGTCCCCAGTGCGGCAAATGCGCGCAGGCGTGCGAAGCTGGAGCCATCACACAGAATGCAAAGGGCGTGTACATGATCAATAAAAAACTCTGTACGGGCTGCGGCAAATGTGTGGAGGCATGTCCTTTCGGGCTGATGGTAAAAGTTGAGGAGAAGCCAAATGCTTCCAAATGTATTGCCTGCGGTCTCTGCGTAAAAGCATGTCCTATGGACGTACTTGAGATTGTGGAGAAATAAAAGGTACATATTAAGGAAAATAATATCGTCCGGAATGAAATAGAAAAAATGAATCATATCAGAATACTCTCTTACATATACTGGAACAGTACAGGTAAGGGGGTATTTTTTTGAATCTGGCAAGATTAGAATTGTACATACCCAAATGGGTGGAAACACTTCCGGCAGACCATGCGGTAAAGGAAGGGCTTGTAAATATCGCAAAAGAGCTGATGGAAACAGAAATTTCCGCAGAACAATTAGAGGCAGAGGGGATTTCGCGTATCCGAAATTTGGAGTTTGTGGATAAAGCCGTGCTGGAGAAAAATGATGAAGCGGATAATGATACGGCACGTATCAGAATAGATGTGGACGACGCCTGGTATTATCGGATGCTAAGCGATCTGGCCGGCGTTGAAATAAGTGGAGAATATCAGCTTATTTCCATGGTCCGGGAGCTGTCTGCACAGAAAACGGAATATGAAAAGGCACAGGATGCGCTGGAAGCAGTCCGCAGCACCGGATATGGCGTTATTACACCGAACCAGGAAGAAATACGCATGGAGGAACCGGTAGTAATACGCCAGGGCGGAAAGTTCGGCGTAAAATTAAAGGCCGTCAGCCCGTCCATACATTTGATCAGGGCAGAGATTGAGACGGAGATATCACCGATTGTAGGCAGCGAACAGCAGGCAGAGGATCTGATTGCCTATATAAAAAATTCGGCTCAATCCGGGGAAGGTATCTGGGATACAAACATTTTCGGAAAATCAATTGAGCAGATGACAGAGGACGGCATACGCGGAAAACTTTCTCAGATTACCGAGGAAAGCCGTCAGAAGCTTCAGGACATTATGCAGAGGATTGTAAATGAAAGCGCAGGAGGTTTTATCTGTATTATCATATAAGACAAAAATCTAAAGCGTTAAAAATGTGCCTGGGCATTGCGCCAAGGCGCATTTTCATGTATAAAGTTGACAAAATGAGATTTAAATGATATGATAAAACAAATATTTAATGATTTTGTAACTTTTGTAACAAAATTGAGAGAGGGACGAAATATTTAGTTATGAAAAAGAGGCGTATCGCGGTTTTCCTTACGCTGGTATTTGTCTTGCTTTTTGTATGTTCAGGCACCGCGCAGGCGGGCTGGAAAAAGGCGTCGGGAGGCAGATGGAAATATCAGGTTGCGAAAACCAAGACCTATGTCAAGTCTTCCTGGAAACAGATAGGCAAAAAATGGTACTATTTTGATTCAAAAGGTTACATGAAATCCGGAAGATTTAAGGTAGGTAAGAATTATTACTACAGCAAGAAGTCTACCGGAAGGCTGCAGAACAAAAAAATGGGCAATTATTATTATGGGGCAAACGGCGCCATGGTAAGCAATTGCTGGAAGAAATGCGGGAAATATACATACTATTTTGGCGCTGACGGAAAATTGAAAACCGGCAGGATCAAGCTGAATGGAAAAGTATACTATTGCGACAAGAAAACCGGAAAAGCCGTAAAAAAGAAAATCGGAGATTACTATTATGGCCCGGACGGCGCCATGGTCACAAATAAATGGGTCGGAAATTATTACTATGGCCAGGACGGCAAAGCAAAATACGGAAAATTTACGGTAGGCGGAAAGACGTATTGCTGCCTGAAAAAGAGCGGCAAAGTAAAAAATCAGTGGTATAATAAAAACTATTACGACAAGAACGGCGTCATGGCCACGAATAAATGGGTCGACGGCAGCTACGTGGACGCTTCAGGGAAAATCACCAAGGGAAACAAGAACCCGAAGAACAAACCTTCCGCGGCGGATGTAAAGCTTTTGGCATCCATTACCTTTGGAGAAGCAGGCAACCAGTCCTACAGGGGCATGGTGGCTGTGGCAAGCGTAGTAATCAATCGGGTCAAGAGTTCAAAATTTCCGAATACGCTGAAGGGCGTTATTTTCCAGAGCGGACAGTTTGCTGCGATATACAGTAGCTATTTCAACAGGGCTTATTATGGCGGAACGCTTTACGGCTGGGAAAAAACGTCATACGCAAATTGTAAAAAGGCGGCGACGGAAGTGCTGACTGACGGTTCCAAGCTGAAAGGATACTATTATTTTAACACAGGATACGGAAGACTGAAAATTGGCGATCACTGGTTTAGTTAGGGGGAGAATGAACATGAAAAAATCAAAGGTAATTGTAGTTTTAGCTATGATGCTTCTCGTTTTTGCGGTATGCGTGCCGATCAGCGCGAAAGCGGCAACCTATACCTGGAAATCTGTTGGAAACGGGAACTATAAATGCTACAAAAACGGCAAGCTTGTAAAAAACGCCTGGGTAAATGACAAGCACCTTAATTCCAGCGGCCTGATGGACCGAAATAAATGGGTGTCCAAGAAGGTCAACGGCGTTACAAAAAAAGTGTTTGTCCGGGACGACGGCAAATGGGTAAAGAACTTTAAAGCAGGCTGGCAGAAGATTGGCAGCAAATACTACTGGTATACTGCCGCCGGAAAACTTTTGAAAAATCAGTGGGTCAGAGTACCCCTGAAAGGAAAATATTATGTAAACAGTAAGGGGTATCGGGTAACAGGCCTTCAGAAAATGAAAGATGGTTATCGTTACTTTACGAGCAGTGGATTAAACAAAACCGGTTGGCAGACGATCAAGGGCAAGCGCTACTATTTTATGTCAACTACCGGGCTGGCTCTGACGGACTGTATCTACAAGTTTAAGAGCAATGGAAAATCCTATTGCTTTGATAAGAACGGCGTTCGCCTCACAGGATGGCAGAAGCGCAATAACAAATGGTACTATTTTAAAAATGAAATGAAAACCGGCTGGGTGACGGTAAGCGGTAAAAAATATTACTGTGCAAAGGGCACAGGAGCACGCGTTACCGGCATCTACAGCATCGGCGGAAAGCTCTATTATTTTGATACGAGCACCGGCGTTATGCAGAAAAACAAGACCGTTACCTATAAGGGAAGAAAGTATGTGATTGCCGCCAACGGCGTTTGTACGCTCGCAACGGATTCTTCGGCGCCTTCCGCGAATATGCTGTTTTTCCTGACTTTTGAATCCGGATCGGCAGCTTACAACCAGACGGGAGGGGACAATGGAAATGCCTGCGGCGCCTACCAGTTTGACTATCGCTATTCTCTGCTGAATTTTGTGAAATACGCCTACGGAAAAAATGCGAAACTCTGCAAGGAATTTAAAACCTACGCCGGCTATACAAGCGGGGCAAAATTAAAGAGCAATTCCAAATTTTATACAGCATGGCATACCATCTACAAGCGGGATAAGAAAGCCTTTGCAGCACTTCAGGATACCTTTGCAAAGGTGAACTATTACGATCCGGTAGAGACGACTCTGGCCAGGGCGGGCATCAACCTGGGCACACGCTCAGACGTGGTAAAAGGAGCAGTTTACAGCTACTCCATCCAGCACGGACAGTCCTCGGCGGTAAGTGCAGTAAAAGCCTGCAAGATCACGTCGACTACCACGGATAAGCAGTTTTTGACGAAGCTTTACAAATACCGCATTAAGAAATATCCTGCCTATGAAAACAGGTATCAGCAGGAATATGCACTTGCACTGAAGAAATTATAATACATATATCACAGACAAAAAGCGGCTGCCGGATCATCCGGCGGCCATTTTTACCTTGTGCAGCCTTTGCAGCTATTGGAAAAAATGTATTGAGAAATTTCATTTCCGATAGTATAATAAAAACAGTAGAAAATGCGTGGAAGGGACTTGACAGAGACTATGCGGGAAATTATTCTTAAGCAAGCAAGCAAGCAAGCAAGCAAGTAAGCAAGTAAGCAGGGATAAGTCTGTCCTTTTTTAAAAAGATTGGCGTCGCGGGAGATATCCTGCGGCGCTTTTTGTGTTGTCAGCCATAGAACGGAGGAATAAAACTTATGAAACGAAGACTCTTACCCTGGATTTTAAGCGTCAGCCTGTGCCTTTCCCTGCTGCCGGCAGGCAGTTTTTCAGCAGAGGGCGAAAGCCAGATGGCCTGCAGTTGTACACAGTACTGCCTTGAGGCGGGAACGGATGAAACCTGCATGGTATGTATAAACGATCCGGCGAATTGTACGGGAAAAGGGACAGCCGCTTTTTCGGAAACCCCGGAAATCACAGAAACCGTGGAAAGCGCAGAAGGACAGTCTGATTGGGAGAGTGAAGAACAGTCCGAAACAGAGCCTGTGACGGAGGAGGTTTCCGTGGAATCAGAAGAAGAAACCACGGAGAGCTCAGAGTCTGAGACAGATTTCCAGGAGCCGCCCTCGGAGGAAGTGGAGGAGTCTGAAGAAACAGAGGAGACAAACGAAACAGAGGGGACGGAAGCAAGCGGGGAAACAGAAGAGACAGAGGAAGAAACAGCGACACAGGAGAGCGGTGCGCAGAGCGAGGGTATAAGCCCCACCCTGGAGGATATCCAGGAGCTGATCTACAGCCTGCCAGGGGCGGAAGAAATGGAGAACCTGAGCGCGGAGGAAAAGGAAGCGGTGTATGCAAAAGTCCAGGAGATCCGGAGTATGCTGGAGGGGCTTACGGAGGAAGAAAGGGCGCTTTTGGACACCACCCGGCTGGAAGGGTTTTTGATGCAGACCGCAGAGAAGAAAGCAAAAACACTGCGGGTAGGAGATGTTGCAGAAATAATATCGGCAGATGGATCCCACTCCTATGCAAGCAGTCTGCAGGCGGCGATTGATTCTGCGCCGGATGGGGCGACGGTTAAATTGCTGGAGAATATCACGGATACTATCTCCATAAATGTCAACAAAACATTGACTTTGGATGGAAATGGCTGCTCTACGGGGATTATAGAAATTAACAGCGGTACCGTTAACGTGCAAAATTTAGTAAATGGGGTACTGGATGTAAACGGCGGCACGGCAAATATTATGGGCGGCATAGTGACTGACCTGGACTGCCAGGGCGGCACGGTAAACATTAGGGGCGGCACAGTGACTGACCTAAACTTCCGGGGCGATACGGTAAACATTTGGAGCGGCTCCGTGGGGTGTCTGATGCTCCATAGTGGCACAGTAAATATTATGGGCGGCACAGTGACTAACTTGGACTGCTGGGGCGGTACGGCAAATGTGGCCAGCGGTACGATAGATAGTTTGAGAGGAGATGGCGGTACAGTTAATTATTATGCGATACGTATATGGCTTACCAATACAGCGGTTTCCATGATCCGCGGGGACACAAAAACACTGTCGGTAGATGTTCAGACAGACTACAAGGACCCCAATGGCTGCCTCGGAACCCCACCGATCAAATGGGAAAGCAGTGATACAAATGTAGTAAAGGTGGACACCTCCGGGAAGATCACGGCGGTAAGCAACGGAACCGCTGAAATTACCGCCTCCGTGCCGACGATGGACAGTTCTGGAAAACCCGGCAGCAGAGAAGATATCTGTACAGTAACGGTATCGGATGGCGTAAAGCTTTCGGTTGCGAAGCAAGGGGAGGGTACGGTCAGTATCGAAACAAAGCCTGCTTATGAGGATTATTATCAAAAAGATACTTTGGTGACAGTGAAGGCCACAGCAGAGGAAGGATCCTGCTTTGTGGGATGGAAGGGTAAGGATGGCGCGTTTGTCAGCGACGAATCCACCTATAAGTTTCATATTCAGGAAGATACTGAGCTTACCGCAGTCTTCCAAGAAGGCGTTGCCCGGGTAATATATAATGGAGCAGCAAGAACGTATGCAACGCTGGAAAAGGCCTTTGACGCGGCAGGAGACGGGGCGACGATTGAGTTGCTGCAGGATATCACGGAGGCTATCTCCATAAATGTCAACAAAACATTGACTTTGGATGGAAATGGCCACTCTACGGGGGATATAGAAATTAACAGCGGTACTGTTAACGTGCAAAACCTAAGGAATGGGAACGAGATACTATATGTAAACGGCGGCACACTGAATATCAAAAGCGGCAGCGTGGTGAATAGAGTGAACTGCAGCAGCGGCACGGTAAGTATTTCGTACGGTAGCGTGGATATTCTGTCTTGTTCTGGCAGTGGCACAGCAAGTATTACGGGCAATAGTCTCTTGGGTGGTCTGTACTGCTACGGCGGCACGGTAAGTATTACGAGCAGTAGAGTGGTGGGACTGTTTTGCTATGACAGCGGTATGGTAAATATTATGAGCGGTGACGTATCGTCCCTGATCTGCAATAGCGGCGAGGTAAATGTGGCTGGCGGTACGATACATGGTTTGAAAAAAAATGGCGGTACAGTTAATTATTATGCCACAAATATAGAGCTTACTGATACAGAGCTTTCCCTGAAGCGCGGGGAGAATAAAACACTGTTGGCAACGGTTACTCCAGCCTA
>JAUNFZ010000086.1 GCA_030524785.1 Eubacteriales bacterium
ATACGCATCTGAACACGAAGCTTTGCATCCAGGTTTGACAGCGGCTCGTCCATAAGGAATACCTTCGGATCACGCACAATTGCACGTCCCATAGCAACACGCTGTCTCTGACCGCCGGACAGAGCCTTCGGTTTACGATCCAGCAATTTGTCAAGGTCAAGAATCTTTGCAGCTTCTTTTACCATCTTGTCAATCTGCTCCTTCGGAACCTTTCTCAGTTTCAGACCGAATGCCATGTTATCATATACTGTCATGTGCGGATACAGAGCGTAGTTCTGGAATACCATCGCGATATCTCTGTCCTTCGGCTCAACGTCATTTACTACTCTGTCACCGATCTTCAGCGTACCTTCAGAGATTTCCTCCAGACCTGCGATCATACGAAGCGTTGTAGATTTACCGCATCCTGACGGACCTACGAAAATGATAAACTCTTTATCTTCAATCTCCAGATTGAAATCTTTTACTGCTTCAAATCCGTTCGGATATCTTTTGTAAATGTGCTCCAACGATAAACTTGCCATTTTTACTTTCCTCCTGATTTTTATCAAAATAGCTGCAAACTCTTTTTTGCTCTGAAAAAAGTATACTCCTTTTTTCAAAAAGACGCCATGCCACGAATAACCAAAATTTTTTCAAAAGGCTTGTCACATCTGCCCACGAAAAAACCGGTATTTTTTCAAACACAGCATTTTGACGAAACCAGGCGCTTTTTTTATACACATTCACCAAAAAATGCACGCCATATTTGCGGCAAAACGCGCGCCATATCTGCGGCAAAAATGAACTTTGACACGCACCCTCTATCTGTGTATAATATGTGCATGAATTATATCGTATTTGATTTAGAATGGAATCAGTGCCCTGACGGAAAGCAGCGGGAGAAGCGCGACATTCCCTTTGAAATTCTGGAAATAGGGGCCATAAAACTGAACAGTGAAAAGAAGGAAATCGGCCGTTTTCACGAGTATATCAAGCCCACGGTCTATCGCCGCCTTCACTCGCACACAAGGGAAATCATTCACATCAGCCAGGCTCGCCTGCGAAGTGCAGATACCTTTCCCGCAGTCATAGAAAGATTTCACAATTGGTGCGGCAGCGATGTTCACTACTGTATCTGGGGCTCTCTTGATCTGCTGGAGCTTCAGCGAAATATCCGCCACCATAAAATCCCTAATTTTTTTCCCTTTCCGCTGAAATACTATGATATTCAGAAAATTTTCAGTCTTACCTTCGAAGATGGGAAAACCCGGCGCACTCTGGAGTATGCAGTGGATTTCCTGGGCATAAAGAAGGACATTCCTTTCCATGAAGCCCTGTCGGACGCTTACTATACGGCTGCGGTTATGCAGCGCCTGGAGGATGACCGCCTGCTGCCCTTTTTTTCTATCGACTATTTTCGGATTCCCTCCAGCCGGAACGAAGAAATATTTACCGTTTTTGAAACTTACGCCAAATACGTTTCAAGAAAATTCCGCACAAAATCTGAAGCCATGCATGACCGCACCGTGCGCTCTGCAAAATGCTATCTCTGCGGTGAAAATACGCTTCCTGTCACCCCATGGTTTCCCAGCGGGAGCAAAAATTATCTCTCCCTGTCCCACTGCCCCAGACACGGGTATCTGAAAGGAAAAATCCGCCTGAAAAAAGCTGAGGACGGCAGAGGATATTTTTGTGTAAAAACTCTGAAGCTAGTCAATGAAACGATTGCCGCAGATATCCAAAATCAGTATGAAAAGAAAAAAGACAGCGATAAAGCCGCCCCGCCATCGGATTCATAAACCGAAGACAGAGCGGCCCTGCTTTTCTTATTTCTTTTTTGTTATTTTGTATTCTTAAAGTTTTCCACCAGCTGCTCCACCTCTGTCAGCAGACAGTCTACTCTGCCGTAAAACGCGTCGTTATTTGTGGGGTTATCCAGCTCCAGCTCCAGCGTATGGAACAGGTCTACAATCGCCTGCATACGCTTTTTCCCGTTGCCGTCCTTGTAAAGAAGATAGCGGCTGCGCTCATTCTCCTCGGGCGTCATTTTCTTTAACACAACTTCTACATTGGGCTTTTCACCAATATAGCGGTATGTAATCGAAGGCGACGCATGATTCAAAAGATTCTGCAGATAATAGATATCGTTCGTACTCTTATAATATCTCCAGGCAAAAGTTTTCCGCATGGTCTGTGCTCCGATAGAATTCAGGCCCATCTCCTTGCCCACGCTCTTAAATACACGGTAAGCCTGCTCCCTCGACAGCGCCGCCGGAGAGCTGGCATGTCCCTGTATAAGATAAGCCTCCGGATCTTTTCCCTCGGTATAATTATTGATAATTTCTTTCAATTCCTTTGGAATGGTAAATACTCTTTTCACATTCTTCGTTCCGATAGAAGCCTCAATTTTATCTTTTCCCCGGATATCCTTGTTCTTAAACTTCAGGATTTCCTGAAGCTGCATCCCTGTACCTACACCGATCTCAAAGAGAATATAGTACTTATCATCCACCTCGCGCAGCGCTTCTTTAAATCTTTTCAGTGTTTCTTCATCCTTTATTGGTGATACCCAATTCATATGTGTTTTCCTCCCTTTCTTTAGAATATATTTTCTTCATTATTTTTTTCATTATCAGGCCCGCCGGGGAGTTCCCCGTCGTCCAGCGGATCTCCATCGTCTAAAGGTTCTCCGTCATCCAATGACTCATCATCATCCAGCGGTTCCTCATCGTCCAGAGGTTCTCCGTCATCTAATGGCTCCTCGTCGTCCACAGGCACTTCTATATATTCATCTTCATCCGTATATTCGTCTTCTGCCGCATGTTCTTCTTTATCCGCACCTTCATCTTCTTCGTCCAGATAATCGTTTTCCTCTGTCTCCGAGTCCTGGACGCTGCTTCTTCGCTTTTCTTCTTCCAGTCTTTCTTCCGCCTCCCGGGCACGCAGCTCTGCTTCCACCTGAGCCGCAGATTTTTGCTCAATTTCTTCCTCAAGCCTCTGGCGGGCCTCCATTTCTTCCTCCCGCTGCGCCATAAGCTGCAGATACTTCCGATGACGGCTCAGCGCTACCAGAAGCAGCGGGACAAAGATCAGCAACAGAACTGCTCCTGCAATGGAAGCAGCCACTGTATGCTCCTTGATAAATGTGTCCATCTGCTCATAGAGATATACCGCACCTCCTGCCGCTTTTGAGGGAATCTTTTTTATCACAGCCATAATCGTATCCTGATCCTGATTTTCCGTTAAAGCCGCTGTCTCCGCCGCCGTTTCAGATGCGGATGCCGCCGCGTCTTCCGCTGTCTCTGCCTCTGTCAGCGGCTCCCATTCTCCAGTGTACTGGAAAGAACAGCTTCCCAACGCCTGATCTTTATAGAAATACGTAAGGCTTCCTGCATCGAAATCCATTTTTGCGCTCAAATCCGCAGTACTTAAGCCTGAGGGCAGCGTTACTTTCGTGCTTCCCACCATAGTAAAGGGCGCCTCTAAAATATCTGCCTGCCGTATTTTTGCAAGCTCCTGCTCGTCCTCAATGCCGGTAATTTCCACATCCTCCGACATTTTATTATCAATATTAGCATCGCTGAAGCTGGCAAATCCATAATCCATCAGCACTTTCGTGTCGTCATAGGCATTATAAAGTCCCGGCGACTTTAAGGTGACTGTAATCAGCGTCTGTCCATTTCTTTTGGCCGCAGTCACCAGCGTATTTCCGGCTTCATCCGTGTACCCTGTTTTTCCCCCGATGCACCCGTCGTATTCTATCCCTTCCTCATAAAGCATTTTGTGATGATTCATAAAATAACGTTCTTCATCCACCTTATTTGTTTTGGGATAGCTATACTCTACTGTGCTGATAATCTCACGGAACTTTTCATTTTTCAACGCCTCCCGCATGATAATCGCCATATCCTTTGCGCAGACATAGTGATTCTCATCATGAAGACCATGGACATTGACAAAATGTGTATTCGTACAGCCAAGCTCCGCCGCCTTCTCATTCATCATTTCCACATAATGTTCAATGCTTCCGCCGATGTGCTCCGCCACGGCATTGGAAATCTCGTTCGCGGAGGCGAGCATGATCCCATAAAGGCACTGTTCCAGGGTAAGCTGCTCCCCCTCCGTCAGCCCAAGGTGGGAACTGCCAAATTCAATGCTGTAAACTGCATTTTCAGAAAACGTCACAACATCGCTCAGATTTCCGTTTTCCAGAGCCAGAAGCACTGTCATGATCTTTGTGATACTGGCCGGATATTCTCTTTTTTCAATATTTTTGGCGTACAGAATCGCCCCTGTGTCTGCATCCATCATAATGGCTGCGTCTGCATCTACAGGTTCTCCCTGGGGCCACCCTTCAATCGTATTGGACTGTATTTCATCGTAGTATGCTGCGGGATGCTCCGTTACAGACTCTGTTTCTTCTGTATCCGCATCTTCTTCAGCGTAGATTTGCAGCGGAATTGTAGTCAAAGACATCACCGCTGCCAAAAACAGCGGCAAAAAAAACTTTCCCTTCTTCATTATTTATATCTCCCGAATTACCAAACAATTTACAGATCTTTTATCGAAACCTGTAACTCTCCCCATTACATCACATATTATAACAATTTATTGTTTTGTTTACAAGGGGTAATTTGGTATTCTTTGCATATCCTTTTTATTTCAAAAATATATCTTCTCCTTCATGTCACAAATTGATTAAAGCAGAAACAAAGTGTGCGCTTGTCGCACACCTTCGCGCCCGAGCGGTGCTGTTTACAGCTAACTTCTTTTCCGCGAGGTGCGCATCCTTTTTATCATGGAAACGCAGTTTCCTATGATAAAATATCCCGCCTGACGGCTTGGCCTGCAGACGGGATAAGTATGCAATTTCCATTGCTCAGATTTCATTTCCGACCTGATAAGCTCTTTCCAATGCAGGGTGTCCGGCAATCTCGCCGGCTTCATTCACGCCGCCTGCAAACACGGTATCAACCAGTTCGCAGCGCTCAAAGCAGTCCACCCAGCCCTGAACGGCCTTCACCGTACCCTCCACGGTTTCCGGCTCGTCCTCTGCTGCCGTTGCCAGCAGATAGACTTTGGTAAAAGCGTAGTCCGTACCATACAGCGGATTGGCGCGGTCCAGCATGGTTTTTAGCTGCCCGCTAACGCTGTAATAATAAACTGGCGTAGCAAACACCAGCACATCCGCGTCGTGCATTTTGGCGGCGATCTCCACCGCATCGTCCCTGAGGACGCAGTGTCCCAGCTTCAGACAGGCAAAGCAGCCTTTGCAGAAACCATACTGTTTTTCCCGCAGATATACGGTCTCTACCTGGTTTCCAGCTTCCTGCGCGCCTTTCGCGAAGGCGGCCGCCAGCGTTTCCGAGTTGCCCTTTTTGCGGGGACTGGACGAGATAATTAAAACTTTCTTACTCATAAAAACACTCCTTTTCGTATTTTGAATTGATGCTATTGTCAGCAGCTTTTTACGCCATCTGCAACAGACTGCTATTACTTTTTCCTGATAAGTTTCAATTTTATATGTCTTCTGTCGGCAATCTTTTGAAATACCTCTGCCACATATGAACATTGTGCCTCAAATGGCAAAGCAGACAATTCATCATTGGATTGAATTTGTTCTATCGCCTCCTGTAACTCGGAAAGTTCTAATAAATTGACTACCACACAAAAGAAATTTTTTCTGCGGCCGTCATTATAGTTAGAAAGCAAACGGGAAAGAATCTGTAGTTTTTCCTGCTGCTCAAGATTATATTGCTCAATACCTATGCGCTGCGCTCTTTCTAAATCCGCCTTTTGTCGTCTATGTGTGATAAAAGAATCATATTCATCAATATGTTGATATTTTTCACATGGATATTGTTTGCACTCATAGCAATATTCCATTTTTCCATGTTCAAGACTGCATTTTGCAATCCTGCACGATTGATTACCATTACCGCAGCCGCCACAGTAATTTCCTAAAAACATAGGGCATAGCCCGCAATTTAATCCGCAAAGAGATAATAATTGATTTTTCCGTTCAAATCCTTTCATAATACAAACTCCGTTTTACTTAACAATGTGTGCCGTGATAATTGTATAACTATATGAATTAATAGTTATTTTGATATTATCGACTTCGCAATACCAATTTTTACCCTGCTTATATATTTTACAATTTTTATCCAACACCTTGTTTTTGCAATATTCAACAACATCCGTTGTATCTATCTTTAGATTTCTTTTGATTCTGTCAATTCCCATTTCGGTCGTATGAATTTTATCCATATTATCAAGCAATATCTGTTTATCTTCCATTTTTCTTCAACTCCCGATTTTTCTTTTTCATTCTAAATGTCAATATCTTTTCGGCAGTAACTTGGCTCTACTGCCGTTTTGCTATCATTCAATATCTTTTCCGTTTCAGCTATATCTTTTTCAATCAGCGGGCGCATACTCTCCTTGTACTTCGATAAATCTGCACTCCTCAAATGCGATAATATTACCGGAATATACTGCGGCTTTGCCAAGCCAACCTGCGCAAGAGCCTTTATGCACTGTCTGGCTGTGATTGGCTTTTCATCCGTTATATGCGCAAGAAAATCGGAGATTATCAGGTCAAAACGGTTTTTGTCATCCCACTGGGCATTTGCTGCCAGAATATACAGCGCCCGATTTCTCACAAAAGATTTTGGATGATTAAGTAAAGACGCAAACTCATCAAAATATTCATACCACTTATCGGTTTCCTGACTTTCTGATATAATTTTGTCGGCAAGAGCGCAGGCGTATTTATCGTCTTTTCCCGACAACTTTGCTGCAATATTTTCTTTCATGTCTATCTCCCGGCATCCTGTTTATTTTCGTCTGCCAATATAACGGCACACTTTTTTCTTATATTGTAAATATTCGTTTCCAAATGTGACAAGCAAAAAATCTTCCTCGACATTGACAATCTGCAAATGGTACATAATGACCGCGAATACTGTTAAGAAACACAAAATCCAGTTAAAAAACATCAATAATGTGCCAATATACAAAAGGTCGAAGCCCAGAAAAGCAGGGTTACGGCTGATTTGATAAATTCCGTCTGTCACAAGCCTGGTTTTATCGGTTTTGGAAACTCCCGCTCGCCAGCTATCCCGCATCGTCCATACCGCAGTAATAAATATAACCGTTCCCGCAACGCTCAGTATCGCACCCAAAATCCTAACAGCAGCAGGGCTATGCCCCGTCTCAAAAAAGATACTGATAAGTCCCGCTATAAAAACAAGAATAGCCGCAATCTTCATTGTAACTTCCACGAATAATATAAACCCTGTTTTGTCCTTTCCGATTTGATCTGTCCGTATTCCCTGCCTTTTTTGAAGAAACATTTTCACAAAATAGCAGCCATAAAAAGCGATAAAGCTTGCTATGGAAATCAGCTTAAATTCCATTCTTTTCCACCTTAATTCCACCTTTTTCCATGATTTGCTTACTGATCTGTTCCACCTGATCAATTCCTTGTTCCCGCAGTTCCCGTTCTGCCTGATTTAGAGCGTCAACAAATCCTTCCATCATATTCACTCGAACCATTAATCTCAATGTAAACCGATAATCTTCTCATAACACTATCCTCGTCTCTCAACCGATAAATCCAATCCCAAAATATTTATGAGCCTGATTGTCTTTTCAATCTCCGCCGTCGGTTTACCACGTTCTAAATCAGAAATAAAAGTCACAGAGAGACCCGTAAATTCAGACAAATATGCTTGTGTATAATTTAATTCTTTTCTTCTTTCCCTAATAGCCCGACCTAATGATTTTGAGTCTGTTATTTTCATAATCTCTCCTATATATGCCGCTCGGCTAAATTTATTTGCCTTTATTATATTCTCAGCCGTACGGCTATGTCAAGGTCGCTGCATGAGATGTCATTCAGCATCCCCAAAACTGATAAAAATGCCAATATAAAACGCTCGCAATTAAAACCGTCTTCTGTGTCAGCAGCTCCGTATTGGACGGGGCCAGCTTCAAAAGCTTTTCCAAATGAAAACCCTCAATTGTAATCCAAGATTCCATACCTGCTATCCTGGATAGGTGTAAAAGTT
>JAUNFZ010000087.1:0-4957 GCA_030524785.1 Eubacteriales bacterium
CAAATGCGGAGGCGCTGAAAGCAAAGCTGATTGCGGCAGGATTTCCGGCGATTGTGAAATAACAAAAAAGGGCGGCTGTGTGCCGCCCGCAATGGCTCCAGTGTGCTTATTTTGCTAAATATGTATGATTAATCGGGGCACATTCGGCATAACAGCAATACTGCTTGATTGTAGGTTTTTCTCCTCCGCTGATATATAAGCAGCTTTCCATATTTCCATACTGTGCCCGGTTTTCGGCATATTCAAGAATTCTGCGCAATTCTTCCAAAGTGATTTTTAAACCGTTCTTTGTATATTCCATTTTCAAATCCTCCATATTCTAAAATTCTGGCTTTCGCCGAAAGGCAGCCGGGGAAGTGCGCCACGGTTCGCTGATCTGCCTGTTATGCTCTGTACCAAACAATAAAACCGTGTTCTGTTCCGTCTGAATTGCTCCACGGTGTATAATTTGCCGGGTGATTTTTTCGCATATAGCGGCTTGCGCTTGCGTTAATGCTTGCATATAATTCAATAACGTTTTCCTCGGTATTACAAATTTTAAAAGATAACTGTTTTTTTCATGGTAAAATCTCCTTTTCTTATATTTTTTTTGAAAACCCCACGCTGGGCATCGAACCCGGCAGCCGCCGACCGGTGAGGGTGGAAATTATGAAAGAGCAGATAACAACTTTTCGCGCTGTGTTCTTACCATTTCACGCGCCGTTTTTGCATCAATTCCGGCATAATCCGAAATCATATTAGATACACGCATAAACGCATTAAATTCATTTTGATAGGCTATATCAAACGCTTTTTCTGTCCGCTGCATCTTCCGGGCTTGGAACCGGCTACGGCTGCATTACAGCGGAGGGTTTAGCCCTCCATCCAGATATTATATATCTGTTCTGGCGTGTATTCTGTGAACCACGAAAGGATCATTTCTAACTGTTCTCCCATTTCCTCCCAGATAATTTTCAAATCGTGCCCGATGATTTCAGCATCCAGAAATTTTCCTGTAATACCATAGTCAATTTCTGAATTTTTGTACCAGCTATTTGTGATTTTCTGATCCAGATAATTTTTAATACTTGCTAACGTCATTGTGTTTTCCTCCTTAAATTTTCTTTGCCCTGCCATCATCGGAGCAGGTGGGGCGGTTCCTGCTGACGGTCATTTCTGACCGTTTCGGCTTATGCGATTGCTTCAATTTCCAACTTTTCAATTTCTTCCCAGCTCATGTTGAAGCGATTGTGAAGAACATCAGCTCTTTTGCCCATCATAATACTTAATTCCATTGTTGAGTTTTGATCGAACATTCTTGCGAGCTTCTTATATTCTTCGATATTTCCTTCTTTGCTCCAGTTGATCAGTTCTTCGTGATTTTTAAATTCCATCCCTAAGTATTCCATGTTTATACCTCCTGTATTTGAATTGGTTTTGTTTTCTTTTGATGATATAATTATAGCACTAATAAAAGTGATTATCAAGCGCAAATATAACTTTTTTTAGTAACATTTTTATTGACTTTTTATTTTTTATATTTTATACTTATTATGGAGGTGATAGAAGACAATGTTGAGATACAAAATAAATGTTTCTGACGCTCTGGCAAGAGCAGGAGTAAATAAATATAAAGCAAAGAAAACAAAGGTTATAGGGCAAGATACGCTTAATAAGATAGCAGAAGAGAATGTTACTGGAATAACCTTAAAAACACTTAATACGATATGCGCCATTTTGGAATTGCAGCCAAAAGATATTTTAGAATATGTAGAAACCTCGCAGGACAAAGAAGATAGAGAAAAAATTAAATCATAAAACCATTGACAATAACTAATAAAAGTGATATAATAAAGACAGTTAAGGAAGGCAAGTAACTTAGCTAAATAAAGGAGGAAAGGACATGGTACAAGAAATGGGAATGACGGATAAACAGTTTAACGGATTTGTGAGATTCCTCTTAGATGCATTAAAAGATACAAAAGAAGAAAAGGAAGCAGATAAGAGAGAGGAAAAGCTTGACAAGATCATTGATAACCTGCAAAAAACTTTAGAAGATTAAAACGGTCAAGGGAGGGCGGGCTTGCCACCGCTCCCCATCAAAAGAAGTATAGTGCTCAGGATTGCCATAAGGCAATCTGCAATCTTTTTATTTTCTGCTACCGTTTCACGGGTGAGCGATACAAATTACTGCTTCCTTTGATGCGCATAGTGTGTTATAGTATGACTGCAAGGCGGAGATCGCGAGATCAGACGTTGTTAAAATGAAGACTCAAAGACAGCAGGGGAACGAAGCTGGGACGGCCGGTCAGTGGATACGGATGCCGAGGAGAAGTCACGTAATGCTTGCATTAAATAAGGAGGGAGAGGAAGATCTTTTCCCTCCTTTAATCGTCCCATCTGTTACAGTTATCTGGTCCTCCGTACTGGCTGAGTATTATCTGTGCAATTTTAGCGTTTGGAGTCGTGATATTTACCGGATATTCAAGTCTTTTTTCATAAAACCACATAAATTAATGATTCCCTCCTTCCCAAGGCCATGGCTGGCAAGCCCACTCCCAGGAGCGGCTGGCATCATCGTCCATCGCGCCGATGTTCAGAGGGCCGTATGCTTTTGCATATTCCTTTAGTGCAAAATTTCTTTTCTTGTTGTGTTCCTGAAAATACTGAAGTGCCTCATCCTCATTTGGATGGGTGTCCAGATAGAGAAGTGCTTCATACACGGCAAAACTCACCTCATCGATATAGCAGAGCAGCTTCTTTTGATTGCCTGTTGGTACGTCTGCACGCCAGTCATGCTCGCCCGGGCAGCGGGTGGACTTTTTTTCCTGACATGCATGCTCAGGACTGGTCCTCTCGGAACATCTGTCCGAAGACATGGACCGTTCGCTGTATCCGCGCTCCGGCATTGTCTGCTTGCCGCAGTTGTCAGGTGACATGGAGCGTTCGTTACATCCGCGCTCCGGCGTTGTTTGCTTGCCGCAGCTGTCAGGTGACATGGATCGTTCGCCGCATCTGTGCTCTGTCGAGGCCCTTTCTGTATACCTGTTTGGAGATGCGTTTCGTTCCGCACATGGTCTCGCCTGTTCGGCAGCCGAATTGCAGCCGCGGCCGTTATTCATGCCCATTCCCCGGGAGGCATAGGGCATCATATTCTGATGATAGCAGGAATTTCTGTTCATTGGCATTTTCCTCCTTTTCCGCAGAATGGTTTATCGAGACATGGAAAAATCGTGCCGGTCTTTAATGCCCTGCAAAGGTCATAGGTCCTGTTCCAATTCTGATACGGCACATAGCCCATGGCCAACGGCGCATCCGCTTCTGCCATATGATGATATACTTCATTTACCCGGCGATTGGAAAACACACCGCATTCGCAGCCGGAGTTCTGCATATTTGACATAGCTTCTCCTTTCCTGAAAGAAATGATTTGTTCTTTATCAGAATATGAGTAAAGGGAAAAAATGTTATTTTGCGGTTCTGAAATGTTGAAACGTGCGATCAAAGATGGCATAATATGACTTACAAGAAATTTACGGAATATTGGTTCATCGAGGGGGAATTCTTTTGAGAAAGATGTTTTGCTGCATGGCAAAGCGGTGGTATATGGCAGTGTGTATTATATTACTGCTGTTGCTGCAGTCCTTGTGCGAGCTGGCGATGCCTGGCATTACCGCCGATATCATAGATGTCGGGGTGGGCCAGAGCGGTATTCCTTCTGTTCTGGCGGACAGCATCAGTGCTGAGGGGATGGAGCGTCTGCTCCTGCTCATGACAGGTGAGGAGCGCGAGACGACCCTGGCGGGATACGCAAAGAGCGGTGATGTATATATAAAAAATGAAATGACTTCCGATGAGGAGGAAAAGCTTCTGGAGGTGATGACGCCCCCGATGGTGGCGGTGTACGCACTGTCCACGGAAGGGGCGGATTATAAAGAGGTACTGGGGGAGGATCTATACGTTCCCCGGGATCTGGATGCCTTTGGCATACTGAAGCTGCTTCCGGAGGAGACACGATTGGAGCTGACGGAGGCAGCCAGAGAGCGTATTTGCGAAATTCCGCAGAGCCTGATTACCCAGGCCGCCGTAAATTTTCTGCGAGAGGATATGAAGGAACAGGGAATCGATATATCGTCGATTCAGGAACAGTATTTACTGAAAAAGGGGATTCGGCTGATTCTGGCAGCCCTGGGGATGATCCTGGCGGCGGTCCTGGCATCGTTTCTGACAGTGCGCTTTGCCGCATCCTGTGCGGCAGAGCTTCGTACCGCCGTATTTGAACACGTCCTGTCTATGGAGGCGGAACAGGCTGAAAAATTTTCTATAGCTTCCCTGACTTCAAAAACGATGGAGGATGCAGAGAAGATTCAGCAATTTATCATTATTTTCTTCCGGTCCGCACTGGCCGCGGCACTGCTGGGGATCGGCGCCTCTGTTCTGGGCTGGAGGAGAGATCCGGGCATGGGAGGAATCGTCTTCGCCTTGTTTGCTATAATGCTTCTGTGCATGGCTGCTTTCTTACTTGCTGCGGCTGGATATTCCCGCAAAATACAGCTGTGGGCAGAACAGATGAAGCGTGCGGTGCATGAGCAGCTGCGAGGGCAGATGGTCATACGTGCTTTCGGTTCCGGAGAACGGGAAGAGAGAAAGCTTGAGGCGATGAACAGGCGCTGGAAACAGTATGCGCTTGGCAGGAACCGCCTGATTTCCTTTTTGATGCCGTCTCTGCTGTTGATCATGAATGGATCTCTTCTGTTTATTTCCGGTAAAAGTGCTTCCGGGATCAACGAAGGATATCTGCAGTCCGGGGAATTAATTGCGTATATTCAGTACATAATCATGACGACAGGGGCCTTTCTTGCTCTGGCTGCATACGCTTCTGTGCTGCCGGAGGGGATTCGGTCATTTTCACAGATAGCCGGGGTGCTGGACGTTCCCGTCTGTGAAAAGAAAAAATCAGCGGCGGGAACAAAAGCTC
>JAUNFZ010000087.1:4967-8002 GCA_030524785.1 Eubacteriales bacterium
AAGCCGGGAAGTGACTGAAAGCCAGAAGGAGATCAAAAGCCAGGCGGTTGTCTGTTTCCAAAATGTGACATTTCAGTATCTACAAAATGCGGCTCCGGTTCTTCGTCAGCTTTCTTTTTCAGTAAAGGCAGGCGAAACGGTGGCCATCATCGGCGGGACCGGCGCAGGAAAAACAACGCTGCTGCGGATGGCCCTCGCAGAATATAAAGCGAACCAGGGAAATATTCTGGTAAACGGAAAGGATGTTCAGTCTTATGACCCAAAAGAACTCAGTAAAAAAATCAGTTACGTTCCGCAAAATTCCGGACTTTTCAAAGGGAGCATTGCAGAAAATCTCCGCTTCCGGAAGGCGGACGCTTCCGAAGAGGAGCTCTGGGAGGCGCTTGCAGACGCCCAGGCGGAGGACTTCATCCGACAAATGGAAAAAGGGCTGGAGGCTGAAGCTGCGCAGGGCGCAAAGAATCTTTCAGGCGGCCAGAGGCAGCGTCTTGCTGTTGCGCGGGCTCTGGTCGGCGATGCGCAGATATACCTCATTGACGACTGCTTTTCGGCACTGGATCACGAGACCGCTTCGCGTCTGCACCGGTCGCTTGCGAAAAAAATAAAGGGCGCTGCGGTACTGATGGCGACGTCACAGATAAGCATGATTGATGACGTAGATAAAATCATAGTGCTGGATCAGGGACAGATCGTGGGTATGGGAAGCCACGGCGCTTTGATGCAGGATTGTGCGTTCTATCGTCAGCTGGCTCATTCTCAGGGAATCGGGGAGGTGACAGCGGATGCGCGTTAGACTTTGGGATTATTTGAAAAGATATATGAGGAGCTTCCTGCTGGCGCTTGTATTTTCCGTATGTGCCTGTGCTCTGATGGTGCTGAGCCCGCAGCTTTTGGGAAATGTGACGACGGAAATCTTTCGTGGAATCATGGCGAAGCTGAACGGCACAGGCTCCATGGATTTTGAAGCAATCACAGAAATTCTGAAGCTCCTGGCAGGGCTTTATCTTCTTTCTTCTGTGATGATGGGGGCGGCCGGATGGCTGATGGCACGGATTTCGACGGATTTGACATTCCGGCTGCGGGAGGCTGTAGACAAAAAGCTGAATGTACTGCCGCTTTCGTATTTTGAGGAAAGGTCTGTCGGCGATATTCTGAGCTGCATTACGGCGGATGTGAACAGCCTGGGCGAAAACATCAGCCAGAGCGTGTTGCACCTGGTCTCCGGTACGGCTACGGTAATCGGCATTGCGGTCATGATGATGCGGATCAGCATTCTGCTGGCAGCGATGCTTGCACTGATCGTTCTGGTGGCGGGTCTTTTGACATGGCTGCTGTCTTTCCAGGTGAAAAAATATAAGAAAAGAAAGCAGGAGCTGTCTGCCATGGCATCGGGCTATGCGGAGGAAATCTACTCCGGACGCAGTCTGCTGAAAGCCTTTGGACAAGAAGAGGCAGCGTTGGCACGGTTCGGAAAATGCAGCAGACAGCTGTATGATATCTCCTGGCGTGCGGAATTTTATTCGGATTTTATGAACGTGGTCATGCAGTCTGCGGCAGCCGCAGGCTATGTAGCGGCCGTGTTTTTAGGCGGCAGGATCGCTTTGCAGGGACAGTTCTCAGTTGGTGATATACAGGCATTTATCCATTATATCAGAAATATCGGACAGCCGGTTCGGCAGATTTCCCAGTCTGCCGGGATGATACAGGGCGCAGCTGCGTCCTGGCAGCGCATCCAGGCCGTTTTGTCAGAGGCGGAGGAAGACGATTCTTCACTGCCGACCGAGGCGCAGCAGGGAAAGGCAGAACATGCTCCGATACCGCCAGAAGTATGGCAGGGGAGGACAGAGCATGCTCCGATACCGCCAGAAGTACAGCAGGGAAAGGCAGAGCATGCTCCGGAAAAGCCGGGAGCGGTCCGCTTTTCGCATGTGACCTTTGGATATAAAAATCAGCCGCCGGTCCTTGTTGATTTCAGTGCAGATATTCTTCCGGGGCAGAAGGTGGCAGTCGTCGGGTGTACCGGCATCGGAAAGACCACAATGGTAAAGCTGCTGATGCGGTTTTATGACGTCCGGGAAGGCGCCGTTTATGTAGACGGCGTTGATGTGCGGTCGTATGACAGGATGCAGCTTCGTTCAAAGTTCGGTGTCGTGCTGCAGGATGCCTGGCTGTTTCACGGCACAGTGCTTGATAATATACGCTATGGAAGGATGGACGCCACCCGGGAGGAGGTGTATGAGGCGGCCAGGGCTGCCAGGGCAGATGCATTCATAAAGCGGCTTCCCCAGGGATACGACACGATGATCAGTGAGGAAAAATGCAGTCTTTCCCAGGGAGAAAAGCAGCAGCTGACGATCGCGCGGGCAATCCTTACGAAGCCTGAGATCCTGATTCTTGACGAGCCTTCCAGTGCCGTAGATACCCTGACGGAGCAGAGGATCCGTGAGGAAATTGGCAAAGTGATGGAGGGAAGGACGTGTTTTATCATTGCGCATCGTCCGCAGACAATATCAGGAGCAGATGTGGTGCTGCATATGGAGCAGCATGCATAAATGTAGTGCAAAAAGGGAGAGGAATGGACAAAAAAGTGGGAGAAGATGGAATGGAAAAGGGGTTGACAAAACAGTATTTCAATGGTAAAGTGATACAAATGAAACGAAGCAAAATGCAATGACGGAGAATAGTACGCTGATGTTCTTTTTTCAGAGAGGTACCGGGTGGTGTGAGGTGCCAGAAGATGTGAGCAGAACTCGCTCCCGAGCGGCTGCCCGAAATCTGATTCCGGATATGACATATGGATGCAGAGAGTAGATGCAGACGGTATCCCGGCCGTTATACGGGCAGGATATAAGACGACAGTCCGTATCCGATGAGTGTATGAGCAATCATAAATGAGAGTGGTACCGCGAAAGACTCCGTAATCTTCCGTCTCTTAGGCTATAGCCTGGGAGACGTTTTTTTATGATATAGGAAAGTTCTTACTTTCCTATATCATAAAAAGCACTTCGTGCAACGACGCGTGCCCTTGGGGTATG
>JAUNFZ010000088.1 GCA_030524785.1 Eubacteriales bacterium
GCAGACCACCGCCACGGAGACGCCGCAGACCGCCGCCACAGAACCGCCTTCACAGCCATGTCCCTACTGCGGCACCTGGTATTATACCACGCCGTATGCAGACGGTACCTCCGATTACTCCATCCATGTGGCTGCAGAAGAACAGGCGGCGCAGGCCTCCCAGGACGCGTTAAACGGCATCTACACTACTGATTACCAGACAACGGCAGACGGTTCGCTTTACGCCCAGTGTCCTTACTGTTTCCAGTGGTTTTCTGATATGGCCGATCAAAGCGGGTATTCGCCCTACGCGCAGCACGTAGCGGCAGAATCCGCCTATGCTGCCCAGATTGCAAATGAAGAATACGTGCAGTGTCCCTACTGCGGCAACTGGGTGACGCAGAGCGAATATCAGGATCATATGAATGTTGGTTGGTAAACGTTAAACACCGGAGGGTACCGCAAAATCATCAAAACAGATGATTTGCGATACCCTCTGTTTTATCTGCCGGCATCAGTCTGCAATCTGCTTTCCGGTTCCGTCCATATGATAATTTTCTCTGTAAATCAGCCTGGAAATCGGCACGATCTCGTATCCCTGCTCCTGCAGTCCTGTGATCAGCGCATCCAGTGCCTGCGCCGTATATTTGGCCCCATTATGGCAGAGAATAATCGCTCCGTTATCCAGCGCCTTATGTTTTAATACCGTATCCAGTATGCTCTGCACGCCGTAATTTTTCCAGTCAAGGCTGTCTACTGACCATTGTATCGGATAATAACCACATTCCTGCGCCGTCAGCACCACATCATTGTCATAATCTCCATAGGGCGGCCGAAACAAATTCATCTCTACGCCTGTCAGTTCTTTTACTTTATTGTGCACTTCCATCAGCTCACTGATACATTCCTCCTTCGATAACTGGCTCATATTCTTATGATTTTCACTGTGATTTCCCAGGTCGTGTCCCGCCGCCTGAATTTTCTTTACGTCCTCAGGATAAGACTCTACCCAGCCGCCTGTCATAAAAAATGTAACATGTACATTGTGCGCCGCAAGTATATCGAGAATTTGCTGCGTATCTTCGTTTCCCCAGGCTGCGTCAAAAGAAAGCCCCACCTGCTTCTTTTCCGTATCTACGCAATAAATCGGCAGTTCCCTGTCGCCTGCCCGGCTGCTTGCCGCAGCCGCAGAGCGCTGAAACCTCATGCTTCCCACCAAAACCAGCAGCGCACACAGAAACATAAGGCCAATCTCCCGGTGACGTATAAGCAGGGATTCCATTCGTCCAACCAATTTCATATACGTAACCCCTAAACTTTTTTACAGTATATGAAGCGGACAAATTTTAATATGCGTTCCCAATATTCGTTGCACTCACATAAAGACATAGAAAAGCAACCGGAACCCTGCAAGCAGTTTTCCGGTTGCTTTTCTATGTCTTTGCACTCGTCGCTTATGCGTCATATCAGGAAGTCTTTGAGGCGTTTGCTGCGGGACGGATGGCGCAGTTTCCGCAGCGCCTTTGCTTCAATCTGCCGAATACGTTCACGGGTGACATTAAATTCTTTTCCTACTTCTTCCAGAGTACGCGCTCTGCCGTCAATCAGGCCGAATCGAAGCTGCACTACCTGGCGTTCTCTGTCCGTCAGCGATTCCAACGCCGTACCCAACTCCTCCCGGAGCATGGAAAACGCGGCTGAATCTGCGGGAGACAACGCCGAATCATCCTCTATGAAATCGCCAAGGTGGCTGTCATCTTCCTCGCCAATCGGCGTATCAAGAGAAACAGGATCCCTGGAAATCTTCAATACCTCCCGCACTCTGGAAACCGGAACGCCCAGCCGATCGGCTACTTCTTCCGGCGACGGTTCACGCCCCAGCTCCTGCAGAAGTGTTCTGGTCATGCGGAGGGTTTTGTTGATTGTTTCTACCATATGCACCGGCACGCGGATGGTGCGCCCGGTATCTGCAATTCCTCTGGTAATTGCCTGGCGGATCCACCAGGTAGCATAGGTGCTGAATTTAAAACCCTTTGCGTAGTCAAACTTGTCCACTGCCTTCATCAGGCCCATATTGCCTTCCTGTATCAGATCCAGAAAGGGCATACCGCGGCCCACATACTTTTTCGCAATGCTGACTACCAGCCGGAGGTTGGCCTCTATCAGCTGCTTTTTCGCCTCCTCGTCGCCTTCTTCCACGCGTTTTGCAAGCTCTACTTCCTCCTCGGTGGAAAGCAGAGGAACATTGCCGATTTCCTTCAGATACATACGAACCGGATCTTCTGTACTGATTCCCTCCAGCACATCCGCATCATCGATAATCTCTACTTCATCATCATCTGACAAAAGAATATCATCATCATTGTCCAGCAGCAGTTCTGTAGTGTCATCCGCATTTTCCTCGTGAAGGACATCAACGTTATTTTTTTCCAGATATTCAAAGACGATGTCCATCTTTTCTTCAGAAAGCTGCATATTTGCAAAAGCGTCGTTGACCTCTTTGTAGGTAAGCATATTCTTTTTGCTCTTTGCCGTTGCCAGCAGCTGTTCCAGCGTCTTTGTAAACTGTTCGTGTAATTCATCCATAAATCGCTAAATCTCCTCTCAGGGTAATCTGCGGGCCGCCGGTATTTTCAATATATTCCCTGGTAATCGTTACTTTACCAATATTGTCATCTTTGGGAATTTCATACATGATATCCAGCATTATTTCTTCAATAATCGCCCGCAGCGCTCTCGCGCCTGTCTTTTTCTCCAGCGCCCTTGCGGCAATTGCCTCCAGCGCTTCTTCTTCAAACTCCAGCTGCACTTCATCCAGCGCCAGCAGTTTCTGATACTGCTTTAATATTGCGTTCTTCGGCTCCTTCAGAATCTTCACAAGCATTTCCTTTGTCAGACCTTCCAGCGTAAATATGATAGGCAGACGGCCGATAAATTCAGGGATCATCCCAAATTTGCGGATATCCTCAATGGTTACTTTTTCCAAAATGTTCGGGTCGCTGTCATACTTATCCTTCAGATCTGCGCGAAATCCCATGGAGGACTGCTTGTTCAGCCGTTCTTTTATAATATCCTCCAGGCCTGGAAATGCTCCGCCGCAGATAAACAGGATGTTTCGCGTATTTACCGTTTCCAGCGGAACCATCGCATTTTTGCTGTTGGCCCCCACCGGGACCTCCACGTCGCTGCCTTCAAGCAGCTTTAACATTCCCTGCTGAACGGACTCGCCGCTTACATCTCTCTGATTGGTATTTTTCTTTTTTGCAATCTTATCGATTTCATCTATAAAGATAATGCCCTTCTCCGCGCGCTCCACATCGTTGTCCGCCGCTGCGAGAAGTTTTGAGACTACGCTTTCAATATCGTCGCCAATGTACCCGGCTTCCGTAAGAGACGTAGCGTCGGCAATTGCCAGTGGAACGTCGAGAAGTCTGGCCAGAGTCTTTACCAGGTACGTCTTGCCGCAGCCGGTAGGCCCGATCATCAGCATATTTGATTTTTCTATCTCAATATCGTCCATCGTTCCGGTGGCAACCCGTTTATAATGATTATAAACTGCAACCGATATTACTTTTTTGGCATGTTCCTGCCCGATGACGTAATCATCCAGGCTTGCTTTGATCTTATGGGGCGCCGGAATCGACTTTATGTCAAATGCTTTCTGAGGTTCCTGCTGGGACTTTTTCTTTTTCACTCTCTGCCGTTTTGGAATCTCCGTGGGTGCGTCTGACAAATGAATCATCTGCATACTTGGAAATTTCTTTGAAAACTCCATCAGTTCCCGGTAACTCTCCGGATCCATCTGGGACACACTGTTGAAGGATTTCTGCAGACAATCACTGCATATCGTCAGCCCATCCATCAATTCTATCATTTTTCCAGCTTTGCTCTCCGGCCGATGACAGATATAGCAAACCTTTTCGTATTCGTCTTCATGCTTCTGTTCTTCCGTCAAGGAATCTTTTTCTTCTGACACGAAATCCTCTCCTTCTATCTCTGCAAGTCAGGCAATCGCCAGATAAAGCGCTTTCCTGAAAATCTGCACAACTAGCCCATCATAAGCATGATAACACATGAGGGGAATTTGTACAAGAAAAGTTTTTATAAAATGCAAAGAGGAAGCCCGGCAATTCCGGGCTCCCCAGACATTTTCTGTTAAACCAAACGTTTTCTGTTAAAATCCAAAACTTCTGAATAAATCTCCTATGCTGAAATCATCGCTGTCGTACTGCTGATAACCGTCGTCATAGCCGTCGTCGCTGTAACCGTCATCATATTCCTCTCCGTTTCCATTGCCATAGTCGTCATAGTCATCATTGTTTCTGCTGCGTGAGCTGCCGCTTGTGGTTGTATCGTCCAGATCCGACTTCTTTCCAAGGGTTACTTCGATTTCTTTTTCTTCATATCCATTATCGCCGGCCCTCTTGACCGTAACAACAACCGTTTCGCCTGCCTCATAATACTGCATCCGGTTCAAAAGCTCTGACCGGGAAGAAATTGTGGTCTGGTCGAGTTTTGTAATAATATCGCCCTGACGTATGCCAGCCTCCTGTGCGGCGCCGTCTTTCGTCAGTTCATTCACAAAAGCTCCGGAAGGAATATTGTAAATCTGTTTCGCTTCATCGGACACGTCTACTACGATAACGCCAAGGGCGCCTGCCTTATCCTCGTCCACCTTGGATCTTGTGGTCTGATTCATCAGGTCTTCAATTACTGACTTGGCTGTGTTGATCGGTATTGCATAGCCCATGCCTTCTACGCCTTCCACTGCCGCCTTTGCAGAATTGATGCCGATCAGGCGTCCGTCCATATCCAGAAGCGCACCGCCGCTGTTTCCAAAATTGATGGCTGCGTCTGTCTGAATCATGTTGTTTGTCACCGTGCCGTTTGTCGTGGATACGGTAACTTCACGGTCAAGCGCGCTTACAATACCTGTCGTTACCGACTGGCCGTATCCCAGTGCATTTCCGATAGCAACTACCCATTCGCCAACCTGTACCTCGTCCGAATCACCCAGCTGGACAATGCCGATCTTATCTGCTACTTCCTCATCAATATCCTCCAGTTTTACTGCGACAACCGCAAGGTCGAGGGAGGAATCCGTTCCCTTTACCTGAGCAGATACCAGCTTCTTTTCCTCGTCCTCCTCGTTGTCCATATCCACGCTGAAGCATACGGTCAATTCTTCCGCGCCTTCCACCACGTGATTGTTTGTGGCAATCAGAAGTTCGTCGTCACTCTTTGCCACAATAATTCCCGAGCCGCTGCTCTCTACATCCTGTGTGTACGATCTGCCGAAGAAATCAATTTCTTCAACGCCTACATTCGTAATCGCCACGATTGCCGGCATGACATCCTCTGCTACTTTCTGGATATTCGGCAGGCTTGCAGAGGAATCTTCCTGTACGGGAATCTCCTCAATTTTCTTATCCGCCGTGGCAGCTGCGTCCGCTGTGTCCAGCGTTGTCGCGCTGTCGAGATCCGCCGAGGAATCCAGCATAATTCTTTGTTCTTCCTGCTGGGGTTCCTCCGCGTCCTTATTTCCAACTCCATACGCCGTAACACCCAGCACTGCAACGGCTGCAATTACAGCCAAACTTGTTCCTACTCTTTTTTTTCTATTCATAAAAAATACCTCCTGTTCCTTTTCATGTCTACATGATATCAGCCATTTGTGTTCAATCTGTGACAACATTTTTAAAAATATTTGTTTTTCCAGTATTTTTTATTCATTGTACAAAATTTAATGGCGAACGCCGGCAGACGCCGGTAGTTTTTGCCCAGAAGATACCCAAGGTACTTGCATCCGCTCTGCCAGACCAAAGGAATGAGAAGCCAGATGCGGCCCTTCCTGCACACATAGGCGGCCGACTTTGCCACCAGCCGTATTCCCTCACCCTCGGAAGGCACATCCTGAAAAATCTGCGGATGATCCGCCTGAGAAACAGCCAGGTCAAAGTTTCTTTTGAACTGCTGCAAGCCGCTGTAATTGTGGGAATGAATCACCCTTGCCTTTGCCGCATAAGCGATACTGTACCCCGCCTTGATAAGACCTGCCGCAAAAATCATGTCCTCGTTAAAGATCGTGTGCTTCTCAAATCCGCCCAGCTTTTCATAAACCCCGCGCCGGTATGCTGCGCAGACATTTGAGCAGAAATACGTTTTTATACCAAGCTTTGGCAAATCTTTTGCGGATTTCACAAAGCTTTTCTCAGGATAATTAAAGCTTCTCGTATACGCCTCCAGATACCGGCAGTCCGGCTGCGGAAGCTGCCTTGCATAAGCGGCGGCTGCCCCGGTATTCTCCAAAGCTTCCAGCAAATTTTCAATCAGGTACTGATCCGCCGGCACAGCGTCCTGCGTCATAAAAAGAAGGACCTCGGCACTGCACATGCCTGCCGCCCGGTCTCTCGTTCCACCGTGATCAAATTCCTCCTGCGGCAGATGAAACAGCCGCAGCGGGATTCCCTTCTCTGATCTTCCGCGCAAAAAAGCCGATGTATCTACACCGGCAGCATCCCACCATTTCTTTTCCGTATTCATCACCAGAATACTCTCCGGCCGCACTGTCTGATTATCCAGACTTCGCATCAGACTCTCAAACTGGCTGCCGGGACGGCAGGTGGGAATAATCACGTCCACCGTTAAATGCGTCATCCTTTTCCTCCAGATACAAAAAGGGCTGTAAAAACAGCCCCTTTTTGTTTAATAAACGCCTGTCACATTTGCGATAGTATTGCTGATCTCCTGTACGGTAGCAGATGGCGTATAGCCGTCGCTTCCAAACAGGTACTGATGAAGCTCCGCAACGTTCTGCGCCAGATTTACCGGCACAACAATGTCGTTGTCCATCGTGATTGCTTCCTTCTCGAAGGGGAAGCCTGTGGTGTCTGTCAGATTATAGGATGCAACATCTGTCGCCAGATCCAGAATCTGTGTCTTTGTCAGGTTGGTGCTTACATATGGCAATACGTCGTCAATGATGGACAAAAGAAGCGTCGGGTTCTTTTTCACCTTTTCAAGAATCGCCATCAATACTTTTCTCTGACGCTCTGTACGCTCATAATCCAGGCCAATCTGACGGATACGGCAATAAGACGTCGCCTGAATACCGTTCAAAGTCTGCATACCTGCGGAGGTTACAGGAACAATCTCCCTGTTGGTAATTGTGGAAGTCTCGTTCTGATAACCGTTGATCCATTCAATTTCTTCCTGGCGAACGTCAATATCAACGCCGCCGACAGAATCTACCACCTCTGCTACAATATTCATATTTACTGTCACATAGTTGACAATATCAAGGTCGAAGTTTTTATTCAGCATATTGATGGACCGGCTTGGGCCGCCCAGAATATAACACTCAGTCGCCTTGCGGTAATCGCCGTTCGTATTATCGAGGTACGTATCACGGTATACGGAAACAAGCTTTACCTCCTTGGTGGAACGATTAATACTGCAGATCATAATGGTATCGCTCAGTCCGGATTCCGTACTGCCCTCACGGGAGTCGATTCCATACAGTGCAATATTCCAGTACCCCTTCAAAGTTTCTTCCACCGCGTCATCGAGCTGCTGAGAAATATTCGACTGGATCGCATTTTGCTCCTCAGTATTCACATTCTGAATCTGTGAAAGCTTGGAAATCTGCGCCCCAACATACAATGCCGCCGCCAAAATCACAAGTAAGAGGACTTCTATAACAAAAAGAACAATCTTGCGCGTTTTTCTTTTCTTTTTCTTCTTATTCGGAACGTTCCCCTGCCCACCGGGATATGGCTGCTGATAATAGGGAGGCTGACCGCCATAATTATAATTGGGCGCCTGCCGGTAGTTCATCTGTTGACCGCCATTTCCCTGCTGATAATTCATCTGTTGGCCGCCGTTT
>JAUNFZ010000089.1 GCA_030524785.1 Eubacteriales bacterium
TAGGCACAGGCGATATGCTTCCTTAGTTAAATGGATATAATAAACCCCTCCTAAGGGTTAGTTGCAGGTTCGATTCCTGCAGGAAGCGTTTTCAAAATATCATTCATCAGCTTCCCTGATTACCTCCCAAAACAACATTATTAGAAAAAATGTTCAGATCATCATGCGTTCTTCTGATTATGAGGTTCGTGAAGAACGAAAAAAATTAATTAAAGAAAGATATCAGCACCTGAAAACTCTGCTTCCCTTTTCAGATGCGGATCAGTTGAAATTATATGACGAGGCAATGGAACAGATCGACCGTCTGAATCAGCAGATTGAAAGCAGAAATGAAACACAGAAAGAAAATATACGACAGAAAAGAAAGCAAACGCAGGATGCATTCTGGGAAGTAACTGGTGTTTCTTATATGATGGATGAGTTCAGCGATTCAAAGAAAAAGAAGAAATGAAATGACGTGGAGGAATGATAGATGGTAAAACCAATAATGAAAGACGTGTTCTTTCTGGGGCAAAAATCAGAACCGGCGACAAAGGCAGATCTGCAGGTAGGGAAAGATCTGCAGGACACCTTACAGGCAAATCGTGCCGGTTGTGTGGGTATGGCGGCAAATATGATCGGTGTGAAAAAGAGAGTCATTATTGTGAATATGGGCTTCATAGATATCGTAATGTTTAATCCGGTACTGCTGAGTAAAGATACTCCGTATGAGACAGAAGAAGGCTGTCTCTCCCTCACCGGCGTGAGAAAAACCACGAGATATGAAAATATCGAAGTGGAATATTATGATATGAACTGGAAAAAGCAGCGGCAGAAACTCAGCGGCTGGTCAGCACAGATCTGCCAGCATGAGTTGGATCATCTGGAAGGGATTTTGATTTAGCGGATTTTTGAAATAACAGGAGTGACTGCTTATGGCAATAGAAATGGGCTGTAATCGCAAAAATCGGTATTTTAATCATAGAATAATATTATCATTTACAACCCTCCGCAATTAGCAGAGGGTTTGTTTTATGTCAGAACTCAGATAAATAATTCATTTGTTTTTTCAATAGAACAGGCTTTTTTGATTGCGGCTGCGGCCGCTGAAGTCATAAGTCGGCTGACCTTTCTGGCGTGAACCGGGCAAATAGACACACATCTCATACAGGAAATACATTTCTCCTTATCAGAAGCTTTGAGATTGTCCGGAGAAATGGCACTTGCAGGACATTTCTGTGCGCATAGACCACAGGAGTTACAGGTGGAATCTGCTTTTGGAATCATACTGACACCAGACTTTTTATACGGTCTGTTTCCAGGCACAGCAGGTTGTGATAAGTTGCCGAAAGATACCTTTTTAAGAATCTGATTTCCAAATCCTTGGAGTTGATTACAATCGTTGATGTCGGGTCTTCCCTTTGCATATTCGCGAATGATGGAATGTTCTGCGACTGCAGAAACAGCCGCAATCACTTTAAACCCGGCTTCTGTTGCATAATCTTCCATTTGAACAAGTGTATCTTCATAAGCACGATTGCCATAAACTGTTGTAATGACACACATTGCACCATTTCCTTTTAACATGGAAAGACGTTTCAAAGCAAGTTTTGGTGCAACACCGCCAAAAGATGGCATTGCGATCAATACAAGAGAATCGTTGTCAAAAGAAATACTTGTATAATCGGTACCCGGAACAGACAGATCAATGGTTTCTACTTGAGACCAGTTTTTTGTAATTGCTTTTGCCGCTTTTTCTGTTCCTCCGGTTGGGCTGAAAATAATCCGGTAAAATTTCATGATAATCCTCCTTTGATGTAAAAATTAAAACTACACCTTTAAAGACATTGTAACCGA
Organism: Eubacteriales bacterium; assembly: GCA_030524785.1. Taxonomy (GTDB): domain Bacteria; phylum Bacillota; class Clostridia; order Lachnospirales; family Lachnospiraceae; genus Marvinbryantia. Next base: position 1,837 of record JAUNFZ010000089.1, read on the forward strand.
TATCTGGTGTAGTGTCAATATTTACACTATATAAATGATATGTTAAACTGAGAATCAGGAGGATTGGTTGTATGCATATTAGTAATAAGTGTTCCATAGCAGTACATTGCCTGATATTTATAAATGAATATGGTAAAAATAAGAAAGTGACAAGTGAACTATTATCATTATCCACAGGATGCAATCCGGTTACCATTCGAAATATCATCAGTGCGATGAAGAAAGATGGGATCATAGATGTAAAATTCGGAACGGGCGGAGCAACATTGGCGGTTCCGCTTGAAGAAATTTCTCTTTATCGTATTTGTTCTGCGGTAGACCCGAAAGCAATTGCCAAAATGATAAGCGTTCATTCTTCACCGTCTCCATTCTGTCCTGTTGGAAGAAATATCGGAAGCGTGCTTGAACACACATATGGTTTATTAAAAACAGATGTGATATCCAGTATGAAGTCTCTCACAATGGATAAAATCGTGATGGACTATCACACGATGCTTGAGAGTGAAATTTGATGATACAGCCCTGAGCAGTTGGCAGAAATGATTCTGTCAGGCTCCGGGCATTTTTGACGCCAGCTATTTATTATATTTCAACAAATTTGTTACTTTTTTGACGCTTTCACATGTTAGAAATAACAATCCTTCTCTGTCAATTTTTTGATTTTTTTGTAAAAAATGATTGAATTACCAAGCAACAGGTGTATAATAATGGTGAAATTAATAAAAACTTTATTAAAACTTTATGAAGGAGGGAAGGATTATGATTAGTTTTTTTATTTGTCTGCTTATTCTGATCGGCGGTTATTTTGTATACGGCAAGGTCGTAGAGAATACTTTCGCACCAGATGACAGGGAAACACCGGCTGTTCGCATCAACGACGGTGTAGACTATGTTGTAATGCCTCAATGGAAACTGTTTCTTGTTCAACTGCTTAACATCGCGGGTCTTGGACCGATTTTCGGCGCATTGACCGGTGCATTATGGGGACCGGTTGTGTTCCTGTGGATCACATTCGGTACAATTTTTGCGGGGGGGGTACACGATTACTTCTCGGGTATGCTTTCTGAGCGTAATGAGGGTGCATCCGTATCCGAAATTACCGGCATCTATCTTGGCAACACAATGAAAAACGTTATGCGTGTATTCAGTGTTGTTCTTCTGGTTATGGTTGGTACAGTGTTCGCTGTCGGACCGGCAGGTCTGATTCAACTTCTGTTTACAAATGCCGGCGTTACGAACATTCTTTCAAATAAGATGTTCTGGCTGATCGTAATTCTGGCGTACTACTTTATTGCAACCTTTATCTCTATCGATAAGATTATCGGTAAGATTTATCCGATTTTCGGTATCTGCCTGATCATTATGGCACTTGGTGTAGCGATTGGTATTCTGACAAATTCGAATTATGTTATCCCTGAAATCTGGAGTAACTTTACAAATATGCATCCGAGCGGAACACCGATCTGGTCGTTCATGTTCATCACGGTTGCCTGCGGCGCAATCTCTGGTTTCCATGCAACACAGTCTCCTCTGATGGCTCGCTGTATGAAATCTGAGCGTCAGGGACATTTCGTATTCTACGGAGCAATGGTAAGTGAAGGTATTATCGCACTTATCTGGGCTGCAGCAGGATGTTCCATTTACGAGGGCGCAACGCTGCTTGAAATGGGCGGTGGCTGCCCGGCAACGGTTTACGACATCTGCTCCAAGACAATGGGTTCCGTAGGACTTGTTCTGGCGATGCTCGGCGTTATTGCGTGCCCGATCACTTCCGGCGATACAGCATTCCGTTCCGCGCGTCTCGTTCTGGCAGACTGGTTCAAGATCGACCAGAAACCGTACAAGAACCGTTTGATCCTCTGCGTTCCGGTTCTGGCTGTCGGTGCATTCCTTGGTATCGGAAATGCACTTGGAAAGATTGACTACAACGTTATCTGGCGTTATTTCAGCTGGACGAACCAGACGCTTGCAATGATCGTCCTCTGGGCGGCAAGTATGTTCCTGTTCAGAGAAAAGAAGAACTACTGGCTGACTGCAGTGCCGGCTACCTTCATGAGCGCAGTATCCATGACATACTTCATCTGTGCTCCTGAGTGTCTGAATCTGAGCACCGCGATTGCTTATCCGGTAGGTCTTGTTTTGGCAGCGGTATTCCTTGGTCTGTTTATCGCGGCAACAAAGAGACAACCAAAGAATGCATAGCATTTGCAAAAAATAAAGCATGATACATAAAATGCGGGAGGGGATTCTCAATTGCAATGCCCTCCCGTTTGCTATAAAATAGAGACAAGTATTTCTTTAAAAGTAAGGTGGAAAATCGATATGCTGATAATAAAACCATATCAGCTCGGTAAATGCGGGCTGGATACACAGGAAATGCTGGCGGATTTGAAAGCATGCCATAGATTCGGGCCGTGCGGCATTGGAGAAAAAGCGATTTATCTGAACAGTATGTATATAGAACGCAGATATTATGTCCCGTTTACTTCTGTTACGCGCGTGTTTAAGCGCGTTGCAATGAGCAAGGGCGGATTCTCCGGAAACGGTGTGTTTGCATCTGTGCCGTATCTTGTTGTGGAATATGACGACGGACAGCAGAAACAGTGCACCTTCAAACGCGAGGAGCAGGTGGATCAGCTTTTGGATTATCTGAAAAAAACGCATCCGGATCTTAAGCTGCACAGTGAGGCCGCCGAGAAAAGGCTACGGGAAAAAGCGTGCAGACTAAAAGAGCGCAGAGCGCGTATCGCCTCCGCGAAAGCAAAAGAGGAAATCGGCGAACTGGAACGCGCGTCAAAGTATCTGGAGATGCGACCGCAGTTATATCGGGAACTGAGCGCCGCATCGAAGGCAAAACGTTCGTATGAGCGCTCGAATCCTGCATATAAATGGGTGGCGCTGGCAATCGTGCTGATGGGCGCTGCAGCATTTATCTATGGAGTTTATTCGCTTATCACGCACGCGGGCTCGGCAATGTACTTCCTGTTATTCGGATTGGCGGCGATTTTCCTTTTTTCCGGCGCAAATGTACTTCCGACATCGAAGAACAACCATCGTGCCATCGAGAAACGTTTGGCGGATGCTGAACAGTTGATGGAAAACTACCTTGCTTCCTACGAGGGCTTTCCAACCCCCGCAAGATATGCGCATCCGGGCGTTCTGGCAAGAATGGTCGAGGTGATGGCGTATGAGCGCGCAGACAATTTGCCAAAAGCACTCGAGGTTGTAAAGGAAGACTTAAAAGCGCTGAATTCCAGCGTGACGGTAGAACAAGAGGAATATGACGAGATCATGGCGATCAAGCCCCTGTTCCTGGTGCATGATTATGAGTAAACCAAACGGTAACATTTTTATGTTATATTCAAAATCAATTACTAAAAATACTTTAATTAAAACAGGAGCCTTGCAGATGCAAAAGCTCCTGTTTTACTCAGATTTCTCTTCCCGTAATCTCCTTTCAGCTGCAACGGGATTTTTTATGGAGTTCCTTCTTAATTCCACCCTTTTTCATAATCTGTTCACTAATCTGCTCTGTCTGTTTAATTCCTCTTGCGCTTAGTTCTAAGTTTGCCTGTTTCAAAGCATCTGTAAATCCGTTTACCATAGCACCAAAACGTTTCATGGCAATTTTAGTACCGATTCCAACCTGATCTGCAGCATTTGCAAATGATTCTCTTGAAATTTCATTAATATTGTATTTCCCGTCAATGCTTAATGCCATATCTGCTGTACTGTTTTTATAAACCATTGTACTCACGATATCATATGCCGGAGCCAATCGAATACTTTTTAAATCTTTTCCATAAAGCAAAGAGAGATTTTTAATATGATTATCTGTATTCCCAACCAGATAATTAAATACACAAATATCCCACAATTTTAATGAATCTGTCATAGGATCAGCAGAATGTGATCGTATTGCCTCAAAAAGCATTTTCATATAGCCTTCATTGTTTTTCTCATATTTATGCACGGATGCAATTCCAAGAGCCTGTGCAAAATCTTCCTGATGAAGTCTGCAGGGAACTGGCAGGCCATTGATAGTATTACTATTTTCTACAAATTGTCTGTCATATCGTTTCGTTGCAAAAAGTACTGCTTCATCATCATTTATATCTGTTGTAACAATAAAACTTTCCGGAATTTCAATCCCTAAATTCCTTGCCGTCAAAAGACACAGCTGCTCATTTGCAACAATCTTTTTCAATCTGACATGACTCTGCTTTACAATATGTGTGCTTGGTGCTTCTCCGATAGGTAAGTACCATTTTTTGTCTATTTTATTATAGTACAATCCAACTTTGCCGGATGCACCGGTTAAAGATAAATGCGATTTCGTAATCATTTTCATCCATATGCATCCATTCAGCAACACATTTTCTTGTAAAGCCTTCCGGCAGTAATCCTTCAAAGAAAATCCGGGTACGCATTGCGTTAAATGTCTTCTCTTCTGTTGGAAGACCAATGGAAATAGCCCAATGCTCCGGATTATTCAGATAGGTCTCATCATATGTAAAACAAGCATCGTCAGAATTGGTTCCTGCAATTTCTCCTACATATTCACTTGTACCATTAATCTCAATATAAACCGATAATTTTCTCATATCACTATCCTCGCCGTTCTATTAATAAATCCAATCCCAAAATATTTATCAGTCGGATTGCTTTTTCAATCTCCGCCGTCGGTTTCCCGCGTTCCAAATCAGAAATAAAAGTCACTGACAAACCTGTAAAATCAGATAAATATGCCTGTGTATAGTTTAATTCTTTTCTTCTTTTACGGATAGCCAGACCTAACGATTTTGAATCTGTTATTTTCATAATCCCTCTCCTAAATATGCCGTACGGCTAAATATTGTTTGCTTTTTAAAAAAATATGCCGTACGGCTAAATAATATAATTACATTATATTCTTAGCCGTACAGCTATGTCAACTTTTTTTGCTATATTCAGGAGCGTTTCTTCCTTATCATGCCATATACCAATAAAGCAGCGCTTACTATGCCACCAAAAATCAAGGTCAAAGTATAGACATTTGCATTTGTGCAAGTCACATCTGACCAGTTCGAAAAATCAGCCGCAAGAATTGTCAGCTGTTTCTTATACTCCATAAGATACACATATACATCCTGCGAAAACGCTGTCCAGATGCAGCTTATCATGATAATCATGCCTGCTTTGATCCACGCATTGACAGGAAGATATCTTGCTGTCAGGAAAATAAGCCACACTCCGATCATAAGAATAATTGCAATCGTATAACCTGCTTTCATTCCTTCTGTATCTCCTGAACGATTGCACACTTCAAAAATCGTAAGGAAAAGCCATAACGTATCCCATGTCATTGTAATCAGCGCTTTTTTATCGGAAAGAACCGGAGGAAGTTCTATACTTCTGATTACTATCGGGAAAAAGATAACCGACAACCCAAAAATCGTTGGGATTGCCCACAAAATAAAGTCGCCTCCGCCATTCATCCGGTCTACAAAAAAGTAGATAAGAAGCAAGGAGCCCACGCCGGCTAATATGCTCTTTGCCATTCTTTTTTGATTGGACATAAGCGGAATCACTATAAGTGATGCCACCAGCATCATAGAAGCTGTTAATACTGCAAAAACTCCCAGACCACCGCCGCTGCTCATGGATACAATAAATGTAATTATAATCGGTACCAACAGCAGGAGAGCGATTACAACTCCCGCTTTGTATGCCATAGTTCTTTCTTTTTTTGCGTGCCTTTCTAAAATACCCGCCGACTCATTTTTTATGGCATCATCAATCGAAGTATTTTTTA
>JAUNFZ010000090.1 GCA_030524785.1 Eubacteriales bacterium
GAACCCCTGTTTCCGCCGTGAGAGGGCGGCGTCTTAACCGCTTGACCAACGAACCGTGCTTAGTCATATTACAATACTTTCCTGGAAAATGCAAGTGTTTTTTTCATTTAATTCTAATTTTTCCGCATTTTTTTCGTCTCTTTGCCACGCCCTGATTGCCGTCTTCAAATTTCTCACACGGAACTTGCAAGAATATGGCAACCTGAGTTATACTAAAGCCATATCGGAGGTTTAAATGAATACGATTGACTTACATGTCCATTCAAATATTTCGGACGGCACTTATACCCCCTCACAGCTTGTGGCTTATGCCCTTCAAAAAAAGCTGCGGGCGATGGCGCTGACCGACCATGATTCCACAGACGGTCTTGCAGAGGCTTTTGCCGCCGCAGAGGGAACCGGCCTGGAGCTCGTACCCGGAATCGAATTTTCCACGGAATATCAGGGAAACGATATTCATATCGTCGGTCTGGATATTGATTTTAAAGATCCTGAATTTGCACAGAGTCTCTGTCGTTTCCGCAATTCCCGTGATATCCGCAATCAAAAAATGATTCAAAAACTGCAGGAGGCAGATGTGGACATCTCCATGGAACAAATGACGTCTCTTTTTGGAAGCGCTGTCCTGACAAGGGCCCATTTTGCCCGCTATCTTGCAGAACACGGATATGTCGCTGATATGCCGGAGGCGTTCAGAAAATATATCGGGGAGGGCTGTCCCTGTTTTGTCCCGCGCGAAAAGGTTACGCCGCTGCAGGCGGTTCATCTGATTTACCGTACCGGCGGAATTGCTGTGCTTGCCCATCCCATGCTCTACCATCTTTCAGGGAACGCCATGGATACACTGCTGGTTTCCCTGAAGAAAGCGGGCCTTGTGGGTATAGAAGCGCTTTACTCCACACACTCCCGCTGGGAGGAAAACCAGGTTCGCCTTCTTGCAAAGCGTCATGATCTGGCCATTTCCGGAGGCTCTGATTTTCATGGAAGCAATAAGCCAAAGATTGATCTTGGCAGCGGCCGTGGAAATCTGAACATTCCCTACGATATTTTACGCAATCTGCGTCACAGGAGAAATGAACGATGAAGAACGAAACAAAAGTCCTGTTCCTTGATCTGGACGGAACACTCTTAAACGACAACAAGGAGATCACGCCGGGCAATATGGCGGCGATTCAAAAAGCTCTGTCCCTGGGCCATAAGATTGTAATTTCCTCCGGCCGGGCGACCGTCAGCGCACTTGCCCTGGCCCAAAAGATGGGACTGATGTCTGAGGGCTGCTACGCCATTACGTTTAACGGCGCCTGTATTTATGACCTCTACCGTCAGAAATCTATTTACCGCAAAACTCTGCCGCTTCCCACCGTGCGCCGTCTGCTGGATATGGCCAACGAATTTGGCATTTATGCTCATACTTACGCCAGCGACCGTATTCTGACGGAACATAACACAAAAGAACTGATCTTTTACTCCTCCTCCACCGTCATGAAATATGAGGTTGTAGAGGACGTCTGTCAGGCGCTGACCTGCGAACCTGAAAAAGTCATTATTATTGATTTTGACGACCATCAAAGGCTTTGTGATTTCAAGGAGTTTATCTCGGAGGAAATCAGGGGAAAGGCAGATTCCTTTTTCTCAAGCCCGGTCTATCTGGAAATTGTTCCCCGGGGCGTATCAAAGGGAGCCGCAATCCGCACCTTCTGCGATTATATGAATATTCCCATAGAAAACACGGTTTCCGCAGGCGATGCAGAAAATGATATTACCATGCTGCAGGCAACCCATATCAGCGCCGTCATGAAAAATGCCGACGCTTCTATGTATTCCATCGGCAATTATGTGACGGAACATGATAATAATCATGACGCCATCGCAGAAATTATATACAAATTTATTTTAAAGAACGGAGTTGATGCCTAATGTTAAGAAAAACCAAAATTATCTGCACCCTCGGTCCTTCCACAGATCAGCCGGGCGTTCTGGAGCAGCTGATCGAATCCGGCATGAACGTGGCACGCTTTAATTTTTCCCACGGAAGCCACGACGAACAGCGCGCACGTTTTGTTGCGCTGAAGAAGGCCAGAAATAAGGCAAAATTGCCGGTTGCCGCCCTTCTGGATACCAAGGGTCCGGAAATACGTCTGAAAAATTTCCGTGAAGGAAAAGTGCAGCTTCACAAAGGTCAGACCTTTACTCTGACCACCCGGGACATTGAGGGCGACGAATCCATTGTCTCCATTTCTTACGCCGACCTCATCAAGGATGTGAAAGCCGGCAATATGATTCTTCTGGACGACGGGCTGATCGGCCTTAATATCCGCGAAGTCACCGACACCGACATTATCTGTGAGGTTTTAAACTCCGGTCCCGTATCAAATCACAAGGGAGTCAACGTACCGGACGTCTCTCTCTCCATGCCCTTTGTCAGCGAAAAGGATCACTCTGATATTCTTTTTGGCATTAAAATGGGCTTTGACTTTATCGCTGCCTCCTTTACACGTTCCGCAGACGATATTCTCAGCATCCGCAAAATTTTGTCCGACGAAGGCTGCAATACGATTCAGATTATCGCCAAAATTGAAAATAAAGAGGGTGTAGACAACATTGATGAGATTTTAAAAGTCGCCGACGGCATCATGATTGCCCGGGGAGATATGGGCGTGGAAATTCCCCTGGAGGATGTTCCCGCCATTCAGAAAAAGCTGATCAAAAAGTCGATTCAGGCCGGGAAAGTGGCCATCACCGCTACCCAGATGCTGGATTCCATGATGACGCACCCGCGCCCCACCAGGGCGGAAGCCACCGACGTAGCCAACGCCATCTATGACGGCACCAGCGCGATCATGCTTTCCGGCGAGACGGCTGCCGGCAAATATCCTGTGGAAACCCTGCAGACCATGGTGCGTATTGCTGTTCACACGGAGGCTGACATTGATTATGTAAACCGGTTTAATCACCGTTCCACCAACAGCGGCCATCAGAACATCACGGAGGCCATTGCCTACGCCACCTGTTCCACGGCCCACGATTTAAAGGCAGATGCCATTGTCACGGTGACAAAATCCGGCGGAACTGCTCATACCATCGCCAAATACCGTCCTGCCTGTCCCATCATCGGCTGCGCGACACACCCCCATGTATGCCGCCAGCTCAATCTTGCCTGGGGCATTACCCCAATCCAGACCAAGGAGGAACAGGACACCTTTGAACTGTTTGAGCACTCTCTTGAGGAAGCCACCCAGGCCGGATTTCTGAAAAAAGGCGACGTTACCGTCATTACCGCAGGCGTACCTCTCGGTATGTCCGGCACTACCAACCTGATCAATGTACACGTAGTCGGCGACCCTTACTAAAAGGGGCCGCCGGCTTCAATTTCCGCCAGTTCCTGAAGAATCCCCTTCTGCCGCTCGGAGAAAAGAAGACTCTTATTATACTTGTAGAAGCGGTCGCAGCCATTCATGTCCACAAACCATACGGCAAAGTAGTCAGTATTCAGTTCCGTGATAAATACCACCATCTCCTGACTATCTCCAAAAGCCCGCTCCATAAAATCAAACGCGCAGTTCAGGGCCCGGTCTGCCTTTTCCAAATACGCTGTCCTCTCCCGCGTCTTTGCGCCGAACCACTCTTTTACTCTGGCAAAAGCTTCTTCCTTCTTTGCCGTGCCCTCGCCTTTTAATTCTGTCCGGTAGCCTTCCAGTGTATGAAGAATCTCCGTCTGAATGTGTTCTTCTTCTCTGGTGAGATGTTCCGCTTTTTTCTGCTGCCCAAGCTCTGCGGCAAATTCTTCACAGATTTCAGCCAGAAGCTCCGCCGCGTCGCCGCCTTTTTGATTTTCTGCGACTTCGGCTCCATCAAGCGCCAGGCTTTTCTTATACTTTTTCATCTGTCCATAAAGCCCTGTGACATACTGATCGAAACGCCATGCCGTTTCGAACTGTTCGTGCAGCGCCGCCAGAAGAAGCCCAATCACGCTGAGTTTCTCATCAAAGGCCGCCCGGCGGATTCTGTCAACAGCCCCGTCGCTGATACGTCCCTCAAGAATCTCTTTCACTCTGTAGTCTTTTCTGTATTTGTAATACAGCTCCAGATAATTGGCAAAATCCTTTGCAATCCTCCAGTGTTGAATGTACTGATATATCACTTCGCGGTCAATGGTTTTCCCAAGATCTTCATAGACCCTGATCAGCTGGGAGAGATCTTCCCATCCCCTTGCCGTGGCAAAAAGCTTTCCGTCCACTGTCGTCTCCACTTTATAAAAATACTCCTTCTTCAATTCCAGGTAGGAGATCACCGCGTTGTGTATCCCCGATTCATAGGCGTACTCCTTCCATACAGAAAAATCAGCCTCCACCTCAATTTTTTTGATCCTATCCAGAGTCACCACGTCAAATTCCCGCACGGATTTGTTATATTCCGGCGGATTTCCCGCCGCCACAATAATCCAGCCCTCCGGCACCTTCTGGTTGCCGAAGGTTTTGCATTGAAGGAACTGCAGCATAGCCGGAGCCAATGTCTCCGAAACACAGTTGATCTCATCGATAAACAAAATGCCCTCTTTCAGGCCCGTCTGTTCCATTTTGTCATAGACCGAGGCGATGATCTCGCTCATTGTGTATTCCGTTACAGAATAGGACTTTCCTCCATATTCCTTTTCTCTGATAAAGGGAAGCCCGATAGCGCTCTGGCGCGTATGATGTGTGATGGTGTAGGATACCAGGCCCAGTTTGTTTTCCCTGGCAATCTGCTCCATGATCTGCGTCTTTCCGATTCCCGGCGGTCCTATCAAAAGCAGAGGCCTCTGACGAATCGGCGGAATACGGTATTCCCCGTATTCATTTTTACTCAGATACGCCTCAATCGAATTTCGTATTTCTTCTTTTGCACGTTTAATATTCATACCCTTTTCAGATCCCTTCTGCTTAATATCACTTTTATCGCCCAGGGCGGAACTTCCGTGTCCGCCTCCTCGTCGTCCAGAAAAACGAACGCTGTCTGCCAGGGCGGCATGCTTTTCGGATAAATACCGAAACCATCTGTAAAATACAGCAGCCCTTTCAGATTGGTAAATTCCTTTTCCCGGCAGAGTTTTTCCACATAGGCAAACGCTGGCCGGAAATCTGTTCCCCCGCTGCCGATCACCTCAAAGGATTCCATATATGCGTTCAGTTCCTCCAGATTCGCCACCTTTACATCCGACTGCACCCGCTCGTCGCATTGTATAATATGGAGGTTGATCTTATGAAAAAAATTCTCCTGTTCTCTCAGAATCCCATACGTTTCCTCCAGAAAGGCTTTCACCAGATCGCCGGAACAGGACATAGAAGTATCGATCACCACCGCAAATTCCTCTATCTTACGCACTTCCCTGGTCTCCTGAGGTTCAATGAGCGGCATGTTTCCATACATGGATAAACCGTAGCTGTAAAAAATATAGTCAAACTGATCCGGATCTACCTGCATTTCTTCTTTGATCACCGCAAATTTTTGAAGAAACGTGCGATAGTCCATTGTGTCCCGGTGCGCCACACGAAGCTGCTCCTTTAATCCTCCTTCGGCCTGGGATGCCTCTTTGGAAAAGGAGTCGAGATCCATCTCCATCTTTTCGCTGATATCCCGCCACTTATCCCTCGTCTGCTGATTTTTCGGTTCCTTTGGCTCGCGGCACCACCTGCTGTGATCATCCACCGTAAACTCCTGCACCCATGTCAGGAACCTGCGCTCGTCGGTCTCTGTCTCCTTCAGCACCCTGTAAATTCCCTCCGCCGTCAGAACCTTTAACTTCCGACGCAATTCTCTGTAAACATTCTCGCGGGTCCAGGAAACTGGCGTCTTAATGCAGCGGATCTGCATATCATCTATCACTGACTCTATCGCAATGTCACAGGCCAAATCCCAGTATCGTATATCCTCCGCCCTTCGAAATACATGGCCGAAGATGCAGTGAAGTACCATATGAAGGTACGCCCGGTTAACCCTCTTTCTGTCCTCCCGAAACCACGCACCCAGGTATTTGCCGTCATAGTAAATGCAATTTCCGTCCACTGCCACCGCTGACACGCTGCCGTCATATACATACGAAAGGGAGGACAGCGCCACATCCATGAACCGCATGTGCAGATACAATTCATTTCTGGCATTGATAAGAATATGCCTGCCCGCCGCCTCTATACGCTGCGCGATTTCGCGCTTCCTCTCAAAATCCTCCTGCATGATCTCCCATTCTCCTACAGTTCAAATGTCTCCTGTTTCTGCTTGCGGTTCCTGAATTTATAATCCATCAGAAAGCTCTGTATCCCGGTCCTTCCCCTCTGATTCGCCTTCTGTATCAGCTCCAGCAGTTCTCCACCGCTCCATTCTGTAAAGGTACTCATAAATTCTAAATCCTCATCCCGCTCAAACTCTATGCACCAATTTGCCGCGCTCATGCGGTGCTCCATCAGCCAGGCCATATAAATCCCCTTTGCGTCCTCTGAAAGCTTCCAGGGATATTCCAGGCGCGACAGGGACAGCTCTATACAGAAATCCTCTCCCTCCCAGGCTGCAGCCTCAAAGAAAAGCCCGTCGTACTCCTGGAATTGAAATACACCGCCCTGAAAGCACTGGCGGTATGGATAACCTGAACCGTGAAAATGCGTTTCCAATATCCTGGCCGGCGTATTTTCCACTGCCTCCTCATAATACTCCGGGAATAAAAGCCTGGCCTGCTTTCCGCCCTCAAACCTAAGGGTCACACGCAGTTCCCGCCGCAGTTCACCGATAATCTCTTTGAAGCAGTATCCCACGCCATTCTGCATAGATATGTCAAGCTCCCTCAGCCGGTAGCACCCGGTAAAGGCGCCGCCGCCAATGTCTTCTATCGTATGGCACAGGGTCATTTTTTCCAGATTTCTGCAGCCGTAAAAGGCATAATTCCCAATTTTTTTCAGCGACCCGGGCAAACTGATTTCATGCAGACGTTCACCGCCGATCCCCGACGCCCCTGCTCTCGCCTCCGAAAATGCGTAGGCATCCAGCGCATGCACCGGGCAGCCTTCCACGGTTTCCGGTATTTTTACGCGCTCCTCTGTGCCAAGGCACTTTTCGATGACGGCACCCTGTTCTGTTATCCTATATTTTATCTCCATAAGCTCACCCGCCAGCCTTCTGTACTATGCGCTGCAGTGTATGCAAAAACGGTGCGGCCCATCGCCGCACCGCATCCTTCCTATTCTGCGTCCATATTGTTCAGATAGTCGTCTACAGCAGCCGTATCTACCTGATACGTATTTCTTGTCTCCACATGAAAATGATCGTATGCAGAAAAGCCGATCCAGCCCACCAGCACAAGCGCCAATGCACTGCCCCCGATTTTCCACAGCATCTTTTCACGCTTTTCCTTTTTCATAATCTGCTGTCTGTTTGCCTTTTCCTTTTTATAACGGTCAACTTTTTCCTGACTCATATGCCATTCACCTCATCCTGATTGATAAAACATTTCCTGCAGTATATCATATTCTGCAGAAAAAAGCAATGTTTTATACAACTTGAGTTTCCGCAGTTTTATCCACAGTCTCCCCGTTTTTACCGTCCTCATTA
>JAUNFZ010000091.1 GCA_030524785.1 Eubacteriales bacterium
GGAGGACGATATATCCATACAGGCACTATTGCATGATTTTATACAGGAAGCCGGATATGATGTTGTATTGGCAGCTGACGGAGTGGAAGCTCTTGCGAAATATTCCGAACAGGCTTTTGATCTGATACTGCTTGATCTCATGCTTCCCAAAATTGACGGCTACGGTGTTTGTGAAGTGATCCGGCAAAAGTCCACTGTGCCGATTATCATGCTTACCGCATTAGACAGTGAGCAAAATCAGATTAAGGGGCTGGATTTACAGGCCGATGATTACATCACAAAGCCCTTTTCTATGCCGGTTCTCCTGCGGAAAATCGCCGCCGTCCTACGGCGGACAGCAAGGCAGGATGAAACGCCGCAGATACTTTCGTACAAAACGCTGACTTTGGATTTAGGTGCATATAGGGTCTATTCGGAGCAGGGAAATATTGACCTTACTCCACGAGAGTTTGAAATATTGCGGGAGCTGATTTTGCATAAGGGCAGGATATTGACCCGGCAAAACTTGCTCCAAATGCTCTGGAAATATGAGTTTTTAGGCGACGAGAGAATTGTTGACACGCATATCAAAAATCTACGAAAGAAACTCGGAGAGGCCGATTACATAGAAACAATCAGAGGGGTGGGATATAGAATTGATAAAGAAAATTAGGAGCAGCCTGTCCGTCAAGGTATTTGTGCTTACCGCTGTGCTGATGGTGGTCTGCTGCACCGTGACCTATCTCTGCATCGCTCGTTTTTCGCCCTACATTTACACTCACCGATTAGAGGACGCAGAGGAGTTGGCTCGACTTGCCTATCTGGAATTACCAAATTACAACTTCTCCGAGAGCGAGTTAAATTATGACATTCAGCTATATAACGAGACGTTGAAAATGCAATTTGACGATGAATTTGTATTTTACATTCTCCCCAGCGACAGCGCAGAACTCCGCAGCTTCGACGGCGTGGACACAACCACACGATATAGTTTCCGCTTTGCCGACAGTGATGTTGAGTATACTGTGTTTATCGCCAAAAACATGGAAAAGGAAAGTCAAATCACCGAGGCGCTTCAAAAAGCAATCCCGGTTTTAAGCGTTGTTATTCTCGCTGTTTCCATCGTTGCATCCTTTTTCTATACCGTCTATATGACAACGCCTGTTAAACAGATCAGTAAAATCTCAAAGCAGATGGCGGCGCTGAATTTCAGCGGTTTATGCGAGGTCCGGCGCACAGACGAAATTGGCACACTTTCCAGCAGCTTAAATGAATTGTCTGAAAAACTGTCGTCTGCTCTGTCAGAACTGCAAAATGCGAATAAGCAGCTTCAAGCGGATATTGATAAAGAGCGGGAGTTAGAGCGACAGCGTATTGATTTCTTTTCTGCGGCGTCCCATGAACTAAAGACGCCAATCACGATTATAAAAGGCCAGCTTCAAGGTATGCTGTGTAATATAGGCCGCTACAAAGATCATCAGACCTATCTTGCCGAGTCTTTAGAGGTTACAAATACTTTGGAGCAAATGGTACAAGAACTTTTGACTGTTTCCAGATTGGAAACGCCGGGATATATTTGCACCAAGAGCCGTTTCGATTTTTCCCAACTGGTTGAGGCTCGGCTTGCCGCCTTTGACGATTTATTTGCTCAAAAGGAGTTAACCCTCGAGAAATCCTTGTTGTCGGAAACATATTTATTGGGTGATGCACAGCTTTTGCAAAAGGCGCTTGACAATCTCATCCACAACGCAATCACTTATTCCCCTGTTCAGAATAAAGTGGCAGTGCGCCTTTGGATGGAGCAGGATAAGGTATGCTTTTCGGTGGAAAACACAGGCGTCCATATCCCAGATGAAGCAATCCCCAAATTATTTGAAGCCTTTTATCGTGTTGACACATCGCGCAACCGTCGAACGGGCGGTAGCGGATTGGGCCTTTATATCGTCAAAACCATTCTTGATTTACATGGTGCAGAGATTGAAATGGTCAATACGCTACAAGGAGTACTTACAAAGGTATCTTTCTAAGTTTAATTGTTTTAAGCGGCGGTAGGTATGTACCTGTCGCCGACTTTTTGTATCCAAGAAAAAAACATATTCAATACAAACAAGGACGGTATCTTTATGGTGTACTCAAAATGGGTACAGAAAGGAGTGCCAAAATAATGAAAAAAGGCATAATCGGTTTTCTTGTAAGTGCATTTTGTATGAGTTTACTGACGGGGGGAGGGGCTGCTGCCGCAAATACCCCATCTGATGTCCCCGCCACCTCAAATCTGACATCTTCGGATGAAGGAGTGTCTGCCTTCACGTCCACTTTCAGCGATGAAGAACTCCAAATGTTGCAAGTCCTGCAATTCGACGATTACCGGCACATGACGATTGCGGAGTTTCAAAACAAGGTTTGGAAAATGACGGACACGCCGGAATACAGCGAGCTTCTAAGCTGTCTCTCTAAGGATGAAACGTTGTATGCGCTGCGGGACAGCGATGAAACTGCGGCGTTCATCTACTATGTGCTGGAGCCGCTCACAAAGGAAAAATGGCAGTCGCACACCTATAGCGGTGCCGCCTCCAGCGATTTCCCCGCAGGGCAGGATAACGCAATACTGGAGTACACCTACACGCTGACCATTCTGAACGCCGATAAGGTCAAAGTCAAAGACTACTGCGATACGCGGGTGAATGTCAGGGATGCCATGAACAGCATGATGCTGAACAGGATGAAAGAGCAACTACGAAGCGAGGAGTTTATGCTTGCTGAACTCAAAACCTTTGTGGATGGAATACTGCCCTATTTTCAAACCCCGGATTTAACTGTTGACATCGAGTATGCTTATTTTCCCCTGTCCGCAGCAGAGGAAAATCGTCAAGGTGCAGGATCGGATACCGATGCAGATCAGGAGCAGCGCACAACCCCGAACGGTACGGAAAGCGACTACCAGTCTCTGCTGACCCTGAAAACACCAGACTATCAGGATATGTCCCTCGCAGACTTCAACGCCGCTCTGCTGGCTTGGGCAGATAAGGATTATGAGCGGATGGAGCGGATCGACGAGGACGACAGATACAACGATTTCAAGGTGTCGCTGAGCGATGCCGAGCGTTCTTTTGTTGAGTGGACAGTATTCCTCTCTGGTCATGAAAATGCGCAAGCTGTCCGAAGTGCCTACACCGGAGAACAGGAAAACGATCCCTGGTACGACCAGTATCTTCCTATGCGCTTTGGGGCAAGCGACGGCAGATCAGGGTATTGTAGCCTATACTACCAATTCTCCTGGCACATTGCAGACAAATCGGCTGTCACCGTTGGAGAGCGTGACAGGCAAATCAGCGGCATGATGAAAACGGTGCAGGATTTTTGGAATGAAACCGATACAGAGGAACTGCTGAAAATGAGCAAAGCAGATATTGTGGAAAAACTCCAAGAGATTATGGGGGCGTACAGTACAAGCAATATTACAATTACAACCTCCGAAAATTATGTGGGGTTTGAGAACATAAAGTAAAACCATCTCCACAAAAAACACAAATTCAATTCAATATCAATACAAGGTGAGGCTGTATCCTTAATGCTGTACCTCAAAAAAGTGCATTAAGGAATTGAATAACCGTTGAACGACGGCAAGAGAAAAAGATACTAATGGAAACCTCTCATGATGAGAAAGGCGTTTTCTGGAAACTGGACTGATTAAATAGTTCGAAACTGGTTATTTTAAAATGACCAGACAGGAATATAATGTCATAAAAAGACAGGCAAAGACCTGAAACGCACCGTATGCGGGAGGAATAGAAGATAAATTCCCCCGGAACAGTGCGGATAAGACATTATAAGGAAAGAAGGAATTCATATGAACAACCAGAAAACACTTCCCGTAAAGGTGATTACCGTGACGGCAATGTTGACGGCCCTGAATGTGGTGCTCAGCTCTTTTGGACTCCCGGTTCCGGGCGGCCATATGTATTTAAACGATGTGGTAATCTGCACCGCAGCGATTTTGCTGGCCCCGTTCCCGGCCTTCGTGGTGGGCGGCATCGGAGCCTTCCTCGGTGACTTTTTCTTTTATCCTACGCCGATGTTCGTATCCCTGGTGACACACGGACTGCAGGCGGTGGTGATCTCCCTTTGCGTTCACCGTTTCTTTGCGAAGAAGCAGCTGGCCGGTTCCGTAATCGGCGTGGCATTAGGAGCGGTGATCATGGTGGTGGGTTACTCCCTGGGCCGGGCATTTCTCTACAGCACACCGGAATACGCGATTTTGAAGCTGCCGTATCAGATTCTTCAGGCAGTGGTGGGAGCAGTGCTTTCCATCGTAATCTGCTATGGAATGAAGCTGAGAAGTACGCTGGAGCGAGCGCAGCTTTTGGCATAAGGGCCGCAGGCAAATGGAAAATTGCAGAAAAAGCCTGCGCCAGGCCGTGGAGCCGGAGGCTGACGGGATGCGGCTGGAGCAGTACCTGAAGAAGCAGGGCTTTACGCGGGCCCAGATACGGAGCATGAAATTCAGGGAAAAGGGCCTGATTTTAAACGGAGAAAAAGTGAGAGTCAGCCAGACTTTGAAGGCGGGGGATGTGCTGGAGCTTCAGCTTGAGGATGAAGAAACAGGTTCGGAGCATTTGAAAGCCGCCTCCGTCTCGATCCCGGTGCTGTATGAGGATGGCGACCTGCTGGCGGTCTGGAAGGAACCGGGGCTGCCGCTGCATCCGTCTCATGGGCATTACCGGGATACATTGTCGAACCAGGTACATGCGTATTTTCAGGAAAAGGGAGAGACGGTACGGATCCGCAGCATCGGCAGGCTGGACAAAGATACCAGCGGAATTGTCGTATTTGCCAAAAATCAGGTGGCGGCCGCCAGATTGTGGAAGCAAAAGGAAGAGGGAATTTTCTGGAAGGAATATCTGGCCGTCTGCCGCGGATGCTTTGAAGAATCCCGGGAAAATGAATTGCGAACCGGCGAAGAAGAGCAGACCGGGGTCTGGCAGGAGCTTCAGGAGGGCTGGCGGAAAATTAAGGCGCCCATCGCGCTGTCCCCCGGGGAAAAGATGAAAATGCGGGTATCGCCGGAAGGAAAAACGGCGGTGACGTATTACCGGGTGCTGCAGCAGAAGCAGGAAACGTCGCTTCTGCAGGTGCGGATCGTGACGGGCCGCACCCATCAGATCCGGGTGCATATGGCTTCCATCGGGCATCCGGTGGTGGGGGACGTGTTATACGGGCCGGAAGCAGTATCCGGGGATGAGCTGTACAGAGCGGAAGCAGCGTCCGGAGACGTATTATGTGAGGCGGAAACGGTATTCGGGCGTGTACCGAAAACGTTGCGTCTCCCCGGAGCGCTGAAGCTCTGTGCATGGAAGACAGAGCTTTTGCAGCCCTTTTCCGGGGAGAAGCTCGTGATCAGCCCGAAATCGATTCTTTCATAAGGTGCGGAAACTCACTCTTTTTAAGGTGGGAGTTGCCCTTAAGACACTTACGTAAACAATTCAGATATTTCCGGGCTCCCCGGTCAGTGGAGAGCCTGGACAGTGCGTACTACTTCTTTTTCACCGGGATCCAGACCTCCGTATAATAATTGGGATCCTGAGTCCCCAGCGGGAACTGCGCCGGATCGGAGTAATACTCGATGTTATATCCCTCTGCGATCTCATATTCATTTGCCGGAAGCCATTCAGAGAAGATCCTCCTGTTCAGCTCCTGCAGCGGCAGAGGCATTGCGCCCCGGCAGGGAAACACGGCCCAGGTGTGAGCCGGGACAGCGGTTATCTCCAGACCCGCCTCTCTGGCCTTTTCCTTCACCAGATCGTCCGCAATCATATAGCGGAAGCTGTTTCCGGCCATCTCCGAGTCGTAGCAGATGCCATACATTCCCATAACTCTTCTGGTGTCCGGGTTCCCGTGTACCCGATCCCAGAAAGCGGGAATCTCGCTGTTGGCATGTTCATAGGAAAACTCCTCCGAAATTCCCATCACTGTAAACGCTTCTTTTTTCTCAATCCTGTACTCCATTGTGGTACCTCCTTCTAATATCAGCTTGATTTTCAGCGGCGCGTAGGATTTTAGCAATGCGCCGTTATTTCTTGCATCGGTGGGAGTGCAGCCATGGAATTTGTAAAAAGCCCTGGAAAAGCTGTCCGGGGATTCATAGCCATATTTAAGCGCAATGTCTATCACCTTTTTATCTGTCGTAAGGAGCTCCCTGCCGGCCTCTGAGAGCCTCCTGCATCTTAAGTATTCACTGACGGAATAACCGCACAGAATCGAAAAGCCTTTCTGAAAATAAAAAGGAGAGATATTTTCCTTTTTTGCAATCTCCTGAACCGTGATGTCGTCTTCCAGGTGGTTTTCCATGTACGCAATTGCGTCTGCAATGAGCTTTACCCAATCCATAAGCGCTTCCTCCTTTGCATATACAGAATACAGGAAAAATTCGTTTGCATCCCGACATTTATTGCACAAAAATATCGGGTCAAACGATTACTGAAACATTTTATCCTGATAAAAGAAAGTTCTCACTTTCCTTTATCAGAAAAAAGCACATCGTGGTTTATGGCTTTTGACCCCGGTATCTTGCATTTACTTTATCAGATATTCCGGAGACCGTCTACCATCGAAGCCGGAGCCTTTACAGCCGCCGGCTGCTGGGGGTTTATTTCTCTGTTTTATAGAAAAACAAAAAATATTCTTGCATGGAAGAATGAAAATAAGACAGATGGCACTGTAAATGGAACCAGCCCGGGTATGCGGCTTTGCTCAGATATTGGAAACGACTCTGATTCTTCGCATAAGACGGCTTGACACAGCGGCAGGTGCGCAGTAATATAGTTAAGAAAATGAACCATTAATGAAATAAACCATTATTTCGGCAAGGCAGCTGCAGGCAATACCGGAGGTGGCGCCGGCAGCAGGAGGAAAGAGGTTGAGAAAGGATCTATGACGGAACAGGAAAAACTGAGTGAGGAATTGCTGGACGGCTGGCTTTCTATGTCCATGTCTATCTGGAATGAACGGCTGGTGACGGTGATGACCTACAACGAATCTATAGTCTGCAATCAGCTGTATAAGCAGAAAAAGCAGTCCGGTCCGCCGTTGACGGCCACGGAGCTTTGCGCCCGGCTTCAGATACACAAGCCCCAGATGAATGTGATTCTGAACCGCCTGGAAAGGTCCGGGATGATTGAGCGGGTGCGTTCCCAGAGCGACAAGCGGAATGTGTATATTTTACTGACAGAAAAAGGAATTCCCGTATATGAAGAGGCGCACCGGGAGATTCTGCGGCTGCCGGAGGCGTTGATCGCCCGGCTGGGCCGGGAGAAAAGCCGGGTGTTTGCGGCCACCATGAAGGAGGTGGCGGCCTGCTTCGATGAAATCGTCAAAAAGGCTCCGGTTCCCCGGAACGACGCAGAGCTTCGAAGGGATGCGGGAAATGAGGAGGAAGCAATCGTATGAAAAAAGAAGTTCTGAATCACGTAAACGCACTGGTGCTGCAGGTATTATTTCGCGGCTTCCGGGTACTGTATAAAAATGATGACCGGGTCAGAGCGGAAATCGACGGCTGGAGCGACGGCCTGACGCTGAAGCTGGTATGCGG
>JAUNFZ010000092.1 GCA_030524785.1 Eubacteriales bacterium
ACTATGGGGAGCTTTCGGATGCCTATGTGATCTTCATATGCGACTACGACCCCTACGGGGCAAAGAAATACCGTTATACTTTTGAAAACGTATGCCGGGAGGAAGAAAATCTTTCCCTGGGGGATGGGAACCATACGGTAATCCTGAGTACTGCAGGGGAGAACACTGAGGAAGTGCCCCGGGAACTGGTGCAGTTTTTAAAGTACGTAAAAGCAGGGCTGAAGGAGAGCACAGAGGAGTATGGGGACAGCTTTGTATCCCAGCTGCAGCGGACAGTGAGGAAGATAAAGAATAACCGGGAGATGGAGGAGAGGTACATGATACTCGAGGAAATGCTGAAGGACGAATACACTCAGGGCAAGGCCGAGGGCAAAGCCGAAGGAAGGGCCGAAGGCAAAGCAGAGGGCGAGTTGATTGGACGTGCAGCCGGAGAAATAGCAGGCCGTGCAGCCGGGGAAATAACAGGGCGTGCCAAGAGTATACTTGAATTTCTGGAAGAAATAGACACTGTTCCTCAATCTCTTTCTGAGAGGCTTCTGTCAGAAACGGATACCGCATTGCTGCAGGTGCTTTTAAAGAAAGCGTTTGGGGCAAAGAGTATTCATGAATTTGAGGCGGAGTATGCTGCGCTGAAAGGACAGGAATAAAGAAAGAAAAATAATCTAACAATCTAGAGTTCAGATTTGAATCAATTCAAATACATGCAGTATGACGCTGCATGTGTATCTATGACGTATCAGGCCGTATCAGGCCAAAAAACAGTTTAAATGCAGCAGAGGAATTCTATTAAAAAATAATTTGTGGTGTCGTTTGAGCGCAGGAAGATTTGACGGTTGTGGGAAAAGGTGCTATGATTGTAAAACTGAAAAGATTTGCAATATGGGAGGATAGCACATATGAAATCAGCAATTTCCAGAGAAGACGCGCTGGCGCTTTTAAAAAAGTATAATAAGGAGGCGTTTCACCTTCAGCATGCATTGACAGTGGAAGGCGTTATGAAATGGTATGCGAAGGAGCTGGGTTACGGCGAAGACGCAGAGTTTTGGGGGATCGTCGGCCTGCTTCACGATATTGACTTTGAACAGTATCCCGAACAGCATTGCATAAAGGCACTGGAACTTCTGCGGGAGGCAGGAGTGGGGGAAGACATGATTCATGCAATCTGCAGCCATGGTTATGGAATTACCGTGGAGATTCAGCCGGAGCATGAGATGGAGAAGGTGCTGTTTGCATCGGACGAGCTGACGGGATTAATCTGGGCGGCAGCTCTGATGCGCCCCTCAAAAAGCGTGCAGGATATGGAGTTAAAGTCGCTGAAGAAAAAGTATAAGAGCAGCGGTTTTGCGGCGGGATGTTCCAGAGAGGTGATCGCCCGCGGTGCCCAGATGCTGGGATGGGAGCTGGATGATCTGCTTGAGAAGACGCTGGAAGCAATGAAAGCCTGCGAGGAGGATAAATAGATGCTTTTTATTGAATATCCCAAATGCAGCACCTGCCAGAAGGCAAAAAAATGGCTGGATGCCCACGGCGTGGTATATACAGACCGCAATATCAAAGAACAGAATCCAACGGAAGAAGAATTGAGAAAGTGGCAGGCGAAAAGCGGTCAGCCTCTGAAAAAATTCTTTAATACAAGCGGATTGCTCTATCGGGAGCTGGGGCTGAAGGAAAAGCTTGACGCTATGAGCGAAGAAGAACAGTACCGGCTTCTGGCATCAGACGGGATGCTGGTAAAACGGCCTCTCCTGATTAGCGGTGACACAGTGCTGATTGGATTTAAGGAGCAGGAGTGGGTGCAGAAACTATGAGCAAAGAGCGTGCGGCAAAAGAGGACGTGCCGGAGGAAAAAGCGGCGGTTCTGCACGACCGGGATATCAGGGAACCGCTCTTTGATTTTCTGGAGGAAACCTACGGTAAAGTGCGTATCCTGGAAGAAAAACGCATGGGAAGCTCCCGGGCGGATATTGTGATGATTACGCCGGAGGCCGTGGTCGGACTGGAAATTAAAAGCGATGCGGATACGTATGCCCGCCTGCAAAGCCAGATTCAGGATTACGAAAAATATTACGACCGAAATTATGCTGTAGTGGGAACAAGACACGCTCTGCATATACGGGAACGTGTACCGGAGCACTGGGGAATTATTACCGTGGAGCCGGAGGAAGGAAAAACGGATTTCTATGTGCTCAGAGAGGCAAAGAACAATCCAAATGTAGACTGGAAAAAGAAATTGAGTATCCTCTGGCGGCCGGAGCTCGTACACATTCAGGAGCTGAACGCCATGCCCGCATATAAGAGAAACAGCAAGGAGTTGGTAATTGACAAAATTCTGGCGAAAGTTCCCCGGGAGCTTTTGGGGCCTCAGATATGTGAAGAACTCTTTGAGCGAGATTACGACAGAATACTGGAACAAATCAATGCCTACCGGCAGGAAAATGGAATGAAGAAAAGGCGCCGGAGGAAACGGCGCAGGTACAAGGCGATATAAGCTATCATGGCGCCGCTGCCGGGCTTGTAAAAAACAGGAGCCGAAAACGGCCGCAAAAACAAGTGCAAAATAGCCGTAAAAACAGGTAATTTATGGTTGCGAAACCATGGATCGCATGATAGAATAAAAGAACCCTAAGAGGGAGTAATCGGCATATTCTGGTATGTGGTAATATCGACATGATGGCGAACGCCCGGTATTGCTTTAAGTGATGAGACTCATAGGCAGTGAACACTGTCTTTGCGTCTCATTTTTTTGTATCATAGGTAGGATTGTGGGAGTGCGAAGCACGAAGCAATCCGTGTAATCATAAATTCGGGTGTTTCGACACCCAAATCATCATAGGAAACTGCGTTTCCATGATACAAAAAATGTGCACTTTGCGGAGAAGAAGTTAGCTGTAAACAGCACCGCTCGGGCGCAAAAGTGTGCGACAAGCGCACAATCTGTTCAGGCGTGTTCCAGCAACAAAGCGATGCAGAAAACAAAAGAAAAATGCAGAAAAGGAGAAATACGTATGGGAATTGCAGAATTATTTGTACTGGCGATAGGATTATCTATGGATGCCTTTGCAGTGTCCGTCTGTAAGGGCCTGTCTCTGGGCAGGATTAAAGTAAAGCACATGTGCATTGCAGGTCTTTGGTTTGGCGGGTTTCAGGCGCTGATGCCGCTGATCGGCTATTATCTGGGCAGAACATTTGCAGACAGAATTATCCAGTACGATCATTGGGTGGCATTTTTTCTGCTGGCATTTATTGGAGGAAATATGGTGCGGGAATCCTTTGGCGGGGAGGAACACATGGACGCCAGTATGGATGCAAAATCTATGCTGCTTCTGGCAATTGCCACAAGCATCGACGCGCTGGCGGTGGGCGTATCCTTTGCTTTTCTGCGGGTTTCCATTCTTCCTGCAGTCTGTTTTATCGGATGTATTACCTTTGTCTGTTCGGCGGTGGGCGTGAAGGTCGGCAGTATTTTCGGAACAAAATATAAGTCAAAGGCAGAGCTGTGCGGGGGTATAATACTAATTCTGATTGGCCTGAAAATACTTTTAGAGGGCGTTGGGGTGCTGTAGCGGGCAGCGGTTTGGCCAGGAGAGAAGGTCGAGCGACGAGCCAGGTGAGAAGCTGCAAAGATATTGACATATACAAAAATACGTGGCAGACTTGGGCTATGATAAATTTTTAATCTTCTTTTAATCTTTCTTCAAAGCAGGATTAAGAAAAACCTGGTAAAGTTTGTTTCATCAAAGAAAACTTGAAAGGAAAAGGTGAAACATATGGAACAATTGGAAAAGGTTGAAAAATTAAGAGAACGTGCGAATGTAAGCTATGAGGAGGCAAAGGAAGCGCTGGAAGCCTGCGGTTGGGATCTTTTGGACGCCATGGTGTATCTGGAAAAATCCGGAAAGGCGAAAGCGCCTGCCCAGGAGAGCTATTCCACCAGTTATGAGGAGCAGTCCCAGTTCGTATCGGTGAAGGACAAAGTGGAGGAACAGAAAGAGGCCGGAGACGGTTTCTTTAAAAAAATGGGAAAGCTGTTTCGCATATTTGTCAGAAAGTGCAGGGACAATTCCTTCTGCATTATGCGCAAAGAGGAGGAAGTCCTGAAGGTGCCGGTAGTTCTGATGGTTCTGGCGCTGCTTATTTCCTGGAGAATTTTGCTGGCGGCGCTGATTGTGGGACTGTTTTTCGGATGTCATTATTCTTTCCAGGGAAAAGATGATCTGACAGGTGCGAATGATGTGATGGAGAAGGCCAGCGAGTTTGCTGATAAGGTGAAGGAAGAATACGAGAAATTGTAATCAGCACGGTTTGTGCAAAGCGGGAGGACGGAAGTGATGGGAGCGCATATTCTGGTGGTTGAGGATGAGGAAAAGCTGGCGCGGTTTGTGGAGCTTGAGCTGCTGCATGAGGGATATGAGGTCAGTAAGACGGCGAATGGCAGGGACGCACTTAAAATGGCCGTGGCTGGAAAGTATGATCTGATTTTGCTGGATATTATGCTCCCGGGACTGAATGGACTGGAAGTATTAAGAAGACTGCAGCAGGACAAACCGACGCCGGTAATTCTTTTGACAGCCAGGGATGCGGTGATGGATAAGGTGTCCGGGCTGGATGCGGGAGCGGCGGACTATATCACAAAGCCCTTTGCCATCGAAGAACTTCTGGCGAGAATCCGGGTTGCCTTAAAACTGCATGCAAAGGCGGCATTTTCAACGGCAGAGAAGCCGCAGGAAAAAGGAGTGTACCATTGGCAGAAACTGTCCCTGTCTGAAAAGAGTCATCAGGTGATGTGGGATAATCATGAAATTCTTTTGACAAACAGGGAGTTTCAAATGTTGAAAATACTTTTGGAAAATGTGGATATTGTACTTTCCAGAGATGCTCTCCTTGACAAAGTCTGCGGTTTTGACTACGTGGGCGAGACGAACGTAGTGGATGTGTATATCCGCTTTCTGCGTTCAAAAATTGACGAGGTATTTGGGGTGAAAATGATTCAGACCGTACGGGGTGTAGGGTATGTTATTAAATCAGAAAAGTAATACACAGACGAAGCGCATGTCGTCTATTGCCAGAAAGCTTCACTGGTCATGGATAGGAAAGCGGATACGCATCTATCTTGGATGGGATCTGCTTTTGTTTGCGCTTCTGTCTTTGGGGTTTCTGGCAGACAGGGAATATACGGCGACGGGAAAAGTGGAACTTTCCCGGCAACATTCCCTGACATATATAGATACGGCGAAGGAACTGGTTTATAAAGTCGGGGATGAAAACGGCAGAGTTTTGCTTGAGATTTCTCTCAATACGGCTTTGACGATTCTGACGTGCGTGCTGGCGGCCATACTGATTTTGCAGCTTCTTGGGCTGTGCTTTTCTTATGTCCGGGAGGAACAGAAAATACGCCGTATCCTGGCGCCGATCAACGAGATTGCCCTGAAAGCGGATGAATTGAGTAAAATGACATTTACCGAGGAAAAGTATCAGCAGATTGAGGACGCTATTTCGCATCTGCAGCCTGAGGAAACGGAACGTTTATCCTTTGGGGATGCTGATCTGCAGGGCATAGAGGCGGCTATGAACAACCTTTTGCTGCGGATGCGGGATTCCTACCGGCAGCAGGCCCGCTTTGTAAATGACGCTTCCCATGAACTCCGCACGCCGATTGCGGTGATACAGGGATATACAAATATGCTGGCCCGCTGGGGACGGGAGGACGAAAAGGTGCTGGATGAGTCGATCACAGCGATTCAGCATGAATCGGATCATATGAAACATCTGGTGGAACAGCTCCTGTTTCTGGCCCGGGGCGACAGTGGAAAAACGAAGCTGACGATTGCTCCTGTATCGCTGAACGAACTGATGCAGGAGGTTTATGAGGAATCCTTTATGATCGACGAAAAGCATCCCTACCGCTACCGCAGACCGGAGGAGGAGATTACGGTAGCGGCCGATGGAGGAATGTTGAAGCAGGCGGTTCGCATACTGGTGGACAATGCTGCAAAATATACGAAGCAGGGCGACGAGATTATTCTTGGCATTGGCAGAATGGAGGACGGCAAAGCATATCTTCAGGTGCAGGACGCGGGAATTGGTATGGCGGAAGAAGATGTGGCCCATATGTTTGAACGCTTTTACAGGGCGGATGACGCCCGGACATATCAGGGAACCGGTTTGGGACTTTCCATTGCCAAATGGATTGTGGATAAGCACCGGGGACATTTTGAGATTCTGTCAAGGACAGAGCTGGGAACCAGGATTCGTATTATTCTGCAGTGCGGCCCGGCGGCGCAAAACGAGAAAGGAACGGTGCAGTGATGGGATTAAGGGAGGATGCAGATGCGGTGATCCGGGAGGCGATTCGCCGGGTACTTCCCGACGAGGCGGTGGATCGGGCGCTTCGGGACAAAGAGTTTGGAAGCGGAAAGCTATACGTTGTGGCGGCGGGAAAAGCTGCATGGCAGATGGCAAAAACGGCTGGTGAAATTCTGAAGGATCGGGTGGAGGCCGGGGTTGCCATAACAAAATACGGTCATGTGAAGGGGAAACTTCCACGCATAAAGTGTTATGAGGCCGGACATCCTGTTCCTGATGAAAATTCTTTTGCCGCTACCCAGGCGGCTCTTGATCTGGTAAGCGGCCTTAAGAAGGAGGATACGGTGATCTTTCTTCTGTCGGGCGGTGGATCGGCGCTGTTTGAAAAACCTTTGATTTCGGGGGAGGAGCTTGCAGATATTACAGGGCAGCTTCTGGCCTGCGGCGCGGATATTGTAGAGATCAATACGATACGGAAGCGGCTGTCAGCCGTCAAGGGCGGCAGGTTTGCAGGCATTTGCGCCCCTGCCAGAGTGTACAGCATTGTTTTAAGCGATATTTTGGGCGATCCTCTCGATATGATTGCGTCGGGGCCGGCATATCCCGATGCCTCCACCTGTGCGCAGGCGCTGGCGGTTGTGGGGAAGTATAAGCTGAATATCAGCGGCAGAGCGCTGACGCTTCTTAAAAAGGAGACACCAAAACTTCTGGATAATGTGGAAACGGTAGTTACCGGCAGCGTCCGCGGGCTCTGCAGCGCGGCGGCCGAAGCCTGTGAAACGCTGGGCTATGAGACGATACTTCTTACCGATCAGCTTTCCTGTGAAGCTCGGGAGGCTGGGGCCTTTCTGGCAGCCGTGGCCAGAAGCCACCAACAGGGGAAAAAGGGGCAGGCGTTTATTGCGGGCGGAGAGACGGTGGTACATGTTCGGGGAAACGGCCTTGGCGGACGGAATCAGGAGCTTGCGCTGGCCGCGGCGGCGGGTATTGCGGGTCTGAGGGAGACGGCAGTTTTCAGCGTGGGAAGCGATGGGAGCGACGGACCTACCGATGCTGCGGGAGGCTACTGCGATGGAAATACAAAGGCGGTTCTGGAGCATATGGGAATCGATATTTATGACGTGCTGCAGCGCAATGACGCGTACCACGCACTGGAAAAATGCGGCGGGCTGATTAAGACGGGCGCCACGGGGACGAATGTCAATGACGTGGCAGTTCTTCTGATACGAAGATGACAGCGGCGGCAGTGTGAAGATGACAG
>JAUNFZ010000093.1 GCA_030524785.1 Eubacteriales bacterium
GCAGACGCGCCAGATTTAGGTTCTGGTGGGAGACCGTGCAGGTTCAAGTCCTGTTGCCCGCATCCATCTGCAAAATCATTCAAAGTGGAAATAAACTTTTCATTTCAGGTGTAAAATCAGTGCGATAAAATCTTTGATAAATCCTTGACAAACCAGTTTGAAATGAGTATACTAGGTACGAAAGGCGGAAAACCGCTGAAAATAAGTAGAGTAGACCTTGTGCGTAAAGTGTCATTGGAAGGGGAGATTTCCGGTGAACGAAGGGTTTCCGCGTTATGAGGTCGCTTCCGCTACTGCGTAAAAACATGGGGTTCTGACGGGCCGGTCGGAGCTTGCTTGATTTGCGCAGCATTTTTTTGCCTAAAATCAGCAGAAGATAATAGGAGGAAAAGTCATTATGGGATTCAAATCAGACATTGAAATTGCACAGGAGACAGTCATGAGCCCGATCACCGAGATCGCGGCAAAGGCAGGTATTGACGAGAAATATCTGGAGCAGTACGGCAAATATAAAGCAAAAATCGATTACAACCTGTTGAAGGAGACAGACGCCGAGAACGGCAAGCTGATCCTGGTGACAGCGATCAACCCGACACCGGCAGGCGAAGGAAAGACCACGACCTCCGTAGGTCTGGCAGACGGCCTTTCCAAGATCGGCAAAAAGGTTATGGTAGCGCTGCGTGAGCCGTCCCTCGGACCGGTATTCGGCGTAAAGGGCGGAGCAGCAGGCGGCGGATACGCACAGGTAGTGCCGATGGAGGACATCAACCTCCACTTCACAGGCGACTTCCACGCAATCGGCGCGGCGAACAACCTGCTGGCAGCAATGATCGACAACCACATCTTCCAGGGCAACGCGCTGAACATCGACCCGCGCAAGATCACCTGGAGACGCTGCGTGGACATGAACGACCGTCAGCTTAGAAATGTGGTAGACGGCCTTGGCGGAAAGACAAACGGCATGCCGAGAGAGGACGGCTACGATATCACGGTGGCATCCGAGATCATGGCGGTGCTGTGCCTGGCAAGCGACATCACAGACCTGAAAAAGAGACTGGCAAGGATCATCGTAGGCTATACATACGGCAAGGCTTCTGAGCAGAAGCCGGTAACGGCGGGCGACCTTCACGCAGAGGGTGCAATGACGGCACTCCTTAAGGATGCGCTGAAGCCGAACCTGGTACAGACCCTGGAGCACACGCCGGCAATCGTACACGGCGGCCCGTTCGCAAACATCGCACACGGCTGTAACTCCGTGACGGCGACCAAGCTGGCACTTAAGCTTGCCGACTACACGGTAACAGAGGCAGGCTTCGGAGCAGACCTGGGTGCAGAGAAGTTTTTGGATATCAAGTGCCGTATGGCAGGCTTAAAGCCGAACGCAGTTGTTATCGTTGCAACAGTACGTGCGCTGAAATACAACGGCGGCGTGGCAAAGGCAGACCTCAACAACGAAAACCTGGAGGCACTGGAGAAGGGCCTTCCGAACCTTCTGAAGCATGTGAGCAACATCACAAACGTATATAAGCTTCCGTGCGTGGTAGCGATCAACGCATTCCCGACGGATACGAAGGCAGAGCTTGACCTGGTAGAAACGAAATGTAAGGAGCTTGGCGTAAACGTTGTTCTGTCCGAGGTATGGGCAAAAGGCGGCGAGGGCGGCATCGCGCTGGCAGAGGAAGTAGTAAGACTGTGCGAGCAGCCGAACGACTTCACCTACTCCTATGAGCTGGACGGAACGATTGAGGATAAGCTGAACGCGATCGTACAGAAGATCTACGGCGGAAGCAAGGTAGTGCTGACGGCAAACGCCCAGAAGCAGGCAAAGGAGCTGACAGCGCTCGGCTACGAGCACTGCCCGATCTGCATGGCAAAGACACAGTACAGCTTGACGGACGACCAGACGAAGCTTGGCGCACCGACCGGCTTTGAGGTAACGGTACGGAACCTGAAGATCTCCGCAGGAGCTGGCTTCATTGTAGCGCTGACGGGCGAGATCATGACGATGCCGGGACTGCCGAAGGTACCGGCGGCAGAGCGCATCGATGTGGACGAAAACGGGAAAATTTCAGGTCTGTTCTAAAAAAGTACGGCAAAACCGACGGTCCAACCACAAGCCGGCGTTTGTTTTCTATGACGCTGCAGCCGGCTGAGTTCGGGTTCGCTCCTCGCGATAGAAGCGTTTGCTCGTCACTCACCGAGCCAGGCTGCACCGCCATTGACGAAAACTGCACATGGCTTGTGTGATTGGACGCCGGTCTGCCTGTATCGTTTTTATGAACAGATTTCTTATAACGTAGGTTTGGAGATGCGCACGGGCGCCAAGAGGAAAGGGCGCCCGGCGCAAATCTGCGTTTGGTTATGAGGAGGTTATACATATGTTTCAGGAGGAATTTAAGGCGGCGTCCGGCGGGGCGCTGGCAAAGTACAATTTACTGAAGAAGAATCCGGCGGGTTATGCGGTTTCCTCTTTTATGGCGGGAATGTATATCGCTATCGGCAGCATTATGATGGGCATTGTGGGCGCCTATTTTGCCGGACAGCCGGCTCAAAAGCTGGTCTGCGGTCTGGTGTTCTCTGTTGGTCTTTGCTTTGTCACAATGGCCGGTGCAGAGCTGTTTACCGGCAACAATTTTGTTATGGCAGTGGGCGGACTGAAAAAGACGGTCACATGGGCGCAGGTAATAAAGGTTTGGGTTGTATGCTACCTTGGAAATCTGGCCGGTTCTATTGTAACGTCTGCAGTCTTTACCATGACGGGAATCCCGGGAGGCGGCGATATCGGCACATTTTTTGCAAATACCGCGGCGACGAAGATGGCGGGCACGCCGGTGAATCTCTTTGGAAAAGCGATTCTCTGTAATATTCTGGTATGCGTTGCCGTTTGGTGCGGCACCAAGCTGAAGTCCGAGGGAGCGAAAATAGCAATGAACTTCTGCTGCGTGACTACGTTTGTAGCCTGCGGCTTTGAGCACAGCATTGCAAATATGACATTTTTCTCTATCGGTCTGATGAATCCCCAGGGAGCGGCAGTCAGTCTGGGCGGTGCTCTTTACAATCTTGCGGTTGTCACCGTTGGAAACATGGTAGGAGGAATCCTGTTTGTCGCAGTGCCTTATTATCTGATCTCAAAAGAAAAATAAGGTGCAATACCAGATATGGTAGAAAATCACAAAGATTACAAAAATATATCGCAAATATTGCGAATGTTGCGAAAAAATGTCTCAACTTTTAAATAGGGGTTGAGATATTTTTTTGTATGTGGTATGATAAGGATAGTTTTGGGAGTATTGGGAGGAAGTATGAAGAAAACCAAAGCAATTCTTATGATCGTATTTATGATGGCGGTTCTTGGATTTGGTACCGTTTCCTTTGAAACAAAGGCAGAAGCGGCAACCCTTACAAATGTTTTGAAAGCGCCGTCAGCAAAGAAAGGACAGTGGGTGATATCTTCCAAAGGGTATCGCTACCGCTACACGGCTACAAAAAAATACGCAAAGAGCGCATGGCTGAAGATTAACGGAAATGTTTATTATTTCAAATCCAACGGTTATCTTCAGACGGGATGGAAAACATACAAAAAGCATAAATACTACTTTAACAAAAATGGTGTGCTTCAGACGGGCTGGCAGACTATCGGCGGAAAGAAATACTATTTTTGGAAAAGCGGAACGAACGGCGGGGCTGCAGCTACCGGCAAGGTGAAGATTGCCTCCAAGTGGTATTATTTTTCGTCGGCGGGAGTGATGAAGACCGGCTGGCAGAAGATTGGCAGTTACTACTATTATTTTGATAAAAATAACGGCAGCATGGCCGTCAATAAAAAGATCGGCAACTTCTATGTGGACAAGAATGGCCGGAGAAAGACGGCTGTCAGCAATGCTGTAAAGAATGAAACGAGCACGACTGCGGCAAAAACAGGCAAGGTTGATATTTTTGTCGGAGATTCCAGAACGGTCGGCATGGGAAGCGCAACGGGCACCAGCAGCAAATGTATCGCAAAAGTCGGCGAGGGTTACAGCTGGTTCGTCAATACCGCAGAAGCTCAGCTGAAGAAAAAGCTCAAGAGCAAACCAAGCGCGACGGTTGTAATTAATCTTGGTGTAAATGACATCGGAAATTATAATAAGTATATCACGCGTTACAAAAAGCTGATTAAGAGTTACCCGAAGGCAAAATTCTATTTTATGTCGGTGAATCCGATAGATTCAAAATACAATTGGGGATATTATTCATGTTCTTCCATGAAAACCCGCATAAAGACCTTTAACAATGCCCTGAAAAAGGCGTTTCCGAAGCAGTATATCGATTGCTATACATACTTGAACAGCAAAGGGTTTTCTACTGTGGATGGTATTCATTATAATAACGCGACCTATAAAAAGATTTATAATTACATATTAACGCAGGTTTAGTATAAAAACACAGCATTTGGTGAAGATTCTTTGCTGAAGGCTGTGTTTTATTCAGTAAAGCGTATTATAAAAGTGGCTGGGTGTACAAAAATGAGAGAGATATGGAATCGTCTGACTGCGCTGGTGAATAAGAATCGTGAAAAGCTAAGTTTTGCAGTCCTGATAAATGCAGTTCTTCTGGCTGCGCTTTTGGTGGTGTTTCGCCCTGGGTACGAAACGAACGACGATATGGGGCTTAACTGCATAGTGAATGGCACAAAGGGAAGCTTTGACGCTCATATGGTGCATTGCAAGTACCTGTTCGGCCTGATATTGTCGGGGCTTTACAGAATGTGGCAAAGTGTCCCCTGGCATGCGATTGGGCAGTATGCGCTGCTGTTTATTTCTTTTACGCTGGTGACATTGGTGGTACTGCGCAGGCAGAAGGGAAAGTGGACGGCTTGGATATCGGCGGCAGCGTTGATATTTTTTGCTTATGAGGGCTATATCCGGCTGCAGTACACAAAAACAGCGGGGATTATAACAGCGGCGGGAATTTTGGTAATGTTTTATGCCGTCGAGGGAGAAAAAATAAGAAAAAGGTATTTGGCAGCCGGGGTGATTCTGGCTTGTTTTGGTTTTATGTACCGGGCGCAGCAGTTTTTTGCAGTTGCGGCGCTGATGACACCGATAGGGCTGTACCAGTTATTAGAACTGAAAAATGCAGAGAAAGGAAAACGCCTTCCAAAGATTCTTTCTTATGTAAAGGCGTTTGGCCTTCTGCTGTTTTGTGTAGCTTTATTATATGGGACGGACCGAATGGCGTATCGTTCTCCTCAGTGGCAGGAGTATGAGGAATACAATTGGGCGAGGACACTGCTTTTTGATTACGGCTTCCCGGATTACAGCGAAAACCGGGAGGAGTATGAAAAGCTGGGAATTGACGAAAATGCGTATAAGCTGATCCGGGGATGGAATTATTTTGATACGGAGAAGTTTACGCTCCCGGTGATGAAGGAGCTCATTTCGCTGAGAAAAGAAAAACAGGTGAACGCGGGATTTTTTGTGCGGTTTGTCAAAAAGGTCGTACTCAAATTCCCAACGATTACAGCGTTTGGCATCACATTAGTGCTGATTCTATATTGGCTTTTATTTTCCAGGCATGGGTATCAGGATTTGCTGACCGCATTGTATACGGCGTTTTTGGTTTTGGCGCTGTATCTGTTTTTGTTTTACCAGGGACGTTATCTCTACAACCGTGTGGACGTCAGTATCTGGATGGCAGTTTCCCTGGCGGTGCTTTGGGTATACCGTCCCGGCGAAAGGCGGCTGGAGGGCTGGTGCGTGCCGGTGGCTTTGGCGGCTGCATGCTTTTGCATCAGTTTTTCCTGCGGAAAATATCTTCGCACAAATACTTCTTCAGAAAAAAAGATGGTGCAGGAACGCCAGGCAATTGAAGCGGTGATGGAAGATAAAGAGCATCTTTACCTGGCAAAATCCGGGGAGCTTTCTTTTGCGAAAAGCTATGGAGTTTTTGAAACGCCGCCCTTTGGAAGCGGAGATAATATTATGCCGCTGGGAGGTTGGACGGCACATACACCGCTTTATCGAAGCGTGATGGAGAAGTATGGAATCGTCAATCCCTATCGGGATATGATTGGAAACGAGACTGTGTACCTTGTGGACAATAATATAGAAGTGACGATGCAGTATATTCACACTTATTATGATCCGGACGCCGAGGCGGTGCTGGTAAAGGAGATTGGCGGTCACACAGTATATCAAATCAAGTAAGAAACGGATATCATGCGGAAAGAGAGGGAGAGCCATGCTGGTGTCGTTAATTGTTCCCTGTTTTAACGAACAGGAAGTGCTGCCGCTTTTTTATCACGAAGTATCTGCTGTATTTGCCGGTATGGAATACGAATACGAGCTGATTTTTGTAAATGATGGCTCCAGAGACGGCACGCTGGATATTTTGAAGAAGCTGGCCAAGGAAGATTCTCGTGTGGTTTATCTGTCCTTTTCACGCAATTTTGGGAAAGAAGCCGCTATGTATGCCGGATTTTGTAATGCCCATGGCGATTATGTGGCGGTAATTGACGCCGATTTGCAGGATCCGCCCGCATTGCTCCCAAAGATGCTGAACATACTGGAGTCGGGGGAATATGACAGTGTGGCCACCAGGCGTGTCAGCAGGGAAGGGGAACCGCCCATCAGAAGCTTTTTTGCGCGTCAGTTTTATCGTCTGATTAACCGGATTTCTGATGCCGACATTGTGGATGGGGCAAGAGATTTCCGGCTGATGAAGAAAGAAATGGTGGATGTGATTGTTTCCATGGGTGAGGCAAACCGCTTTTCTAAAGGGATTTTTGGTTGGATTGGGTTTCGCACCTGCTGGCTTCCCTACGAAAATGTGGAACGGGCAGCCGGGGAAACGAAGTGGAGCTTTTGGAAGCTGTTTCAGTACGCAG
The DNA here is from genome assembly GCA_030524785.1 of Eubacteriales bacterium. Classification (GTDB taxonomy): domain Bacteria; phylum Bacillota; class Clostridia; order Lachnospirales; family Lachnospiraceae; genus Marvinbryantia. The sequence continues at coordinate 6,869 of JAUNFZ010000093.1, forward strand.
TGGATGGAATTATTAACTTTTCACAGTTCCCATTAAGCGTCGCCTCGTGGTTTGGAATGTTTATGACGTTCCTCTCCTTTTTCTTCCTTGTGCTGATTGTAGTAAGGAGACTTATTTTTGGCGATCCGGTGGCTGGATGGGCGTCTACAGTCTGTATCATTCTTTTTTGCAGCAGCCTGCAGCTGTTTTGCCTGGGAATTATGGGACAGTATATTGCAAAAACATACGTGGAGGCAAAGCAAAGGCCGCATTTTATTATTGCGGAAACGAATGGCAGCGATGTGATAAAAGTGAAATAAACGGATAAAGGGGAAAGAGAAAAACTATGAAACGTGCAGCAGGGATTTTAACGATATTTTTTCTGATATTTATACTAAGCGGTGCCAGTGTGGCGGCGGCAAGTAAGAGGCCGGGAAATGTAAAGACACTGAAAGCCACGGCAGGTGAGAAGGAAGTAAAGCTTTCCTGGTCCGGCGCGTCAAAGGCCACAGGATATTATGTGTACCGCATAGACGGGACAAAACTGAAGAAGGTAGGAACCACAAAGAAAAAACAATGCGTCATCAAAAAGCTTGCCGTCAATAGAACGTATAAGTTTAAGGTAATCGCATACCGCAAGGTGGGGAAAAAGACTTATACCAGCGCGGCAT
>JAUNFZ010000094.1 GCA_030524785.1 Eubacteriales bacterium
GGGATCTGGTATGTCCGACGCTGTTTGAGGCGTGCGGTAAGTTCCAGTTTGCTGACTGGCACACGAAAAAAGCCACAAGAGAATGGCTGGGCGTTCCCGCTGAGGTGGATGATTCCCGTGTTATGGGTGCATGGATTTCCATGTGTTTCCAGTCCAGAGATGTGGAATATACATTTAAGGAGTTTGAGGCAGAAAAAACAGTCATCGAAGGAGATATGGTCAAGTGGGATATGCTGGGGATGTATCCGGAGCAGAATATTCTGTACAAATACATATTCGACGGCAATGTAAAGACCTTAGTTGGGGCAAAATGGTCTGTTGACATGGAGGAAGACCGCGAAGCGCAGAAGGTTCGTTATATCATCCATCAGCGCCCGATTGGTTTCCGCAGACAGAAGCCGAATCTGGGCGTGGATAATTATGAAGGTGCAAAGGAGGGTGAATAAGATGTTATTACTGAGCACTGATACCCGCTGTAAGGAGCAGCATGATATCATCCGGAATGTTGCCGGCTGGTATTATTTCACCCACCATCTTGTAGAGGTGGCAGGACCGGATGCATGCAAACTTCTGGATCGCATTTATGTTTCGAATATTTCCGCCCTGGTGCCTACCAGAGGCCGTTATACCATGATGCTGACAGAAGAAGGGATTCCCCAGGATGACTGTGTGATTTTCTGCCTGGCAGAGGACAAATACTGGGTTTCCACACTGCATTGTCCACGGACGCTGAAGGAAATGGAAGAACACAGCAGCGGGCTGGACGTAACATTCCGGAAGATTACAAAAGAAGTAGATATGTACGCGGTTCAGGGGCCAAAAGCCGTGGATATTGTGAAATCTCTTGTGACGGAAGAGATTGCAGGGCTGAAGCGTTTTCAGATCAAAGACAATCACATCGGCGATGTCGCTGTTAAAATTGCAAAAGGAGGATATACAGGAGAAAACGGTTTCGAAATTTACTGTGATGTCAAGGACAACAGGAGGATAGAGGAAGCGTTGGAGAAGGCAGCCCCGGCGTTTGGAGCGAAGAAGATTGACGAATTTGACGTAATGGCGTATACGCTGGCTACGGAAGCAGGATTTTATCTGGTTACGGATATTGATGAGGCGACTCCTTTTGAGACTGGCATGGATTGGACCATTGACTGGTCAAAGGAAGAATTTCTTGGAAAGGCAGCGGCGGAGAAGGCAAAAGAGCTTCCGCATGCGCAGGAACTTGTGGGTATAACGGTTGACGCAAAGAACGTGAAGGTTCATGGGGGACCGTATGGAGGATGCGTATCCAGGGACGGCAGAGAAATCGGACGCGTTACGAAATTTACTTATGGCTTCACCGTAGGTAAATGGGTAGGGTTTGCCCTTGTCAAAGCCGGTACTGTCCAGCCGGGTGATCATGTGACACTGGACTGGGATGTGGATGCTGTAGTGACTCCGGAACGCCGGTTTATTAAGAAATAAAAGCTTGCTTCATAATATGCAGGAAGGCTGCCGTCGGCAGCCTTCTGTATGATTTATTCAAGTATTTTGTGCCGATTCTTTTTTCGTCTTTTTTATGATACTGTCATAGAGATTGATGCATATCCTCAGATACAGCCGTTCTTCCGGTGTATCTAAACTTACATAACTTTTAATTTTATCAAGACGGGACTGCAGAGAGGTACGATGCAGGTAAAGCTCCTGTGCTGTACGCGAAGCATTGCATTCATTATCCAGATATTTCTGCAGTGTATGCCAGTAGTCTATGCCATTTTCTTTGGCAAGAAGATTTTTAAGCCCGGGTGGAAGCATCAGATCCGGAGGAAATTCGCCGGCACAGTGCCGCATCATATAAGGAAGTATACAGTCCTGGCAGGTGTAAATGTAATGATCCGGCAGAGTGGATTCGCCCGTTTCCAACATGGCTCTGGCCTGCAGGTAGTAGTATCTGGCATCGTAAAAATCAGTAAAAGGATAGCTGATTCCTGCTTTAAAATTCATATCTTTAAGATAAGATTTCAGAGTACCATAGATTGTGTCTTCAAAGGTTTCACCCTTGGCAGCCATGCAGCAACAGACAAGAAACCCATCAAAAGACAGGGCACTGCATCTGGGCAGAAGACTCTCGAGGGTAGTACACAGGTATTGCTCCGGGAGCGTTTTTTCCCGGTTGGCACTTCGGATCACTGCACAGTACCAGGAGCCAAAAGAGACCTTCTGGCAATCCATATTCATCTGCACCATCGACATGGCATTATTTAGAGCGCTGCTGCTCACAGGAAAGCACTGAAGAAGGTCGCAAAAAACAGTTTTTATGCTGACAATATCCGGCTCACGCACAGAAGAGGACAGGATACGCTGAATAAAAGAAGCAAACTTCTGGAACAGCAGAAAATCGCTTTCCCTGAAGGGACGCAGCTTTTCCCAGAGAGTGCAGGTACCTATGTAATTATCTCCATGGTAAAGATTGATACAGTAATTTTCTCCCTGCGGATTTTCTCTCTGCCCCTTGTAGAGGAAAGGTTCGCGGCGCATGATATTGTGTGTAAAATCGTTTTGAAAGCTGGGGATGACTCCGTCAGGAATCCTGTCAAACTGGCGGTCAATGATTATCTTTTTCTGGCCGGAGGCTTCTGTCATTTCACAGTTTACCAGAACGCGCAGGTTATAATCGGTGATGGTGATACAGTTTTCGAAAACTGGAATGCTGGCAGAAACAAATTTTTCTATTGAAGCGTTCTCTGCAGTCAGGGTATGCATTTTCAGCATCCAGTTTGTAATGGTGTTACATATATCCTGAACTGCATTAAACAGTGTCAGAATATCCAGATTCCGCCGGTCAATGAAAAGAAGCTTTCCCAGACGCTGATTCAGGGTGCGGGTCGGGCGGCTGCCGATGCAGATAAACAGACATTCCACATCAGTGGAAGCCGGAAGTTCCTGGGTACGCGCAATACAGATCTGGCCATTTTTAATCTTCATTCCCTGTTCATAAAAGACAGGAAGCGATAGTTCCTCCGTTTTTAATTCACGTCCATATTCGGTCACATCGAAGCGTTCGGAAAGAAGCATAATAAATAATCGGGCATTTATCATCATTTGAAACAACCGGCCTTTCTGGTTTTTTTTATGGGAAACATTATATCATAAATTTCTCAAAATGTAGGAAATATCGGATAAAATATCATCGCTTTTGTGGATTAACACAATAGAAAAAATCGGATAGACTACTAAATAATAGCAATTGATACAAAAACAAGGGAGGCTGCACAGTTAATTTTACAAGGGAGGTATTTTATATGGCGGGTTTATTTGACGGCAGAGTGGCGATTGTGACAGGTTCCGGGCAGGGAGTTGGAAAGGCAATTGCCATGTGCCTGGCGGAAAATGGATGTAAGGTGGTAACAAATAACAGAAAACCAGGATCCAATCGGAATTGTTTCGACGGCGGAAACATTGATTTTACGGAAAGCGAGAAGAAGCGTCTGGACTCGGTAATTGGCGATGCAGAGAGCACGGCGGCAGAAATCATTGCCAAAGGCGGGGAAGCCATCCCTGTGTATGCGGACGTGGCCCGGGCAGAGGACTGTAAAAAGCTGGTGGATGCAGCAGTGGAAAAATGGGGCAGAATTGACATCATCGTGAATAATGCTGCTGCCACCTGGGTTGGAAATGTGGCCGATATGCCGATTGAGATGTTTGACATTGTAGTTGCCTCAAAACTGAACGGCGCATTCTATATGCTGCATTATGCACTGCCCTATATGAAAGAGCAGCACTATGGGCGTATCCTGAATGTATCCTCCAATGCCTTTCAGGGGCTGATGGGAATGTCTGCATACAGTGCGGCGGCCTGCGGCGTATGGGCTATGACAAAATCAATCGCGCAGGATCTTGCAGGAACAGGAATTACCTGCAACTGCTACACACCTCTGGCAAAGACCAGAAGCTGGTACAATATGCTGGCCACTTATCGGATACAGAATGTACCGGAGGAAGCTGTGGAAGCGGGGGCGCCGGCCGCGATGAAGACGGGACCGGAAGGAATGGCTCCATTCATTTGCTATCTTTGCTCAGAAGAAGCGGAGTATATCAATGGCATTATGTTTAATGTGGCTGCGGACGGGTATTTGGCAGTACATTCTGATTCACAGGAATATAATATTACCCGGAAAGATATCCTGCACAACGGACCGTGGACCTTTGATGAGCTGAGAGTGCGGGTGAAGGAAGAGTTAATGAAAGACGTGAAGGGTGCGACGACAGCGATTGAACTTCATTAATAAACGGTGAACCATTTGCGCAGAATATCGGCAAACGGTGTATCAATGTGAAATAAAAGGTTAATTGGAGGTTCATCCGGGAGATTTCAGACGAAAATTCGGATGCGCAGGCTTTTGAAGCAATATTTTAAGGCTGCGCATCCTCTTTGCTTGTCATTGCTCCATCTGACGGCCCATGAAGCCTGCGGCACATTTGGCAAGGATCTGCTCTGTTTCGCCCATTTTTCTGGAAGAATCCTTGCTGCGCAGGATAACGGAGCCGATCACGTCGCCTTCACAGAGAATGGGGCTGATGACCTGCGGATATTCATCTTCGGCGTCTTCGCTGGTAATTTTAACGTGCTTTTTGGACTGGGTGTCCGAGAGGACATTTTCGCGCTCGTTCATGACGGCCTCCAGCTGTCCTGTGACCGGCGACCCGATGGTGTCCTTGCGGATACCGCCGGCGGCGGCAATGACCTGGTCCCGGTCAGTAATGCATACGCTGTGGCCGGAGGCAGAGGCAAGGGCTTCGGCATACTCCTTCGCGAAGCTGCCCAGCTCCCCGATGGGAGAATATTTTTTCAGGATAATTTCTCCTTCACGGTCTGTAAAAATTTCAAGAGGATCGCTTTCACGTATGCGAAGAGTCCTTCGTATTTCCTTTGGAATAACGACCCGGCCCAGGTCGTCGATTCTTCTCACAATTCCTGTAGCTTTCATAAAAAATTCCTCCATTTATCTGTACTGGTAGTGTAGTCATTCATGACCCTAGTATCTGTAAATGAAGGAATTTTATACATTATTATTATGCGGAGCATTTAAATACGGTATGCCCGAAGGGTATACATTATTATTATGCGGAGCATTCTATAGTGAAAGCGCCGCCCGTCCCATCTGCTCCAGCAGCTCGCTCTTGATCTTGTACAGCTTATCGGAGAGATCCACATAGACGTTGTGCGGGTTGGCGAAACGCTTGGTTTCTTCCCAGAGCGTGTCCTTCTCCTTTGTGCAGTAGTCTCTGATTTCCATGACAGACGGGGAGGTGTATACGCATTCGCCCTTCAGGAAAATCGGAGCCATCATCTCCCGCAGCGTGTAAGTACCGCCCTTGATCTTAGTCTTTTTCCAGGTTTCCAGCGGATCGAAGATAATCATATCCTCAGATTCGTCAAAGGTCTCCTCCACCAGGCAGATCAGGTCCGCGCGGATTTTACCGGTTTCTTTGTCGTAGATACGCAGAATCTTTTTATTCCCCGGATTGGTGATCTTTTCGGTATTTTCGGACAGCTTGATTTTGGGGATAAATTCTCCTGTGGCCGGGTCAAGCACTGCGGCCAGCTTGTATACCCCGCCGAAAGCAGGGCAGTCCTTGGATGTGATCATGTTGGTGCCCACACCCCAGGAGGTGATGGCGGCGCCCTGAGATTTCAGGGAGTCGATCAGGTATTCGTCCAGGTCGCTGGACGCGGAGATGATTGCGTCCGGGAATCCGGCCTCATCCAGCATTTTGCGGGCCTTCTTGGACATATAAGCCAGGTCGCCGCTGTCCAGACGGATGCCGTAGTTCTTGAGCTCGATACCGGCCTGACGCATTTCGGTGAAAACTTTTATTGCGTTGGGTACGCCGGAACGCAGGGTGTCATATGTATCCACCAGCAGCGTGCAGGCATCCGGGTACAGCTCGGAATATTTCTTGAAGGCGGTATACTCGTCCGGGAAGCTCATGATCCAGCTATGGGCGTGGGTTCCCTTCACCGGAACGTCAAAGAGCTGGCCGGCCAGTACGTTGGAGGTGCCGATACAGCCCGCAATCATGGATGCCCGGGCGCCGTACACGCCTGCGTCCGGTCCCTGGGCCCGCCGCAGCCCGAATTCCATGATGCCGTCCCCCCGGGCCGCGCGCACCACCCGGGCCGCCTTGGTGGCGATGAGGCTCTGATGGTTGAGGATCGTCAGAATTGCGGTTTCCACCAACTGTGCCTGCATGATGGGAGCCACCACCTTCAGAAGCGGCTCGTGCGGGAATACTACGGAGCCCTCCGGAATCGCATATATATCGCCGGTAAAGCGGAAATCCTTCAGGTAGTCCAGAAATTCCTTGTTGAAAATACCCAGGCTTCCCAGATAGGCAATGTCTTCATCCGAAAAATGGAGATTTTTGATATAGTCAATTACCTGATCCAGTCCCGCCGCGATGGCGTAGCCGTTTCCGCAGGGATTATTCCGATAGAAAGCGTCGAAAACAACGACCTCGGAGGATTGGCTGTCAAAATATCCCTGCATCATCGTCAATTCATACAGGTCGGTCAGCAGGGTAAGGTTAAGTGTGCTCATTTGTTTTTCTCCTTCTTATTATTTAATATTTAAGTATATTGAATAGACTATACCACATTTTTTCAGAAATGGCGCAAAGAATTCCAAAGAGTATTAAAAAGATTCAATTCCGGCAAAGAAGAGGTTACTGTTCAGGTGCCCCGTTTCCATTGTAAAAAGTGCTGAAATTTAAAAATTTTTTTTAATCCTGAAAGAAAGCGTTTGTGGATAACCTTTCTTTCTGGATTTCTTGATGTTAATGGAAATTTTCATTCACTACGGTTTTTGCCTGTATTGTGTATAAATCATGTGTTTTACGAACATTTTAGTTCTTACATCCACATTCTCCCGCTGCTCCATTTTCAGTTATCCCCCGTCAAATTGCCTATAGCCTTAAATTCTTAGAGTATAATTATCATTGGCAAAAATAAAAGGAAGAGGCCGAAACCTCTT
>JAUNFZ010000016.1 GCA_030524785.1 Eubacteriales bacterium
AACACCGCGATCGAAGGCGGACAGGCACCGGATATCGTATTTGAAGGACCGGAGCGTCTGGTTGCAAACTGGGGCGCAAAGGGACTGATGGTAGACCTGGCTGATCTTTGGACAGACGAAGCAAAAGAAGCGATCTACGATTCCGTAGAAGCAGCATGCCAGAACAACGACGGCGTATTTTATGAGTATCCGCTTTGTATGACAGCTCACACTATGGCGATCAACAGAGATGTATTCGAAGCGGCAGATGCTCTGCAGTATCTGGATGAAGAAACACGCACCTGGACAACCGAGGGCTTCATCAACGCTGTGAAAGCAGTTTATGAGAGCGGACAGGATCCGGTCGGCGCAGTATACTGCAGCGGTCAGAGCGGCGACCAGGGTACACGTGCTCTGGTAAACAACCTGTATGGCGGCACCTTCACAAATGAGGATCACACCGCTTACACGCTGGACAGCGAAGAAAATATCAAGGCTCTTGAGCTTCTTGCAGGCATGGACGGCATCAATTTCGACGCATCCATCGCAGGCAGCGATGAGATCCCGCTTTTCTGCAACGGCACACTGGCTATGGCATTCTGCTGGAACGTCGCACAGGAAAAGAACAACGCAGAAATGATCGACTTCGACGTACTTCCGATGGCATTCCCGTCTGAGAGCGGCGAACCGCAGCTTTGCGGCGGTATCTGGGGCTTCGGCATCTTCAACAACGGCGACGAGGCGAAGATTGAGGCAGCTAAGACCTTCATCGACTTCATGGCAAACGACGAGTCCATGGCGGCAGAGAGCGTAAAAGCTTCTACATACTGGCCGGTTAAGGATCTCGGAAACATCTACGAAGGCGATGAGCTTATGACAGAATACGCTACATTCACCCAGTACATGGGCGACTACTACCAGGTAGTTGGCGGATGGGCTGAGGCTCGTACCGCTTGGTGGAATATGCTGCAGCAGATTGGTTCTGGTACAGACGTAGCGACCGCAGTTGCAGAGTTCCAGACAACGGCAAACGCAGCGGCAGGCGCATAAGCGAAAATCTGACGAAAGTTTATAATACTCTGTGAACTCGTGCACCCCTCCTGCGATTGGCGCGGGAGGGGTGTTTGTTATATCGAATAGAGAGGGGGATTATCCCATGGCAAGTACGAAGAAGGTCACCGGATACAGCATGAGCCGTGCACTGGTACGCCGGGAGACGATTGCCGGATATGCTTTTATGCTTCCGAGCCTGGTGTTCTTTGTAGGATTTGTGATTTATCCTATGGTTCAGTGCATTATCACCAGCTTCTTTGATTCGACCATGAACCGGGCGGATATTTTTGTGGGGTTTGCCAATTACGTGGAACTGTTTCAGGACGTCACGTTCCTGGGGGCGCTGAAGAACACGGTGATTATTGTGGTTGTTTCCGTGCCGGTGACATGTATCTTTTCCCTGTGGGTCAGCTCCGTTATTTACAATATGAAGGGCGCGTTCTGCTCGCTGCTTCGATGTGTATTTTATCTGCCGGTGGTAACCGGTTCCGTAGCGGTTGCGGTAGTGTGGAAATGGATGTTCAACAATTACTATGGAATTTTTAACTATGTTGGAAAAGGGATTGGCCTGATTGATAAAAATATCAACTGGCTGGGCGATGAAAAATATGCCCTTGGCTGTATTATATTGATTCTGCTCACTACCTCCGTGGGCCAGCCGATCGTTCTTTACGTGTCGGCGCTGAACAATGTAGACGCCTCTCTGGTGGAGGCGGCCGAGGTGGACGGCGCAAACAAGATGCAGTGCTTCTGGAAAATTAAGTGGCCGCAGATTATGCCTACCACGCTGTACATACTGGTAATCACTACCATCAACAGCTTCCAGTGCTTCGCGCTGATACAGCTCTTGACAAGCGGCGGCCCGAATCACAGTACGGATACCATCATGTACTATATTTACTATAATGCATTTAAACTGTACCGTTACGGCTACGGCAATGCGATGGGCGTAGTTCTGGCGATTATTATTGCAGTTCTTTCGGCCGTGCAGTTTAAGATGGCAAAGTCTGAGTAGGGAAGGGAGGCAGAATATATGAATAAGTCAATGCCGGCACGTACAAAGTGCTATAAAATACTGTCAGTCGCAGTAATTATTCTTCTGGCCATCGTATTTGCCTTCCCGCTTTACTGGATTGTTACAGGCTCCTTTAAAACGGCGAAAGCAATCAATGCGACAGTGCCTCAGTGGTGGCCTTCCGAGTGGGTAATGACGAACTATGACAAGCTGTTCAGCCGTCAGTACGCTCCCCTCTGGTCGCTTTCCATTCCGTTTACGAAGATCACCTTTGCGGGTCCGGAGGTTCCGGCGGCGATTCGCTGGCTTTTGAACACGGTCTTCATGGCGGTGGTTGCTATGGGACTTACCTGCGCGACGGCTGCAATGGCGGGCTACGCTCTGGCGAAAAAGCGTTTTATCGGCCGTACGCTGCTGTTTTCTCTGATCGTATGTGCCATGGCGCTTCCAAAGCAGGTCATTCTGATCCCGCTGCTTCGCGAGATGTCGATGTTGAAAATGTACAATACCATTTGGGCGGTAATTCTTCCGATTGTAGGATGGCCCTTTGGCGTATTCCTGATCAAACAGTTTGCGGAGGGGATTCCCGGAGAGATGATGGAGGCCGCCAGAATTGACGGCGCCAGCGAGTGGAAGACGTTCACCAATGTGGCGCTGCCCATGATAAAACCTGGAATCGGCGCACTGGCAATCTTTACGTTTATCAACTCTTGGAACGACTACTTTATGCAGTTGATTATGCTGACAAGTACAGATACGCTGACGATCTCCCTTGGTATCGCCAAGCTGCAGGCAGAAAACTCCACAGACTTTGGTCTGATCATGGCGGGCGCTGCCCTGGCTGCAGTTCCGATTATTATTGTATTCCTGGTATTCCAGAAATACTTTACAAAGGGAATTACGATGGGTGCTGTAAAGGGATAAGAAATGCAGGCGGCTTTGCCTGAGTATACTTCAGTAAAAAATGTGTCCGGCCTTCCTTCGGGAAAGGCTTCGGACACATTTTTGCATGACATAGCGCGTGCTTTTATATATCCCGGCGCTTGTTTACGAAATGGTTTAAAATACCGCCTCCGATAATGATTGCCAGCGCCACGGCCACTACCCGCTTGGCGGCCTCCCGGGGCATCTGGCTTTTCGCGCCGATGGTTTCAGAATAAAAAGTAAGCGTATAGTTGATCTCGTGGGGCGTTCCCATGGCAGTAGTGTCTGCAATGACGGACATGCCCTCATCCATGGCGGTAACGGGAATGTCGAAGACAGAATTTCCGCCCTCGGCACTGGCATTTAAATACTTCTGGGAAGCGACGATCATATAGTCGTAGTTTGCGCTGCTCCACTCGATTCTGGCATAGGCTTTGCCCTCCTGCACGGTCAGGATAGTAGGGGAGACGACGCTCGCCTTGCCGCTTCCTCCGGCCAGGTCTACTTCTATGGAATACTCGCCGTCAGGCATATCCAGCTTCACAGCCTGCGCTGCGGAAGCACCCTTTGCTGCGCTGTAAGTGTCGCCTGACGCATTGGAAGCGCCCTGTGCTGCGCCGGAAGTGTCGCCTGTCGTGTCGGAAGTGTCCTGCGCTGCGCCGGCAATACCGCTGGCCGCACCGGAAAAAGTCAGACAGAACGCCGCGGCACAGGCGACGATATAGGAAAAAATCTGTTTTCGCATAAAAATCTCCATTTTGCCGCCTTTCGGTTGGCGGCACGATTTTTCTGGTTTCTGATTATCATTCGGTCAGGAATGTGTAATCAATATAGCATACTGCTTTCTGAAAGTAAACAGTTGTTATTCCACGGATAGAATGATAAAATAAAACGGCTAAGAAATAATTTTGAGGAAAATGCGGTATGATTGAGATAAAGAATCTTACGAAAAAATTTGATCGTTTTACAGCGGTAGACTCCCTGAACCTTACCATCGGGACAGGAGAATTTTTCGGGCTTCTGGGGCCGAACGGAGCCGGAAAAACAACGACGATAGGCATGATGTCCACCCTGCTTTTGCCCACGGCGGGCGGGATATACATTGACGGTGAGCTGCTGTCCAGAAACCGGCCGGATCTGAAACGCAAGATCAGCGTCATTACCCAGGAGTATTCTATGCGCCAGGACATGAATATGGACGAGATTATGGAATACCAGGGGCGCCTTTACTTTATGCCGAAAAAAAAGATCAGGGAGCGCACGGAGGAACTTCTGGAGTTCTGCGGACTGATTGATTTTCGAAAGCGCAGTGTACGCAGGCTTTCCGGCGGTATGAAGCGAAAGCTGATGGTCTGCCGTGCTCTCCTGACGGAACCGGAAATTTTGCTGCTGGACGAGCCTACGGCGGGGATGGACGCACTGTCCCGCAGGCAGATGTGGAATCTTTTGCGAAGGCTGAATGAGCAGAATCTGACGATTCTTCTGACGACGCACTATATTGAGGAGGCGCAGTCCCTCTGCGGCCGCGTGGCGCTGATGGATAAAGGAAAACTGGAGGAAGTAAATACGCCGGCAGGGCTGATTGGAGAATTGGGCCCTTATGCGGTGGATGAGAGAAACGCCCAGGGTATAGAGAGCCGCTATTTTCATGACCGTGCCGAGGCAATAGAGTATCTGTCGTGCCTGACAGGGCAGTCGGCTCTGCGGGATACGACGCTGGAGGATGTATTTTTAGAGCGGGCTGGCAGGCATCTGACACAGACGGGAGAATAAGGCATGGGAATTGTAACGATTTTATGGGAAAAGTGGGTGGAGTTCCGAAGGGATTTCTATAAGATTACGTTGGCGGCCATGGTGGCGCCGCTGATGTATCTGATTGTATTCGGGCTGGGAATACAGACCATGTCCCACGGGGAACCCTATTTGAATTTTCTGATACCGGGTGTGGTATCGCTGACGACGATGAACGGAAGCTTTAACGCCATCGCCCAAAACCTGAATGTGCAGCGGCTCTACGAAAAAGCCTTCGACCAGGTAATGATTTCCCCAACGCCCCTGTGGCAGTTTATTGCGGGACAGATTCTGGGCGGCAGCCTGCGGGGACTTTATGCCGGAGGTATTATTCTGCTGCTGGTTGCGCCGATTGAGACAGGGCTTATTTTTAACGGCGTATCCTTTTTTGTGCTGTTTTTAAATGGCGCGGTATTTTCCGCCATAGGCGTTGTGGTATCGTTTCTTGCGAAGAATCATGCGGATGTGCCGCGATTTTCGAATTATATCATTATGCCCATGGCGTATCTGTGCAATACTTTCTTTTCTGCGGATAAAATACCGGGCGGACTTGGAAAAGCAGTGGCTGCGCTTCCTCTGTCCCAGACCAGCAGAATGATAAGAAGTATCGCCGCGGGCGGAAGCGCAGATATACGGGGAATAGGGATATTGTTTACGTATCTGGCGGCGTTTACGGCGGCAGCGTCTTGGTTTGTCTATAAAAAGAAAAACCTTTAGGCGCTTTCCAGAATCATCACGCCCCAGGGAGGCAGCGTAATCCCTTCGTTTTCACCGACCTGAGTGCCAAAGAGAAGGCTGCACCCGGCCGGGTGTACAGGTACGTGCTGGGATTGGCCGGAGAAATTTAAGTAATATGTGATCAAATGTCCCTGGGCGTTTATGCCGCGGCGGACGATCAGCGGAAACCGGCAGGGGGAGAGCGGAAGCTTCCATTCTGCAAAGAGGTAGGAAAGCAGTGCTTCCAGGCCGCCGGCCTCAAAGCAGCAGCCAAGATAAACAGCCTCGCCTCTGCCAAAGTGGTTTTTGGTAACAGCGGGGATACCGCCCCAGGCCGGGTGATTGTAACAGCAGAGCACCTCTGCGCCCTGCACACTCAGAAGCTCCATCCAGTCGGTGACAGCGCAGGCTTTGGGCAGGGGGACAGTATCCGAGGCCAGAGAGACGTCTACGGGCTGCGTAAAGCGGTCGTAGGTCAGCCCAAAACATTCTGTCATGCGGTGCGGCTGAGCGTCATGACGGATTTTCAGCACTTCATCACAGAAAAAGCTCTTGAAGGTGGCAATCAGTTTTCCGCCCGCTCTCACAAAGTCGAGAAGGGCGCTGATCAGCGATTCCTCTGCCGCGTATAATGCCGGCAGGATCAAAACATCATAGTTGGAAAAATCTCTTTTTGTGTCGTTTACAATATCATATTCAATGTTCAGCCGGTAGCAGGCGTCGCAGATCCAGCGCAGATAGTCGCTGTAATTATGCTCAGGGGTTTCCTCCTGACGGCAGGTGGGAAACCATTTCAGGCCAGTCTGGGAACGGCTGCTTACCATCACAGCCACTCTGCTTTGTTTTTTCAGGTGAACCAGTTTTTCGGAAAGCCGGGAAAGGTCCTGGCCGATGGACTGTATGTCCTGATAAACGGCGCCTTCGGAAAAATCATGGCTTAAAATTCCCTTCCAATAACTTTCCACAGCATTGTGAATACTGTGCCAGTGCCAGTAGGAAATACCATCTGCCCCGGAGGCCAGATGGGCGAAAGCCTGAAGCCTGAGCTGCCCCGGATAGGGAAGCCAGCCGAAATTTCCCTGGGCCTGGGTTTCCAGCACCAGATAATTGCTCTGCTTCAGAGCATAGGCGACGGCTCCGCCGAAGGCGATTTCCGCGCCGGTCAGCAGGTGCTCGGAGGGGTGGTAGATATCGCAGCCGATTATTGTCAGAAAATTTGCGGCATCAAACTGATCCACATCAGGCTGCAGGCCGTGAGAATAGAGGCGCCATTCATAGTCAAAATTGTGGGTTACAAATTGGCCGGGCCGGCGGTATTCTTCCAGAATACAGCGCTGCCAGGCAAGAAATTCAGTTACCAGGTTTCGCTGAAAAGCCTCGTACTCCGCGCCGAAGCTGGCGTTGATGGTTCCACGCACATCCGGCAGATCGTCCCAGCTTCCGATACTGTTGGACCAATAGGCCAGCCCCATGCGGCGGTTGAGTTCTTCCGGAGTTTTGAACCTTTTTTTCAGCCATTCTTTAAAAAGCTCCTGAGCCCGGGGAGAGCAGGTGTCGTAGGACTTTGTCTCGTTGTCCAGCTGAAAACCGATTACGTTTTCGTATCCCTGCACTTCCTCGAAAAGCCTGCGCAGGATGCGTTCAGCGTGAAAGAGGTAGCCGGGATGGGTGATATCAAAATTTTGCCGGTGCCCGTAGCGGCAGATGCCTGTGTGAGTGTCTGCCATGACGTCCGGATATTTTTTGGCCAGCCATGGGGGAATCGCGTAGGTGGGAGTTCCGACGATCACAGAAAGTCCATGCTTTTTGGCAGTCTGCAAAACCCGGTGAAGAATCGAAAAGTCAAATTCTCCTTCCCGGGGCTCCCAAGTGCTCCAGGTAGACTCGGCGATACGGATTGTGTTGATCCCGGCCTTTGTCATCATGCAGAAATCCTTTTCCATACGGTCTTCGGGAAGATATTCATAATAGTAAGCGGCTCCATAAAGCAGATGATCGGGCATAGCAGTTTCCTCCTTGCGGATTTTCTTTTGATTTGTTATCCTTATATGTATATGAATTGTTCCGGCGCAAAGCCATTTTGTGCCGGAGAATGTACCGCTAAATGTGAGCAAGCGGTTGCGTAATTTGATTCTAGCATAGCCCGGGCAGGGCTGCAACGGTAAAAAGGAGAAATATTGTGGACATACATAAGGAGAAAATATATACGATAGACGATATTGCGCGGGAACTGGGAGTTAGCAAGACCACGGTCTCCAGAGCGATATCAGGAAAAGGACGAATCAGCCGGGAAACCCGGGAGAGGGTGCGTTCTTTTATAGAGGAACATGATTACCGGCCGAATGTGCTGGCCAGGGGGCTGGCGCAGAGCAAGACGTATAACCTTGGACTTGTGCTGCCGGGAGATTATTCAGTGATGGATTTTCCGTTTTTCAAGGAATGTATGAACGGAATCTGCGAGACGGCGTCGGAGTATAATTACGATATTGTGATTGCGATGATGGATGGGCAGGAACTTGCGGGGGGAAACCGGCTGGTGGTCAACCGAAAGGTGGACGGTATTATTATGACGCGTTCCATGGCAGGCGGCACAAAGGCGGAGAGATTCTTAAAGGAAAAGCAGGTGCCCTTTGTTCTGGTAGGGCCGTCGGAGGATAAAGACGTGGTCTGGGTGGACAATCAGAACCGGGAAGGAAGCCGGGAGCTGACGGGAATCCTGCTGATGAAAGGCATGAAGCGCCTGGCGCTTCTGGGCGGCAACCGTGCGCATCTGGTAACCGACAGCCGCTTTTTGGGATTCAGGGACGCTCACAAAGACCAGGGCATACCGGTGCAGGAAGAACTGGTTTTCTTTGATGTGGAGGGCTACTCTGCCGTGGTAAAGGCAATGGAGAAGATTCTGGAGGCCGGCGTGGATGGAATTGTCTGCATGGACGACTTTATTACAGGCATGCTGCTGGGCTATCTGAGGGAGAAGGAGCTGCGCGTTCCGGAGGATATCCGGGTGGCCAGTCTGTACGACAGCCCGCGGTTGGAGATGTACCGGCCGGCGATTACCAGCCTGCATTTTGACACGAGATATCTGGGACGGGTAGCCTGCATTACGCTGTTGAAGCTTCTGGGCGAGGAAGTGGAGCAGAAAGATACGCCGCTGAGCTATCAGGTAATACTGCGGGAATCGACGAAATTTTAAATCGAAGAAATGTTAAACGGATAAAACAATGAAATGCCCCGTAGAGGGCAAAGCTTTATTTCCGGAACGAAAGAACACATGAAATGCCCTGCGGATTGCTGCGGGGTATTTTTTATGTAGAATAAGTTTGTTGAGAGGTCGTTTGCAGGCGCAGCGCAGCGAAATGCAACCGATTGTCCTATTGCCCCAAAAGCAGAAAAATGCTTATGCAATATGCACAAAAAAAAGGAACAAAATTTGATAATTTAGTATTATTGACAAGGAAAAACACATCATATATACTAAAGATACGAGCAAACGGTTGCGCAATTTGCGCAACAACCAAAAAAATTAAGGAGGCAAAGTATGAAGCTCAAAAAAGTATTGGCATCTGTGCTCGCGGCTGCGACAGTTCTGTCCTCAGCTGCCTGCGTAAATGCGGAAGAAACCATTTCCCTGACCCTCTGGGGTGCTGAGGAAGACCAGACGCTGCTTGCAGAACTGGTAGAAAATTTTAAGGCGGCTTATCCTGATTTTACATTTGATATTCAGATCGGTGTGGAATCTGAGTCTACCGCAAAGGACACGGTTCTGACAGACGTGGAAGCGGCAGCGGATGTATTTGCATTTGCTGACGACCAGCTGAATGATCTGGTAAGCGCAGGTGCGCTCTCCAGCCTGAACGAAGTGGGCGAGGCCCTTCAGGTGGCAGGCAAAAGCCTGGATGATGTAAAGGCGGCCAATGATGCGGGCGCAGTTGCAGCAACGATGATCGGTGATCAGATGTATGCGTTCCCGATGACAGGCGGAAACACCTTCTTCCTGTACTATGATTCCAGCGTAATTTCCGCTGAGGATGCGGCTTCCTGGGATACGCTGCTGGCAGCGGCGGAAGCGGCAGGCAAAAAGGTTGGCATGACGCTGGCGTCCGGCTGGTATAACGCTTCTTTCTTCTACGGCGCAGGCTTCACGACTGGGCTGAATGAAGATCAGACCACGGCAATCGACTGGAACGGAACGAGCGCAGATGGTTACACAGGCGTTGACGTTGTGAAATCCATGCTGAACATTGCAGGCAATTCTGCATTTATGGCAATTGCAGACGGCGATATTTCCAATTGGATCGCAGCAGGCGGCCTCTGTGCGGCAATCTCCGGCGACTGGGATGCATCTGCAGCTCAGGAAGCTTTTGGAGACGGTTATGCAGCGACAAAACTTCCCACCTTCACAATCGGCGAGGATCAGGTACAGCAGGCTCCGCCTTACGGATATAAATTCGTAGGTGTGAACGCATACGCTGAGAATGTGGGCTGGGCAGTTGTTCTGGCAGACTTCCTTACGAATGAGGAAGCACAGGCGGCACGTTTCGAGGCTCGCGGCCTTGCACCGACAAACCTGAATGTACAGGCTTCTGACGAAGTTCAGTCGAACGTTGCTATCGCGGCGGCGGCATCCGAGAGCGAATTTGGCGTTCTGCAGCGCGTAGGCGGCAAGTATTGGGATCCGGCACAGACCTTTGGCGAGATGATCGCACAGGGTTCACTGAAAGCAGATGATGATGCGGGAATCCAGGCAGCTCTTGACTCTCTGGTAGAGGGTGTAACTGCTCCTATTGGCTAAAATCTTTATCGTATAGCAGGAAAGAGAAATAAGATGGGCTGCTGCGGGACATGCAACAGGGCATATGTCGGCGGCAGCCCATATTTATGATACGAAAAAAGCCAAAGGGAGGAGGTTACCGATATTATGGCAGGTGAGAAAAAAGGCGGAGCCGGCGCGGCTGTCGGCGGCTTTTTCAGAGCAATTGGCAAGTACTTTTCGGAATTTGGGACGGCATTTGTCAAGGGCGATATCTTTGTAAAACTTTCTGCGCTGTGGATGGGCGCCGGTTATGCACGACGCAAACAGTACGTGAAAGCGCTGATTATGACGGTGCTTGAGATTGCAATTATTGCGTTTACCGTTACATTTGCAATGCAGTACGTACCAAAATTCGGTACGCTGGGAACTGTGAAAATGGAAAAGGTCTTCAATATGCAGACCATGAAAAGCGAGTTTAACGACTACGATAACTCGTTCCAGATTCTTTTGTTCTCTCTGTTCAGCTTTGTAGTCTGGGCGGCGGCCATCGTTGTCTGGATGAAAAATATTGTAAACGCCTACAAGCTTCAGTTGATGGAGGAAGCTGGCGAGCACATCAACACATTCAAAGAGGATCTTCATTCCTATATTGAGGAAAAATTCCACATCACCCTGCTCACCCTTCCGGTGCTGGGCATTGTGGTTTTTACGGCGATCCCGATTCTGCTGCTGATTTTTGTAGCCTTTACGAATTATGACCAGCAGCATATGCCGCCCAGCGAACTGTTTACATGGGTTGGATTTTCAAACTTCCTGAGCCTGTTTGGAGGCGGCGGTCTGACGGTGACTTTCAGCTACGCCTTCGTTCGTGTACTTGGCTGGACGCTGGTCTGGGCATTTTTTGCAACCTTTACCACCTACATTGGAGGTATTCTTCTGTCGCTGCTTTTGAACAGCACAAAGACAAAATGGCCGAAAATGTGGAGAACACTCTTTATTATCACCATTGCGGTACCGCAGTTCGTATCCCTTTTGCTGGTGCGTAACTTTTTCTCCAACGGCGGTATCGTCAACACGATCTGCGCCAACATTGGCCTGACTGGTTTTTTGAGAGATATCGGTCTGGTGTCCACCAGCTATATTCCGTTTTTGTCGGCTCCGGGATGGGCGCATGTGATGATTATCCTGATTAATATCTGGATCGGCGTGCCCTACCAGATGCTGATTGCAACGGGCGTTCTGATGAACCTGCCGGCAGACCAGCTGGAGAGCGCCAGGGTGGATGGTGCGAAGCCCTTCCAGATTTTCCGCAAGATCACAATGCCGTATATGCTGTTTGTCACAGGACCGGCGTTGGTAACTGATTTTGTAAAGAATATCAACAACTTCAACGTCATCTATCTGCTGACGGAAAATGTTTATACGACCACCAATCAGGCGATGGCCAATTCTCAGGCAAAAGAGGTAGACCTTCTGGTAACGTGGCTGTTCCGTTTGACGCAGGATTACTACAACTACAAGATGGCGTCAGCGATTGGTATTATCGTCTTTATTATCTGTGCGGTATTCACGCTGATTGCGTTTAACCGCATGATAGGAAATGGAAAGGAGGAGGACTATCAATAATGAAAAAGATGAAAAGCAACCGCACGTCAACGATTGTGATGCACAATTTATTAATTGCTGTTTTGGCCTTTATCTGGCTGATTCCAATCGTATGGCTGTTCTGTACCTCCTTCAGCTCTTACTCGGGAATGAATACGAGTACCTTCTTTCCGAAGGAGTGGAGCGTTATTCATTACATTAAGCTGTTTCAGCCGGACAGCGTGGCGCAGTTTCCGCAGTGGTTTATGAATACATTTATCATTGCCTGTGTGACCTGCGTGATCTCTACGGCGTTTGTACTCATGGTGGCGTACGCTACTTCCGTAATGCGCTTTCCAATGCGCAAACCGCTGATGAATTTTGCTGTTATCCTGAATCTGTTTCCGGGTATGCTGGCAATGATCGCCGTGTACTTTACGCTGAAAACATTCAATCTGACAAACAGCTATGCGGGACTGATTATGGTGTATTCCGGCTCGGCCGGGCTGGGCTATCTGATTGCAAAGGGATTTTTTGACACGGTTCCCAGGGCGCTCTGCGAAGCGGCCAGAATTGACGGGTGCAGCGAGGCGCGTATTTTCGCCCAGATCGTTATTCCCATGAGCCGCCCGATTATTGTATATACGGTAATCAGCAGCTTCCTGGTTCCGTGGATGGATTTCGTTTACGCGAAGATGATTCTGAACGCAGGCGTGTCTTCCAAGTATACGGTGGCGATCGGACTGTTCAAGATGCTGGATAAGAGCCTGATTAACAGCTATTTTACCATTTTCTGTGCAGGCGGCGTGCTGGTATCTATTCCAATTTCGATTCTGTTTATGATTATGCAGAAATTCTACGTAGAAGGAATTACCGGAGGCGCTGTAAAAGGCTAATAGTTTTCAACGACCGCGGCAGACCTGCTTTTGCCAGGCCTGCCGCGTTTTATGCAGACATACAAGTATAGACATAGAAAGGATTACGTGTTATGGACCAGTTTATTGTGAATATTATTCACCGCCCGGAAATGGTGCCGGAGTATGCTGAGAAAGTGACAGGACATGGGCAGGCGGAGGACATAGGACGCAAGGCGCTGCTGACGGAGAGCCTGGATATTTTTAAAACGCAGCAGGAATGTGCCCATAAGAACGGCCTTAAGACAACGATTGAGATGACGTATGCCAGCCTGTTTAACGACGAGGCCGTGGCTCTGGCAAAGGAGCACCACGAGGTATACGGAGATGAGATCGGTCTGACGCTTCTTGGACTTCCCTGCAAGGAATTTCGGGAAAAGTATAAGACAAAGGATTTTTGTATCTGGATGTTTTCCATGGAGGATAAAAAAGCCATCGTTCAGGATGTGTTTGAAAAATTTTATGAACGTTTCGGTTTTTATCCCGAATCCACCGGCTCCTATTATATGGACGCGGAGCTGACAAATTATATCAAAGAAACGTATCCTTCCGTAAAATGTGCCGTTGCCACCTGCTGGGAGGAAGGGCCTAAGGCTTACCACACCTGCAATAACAGCTGGTATACGTTTATGGACGGAGGCCCCTGGGCGCCCTGGATTCCCTCAAAACAGAATACTCACGCACCGGCGGCAAACGAGGCGGAGGACTCGGGAATTGTGGCGATTCCCCATCTGAGCCGCGACCTGATTGCGTGTTATGACGGAAACGGTTCCAATTTCGGCACACATCCGCAGAATGTTCTGCGGGGAATGATTTACGATTCTGAAACCTGGGAGTATCCGTATCTTTACAACCTGATTGACCAGTTCCGCTATCAGGCGAAATTCAACAACGGATACGCATACAATATGATGTTTGTGGGACCGGGCTGGATGAATAAGATGGGACGCTGGGAAGCTCCCTATGAGCTTTTGCTGAAATCCTATGAGGACGGCTGCGCATACTATGGAAAGCTGAAAAAAGAGGGCAAGCTGATTGACATGACGATGAGCGAGTTCGCAGACTATTACCGTCAGAAGAAATCTTACACCGAGCCGGAATGTGCTCTGTGGCGGGATATTCTTTACGGCAGCGACAAGCAGGTATTCTGGTACTGCGATCCCTACATGCGCGTGGGAGTCAATATGGACCAGGGCGGTGCTGTTGTGGATCTTCGCCCCTATGCGGCGAAACTGAACTGGCCTGTGGGAATCGGCACGCCGCATATCCAGGACGCAAGCTATCCGTTTTTGATTCAGGAAAAGTACCGCGCCGGCTATTTTACCCATTATGCAGGCGAGGGAACGGTGAGAAGCGCCAAGATCTGCCACGGAGGCGAGGAAGTGGATCTGTGTCTCTGCCGTACCAAAGCGCATTTTTCCCAGGAGGGAAAAGACCGTATCTTAACGCTTGATCCGGTGGAGATTGAGTTCTCAGATCTGACGGTGAAGCTGCAGACACTGCTGATTTTCACAGAAGGAACCGGAACAATCAGAACGGAGCGCCATATTCTTGAGATGAGCGATCCGGGCGCTGATGTTACCATCAATGAATATATGGTGGGCTGCTACGGTACTACGGAATATACAGAGGATATGTCCAGCCTGACCCTGGAGGCAGTAAAGGGGCAGGAGAAAACGACGCTGGCTTATGAATATAAATGCCGGGAGTTTGCCAGGAAGGATGCGGACGAAGTGAGCTGTACGCTTCCTCCCATTGAGACAAAGGTTTCCATGACCTGCGAGGGCAGGGAGAAGGAAGGCTATTTCAAAGAAGGATATGCATTCAGCCCGATGTTTACGATTGGCTACAACGGAAAATTATGCGATAAGGAGGTCTTCACTACATGGCTCAGTCTGGAAAAGGCAAATTAAATTATCGTTGTCCCTCCTGTTTTATGCGCGATTTGGACCTCGATATGTTTTATGATAAGGACAAAAAGGAATATTACTGTATCCGCTGCCAGTACCGGGGCACGGAGGAAGATGTTCTGAAAAAGAACGAGATGGCGCGCTTCCGCTACGGCGCCATGCGCAGACGGTTTACGGAAGCGGAGTTTGAAAAATTTGACGACTGATTTGCGAGGTATCACATGAGCAGTTGGATCACAGGTATGGATTTATCTACATTGCTGGAGGTAGAGCGCTGCGGGGGCAGATTTTATGACCATGGCGTTGCAGGGGACGCGATGGACATTCTGAAAACCTACGGCATGAATATGGTACGCCTCCGCCTTTGGAATGACCCCTTCTCCGAGGACGGAAGTCCCTACGGGGCCGGTGGAAACGACCTGGAGGCGACGCTGACCCTTGCAAAGCGTGCAAAAGAAAAGGGTGTGGGCTGGCTTTTGGACTTCCACTACAGCGATTTCTGGGCAGATCCGGGAAAGCAGACAATTCCCAAGGCGTGGCGGGGAATGAATACGGAGCAGTTGGAGAAGGCAGTGTACGATTATACGGCCCAGGTGCTGAAACGCTGCCGCCAGGAAGGCGTGCTGCCGCAGATGGCGGCGGTGGGAAATGAGCTGACGAAGGGACTTCTGTGGCCCTATGGAAAGGTTCCCCAGTTTGACAATATCGCCCGGTTTGTCAGCGCAGGTATCCGGGCAGTGCGCGAGGCCAGCCCTGAAATACAGGTGATGGTTCATCTGGACAACGGCGGAAACAACGAACTGTACCGCAGCTGGTTTGACGCTTACTTTGCCAGCGGCGGCGCAGATTTTGACTGCATCGGGCTTTCCTATTATCCCTTCTGGCATGGCACAATAGAAATGCTCAGGGAAAATATGAACGATATTGCCCGGCGTTACGGAAAAGACCTGATTGTAGCAGAGGTATCCATGGGCCATACGATGGAAGACTACCAGGCCTACGAAAGGCTTGGTGACGGGGAGCGAAAAGGCATGGCGACCCGCCAGGAACTTGTGGAAAACATTGGTTATCCCATGACGCATCAGGGACAGGCGGATTTTATGAAGGACGTCCTTAAGGTGGTGCGTCAGGTGCCGGAAAACCGCGGAAAGGGCTTTTTTTACTGGGAGCCCGCCTGGATACCGGTGCCGGGAAGCGGCTGGGCCACCCCGGAGGCCTGCGCCTATATTGGCGAGGCGGGGCCCGGGGGAAACGAGTGGGCGAATCAGGCGCTGTTTGATTACAGCGGCAATGCGCTGCCGGCCCTTGAAGTGATTCGGGATTTCCGATAACCTGCCCCATGGCAAAGGCACGGGGCTGTCATTTACAGGAGGATATATGAGCACAATGATGGGAAGGCGCGGTGTCGTCTGGAAAACGCCGACGGTGACGGCAATTGGACTTAAAAACTTTGCCTGTGCCATGATGCTGCTTCAGAGCATCGGCATTGCGGTGATACAAAACGGTATCATACATGTGGAACAGTACACCCAGGAGAGCCTGTGGAATACCCTGGGAGAGAATGGAACGCTTATGACGCTGACCGGCGTATCCCAGGTGCTGCAGCTTTTGGGAGGACTGAGTGTCCCGATTTTCGCTTTTCTTCTGGTGGAAGGATTTCGAAATACATCGGATTACAAAAAGTATCTCCTGACCATGGCTGCCTTTGCCGTGGTGAGTGAAATCCCCTACGACCTGGCAATGTCGGTAAAATGGATTGATTTTACAGGGCAGAATGGGTTGTTTACGATGGTGATCTGCCTTCTGATGCTGTATTTCCTGGACATGCTGAAGGACAAGCCCGGCGTTTCCATCAAGGTGCTGAAGGCGCTGATCGTGGTCTGCGCGGCGGCGTGGGCCATGGTTCTGCGCACGGCCTACGGCGGAGGCATGGTGGCCCTGACGGCTGTATTTTATCTGCTGTATGAGAAAAATGTGGCAAAAACAGTGCTGGGCGTTATCATAAGTCTTTTATATGTTACGGCTCCGCTGGCTTTTTACGGAATTTGGTGTTATAATGGACAGCGTAAAGACAAGGTTTCAAAATATGTCTACTACGCTTTTTATCCATTGCATTTACTGGTGCTGGGCCTGATCGTAAAGATATTTATGGCCTGACGCGAAAGCGCGGCGTATCTCTGGAAAGAAGCGTCTGGACGTCACAGGATGGTTTGACGGAAAGGAGCGCGCAAAATGATTACAATCAGAGAGATTGCCCAACAGCTCGGTGTCAGTCCGACGACGGTTTCGAACGTCATCAACGGAAGAACAGCCAAAATGTCTGAAAAGACGAGAGTACGCATTGAAAAAGCGCTGGTGGAGAATCATTATACAAACGAGAATACAGGAAAGGTTCTGGATGCGGCGCTGAAGCTGGTGAGCGTGGATTTCTGCCTGGGAGAAAACAAAGAGGTCCTGACAGATCCCTTCTGCGGAAGCCTTCTGGAGGCCCTGATCCGGGAATTTCGCCGCTATGGGCGTTATGTGGTCAGCGATTCCCCTCTGGGATCGGATGAAATTATCCGGAAAATAAATGCGCGCAATATTGAGGGCGGGATTGTTTTGGGATGTCATCCCGAACAGTGTGCGCAGCTTCAGGCAAGGGTGCCGAAGCCTCTGGTGTTTATCGATTCAGGGGACGGTGACTATGACAGCGTGGGGCTCGAGGACGCCAGGGGAGCCAGCGATATGACCTCGTATCTGATACGCCAGGGCCACAGGCGGATCGCATTTTTTTATGACCACGACAGGGTTTCGGCCAGCAATCAGGAGCGTTTTCACGGATTTCTGGACGTTATGGAAAAGCGCGGCCTGGAATTTTCGCCGGAGGACTGTTATCATCTTCCGCTGCAGAAACATCTGCGGTACGAGATCCTTCGCCAGTTTGCCAGAAAGAAAGCGGGGAAAGAATACACAGCGGCGTTCTTTGTCTGCGACCTGTATGCCCATGAGGCCACCAATATTTTTGAATTGCAGGGGGTGTCGGTGCCCCGGGATATTTCTGTGACCGGATTTGACGACAATATTTACGCCAGACTGTCCAGGCCTTTGCTGACGACGGTGCGCCAGCACCCTGAGGACAAAGCCCGCGTGGCGGTGCAGCTTTTAATGAAACGTATTTATGGCGAACCGGTTGCGGTTCGCTCCGTACATCTTCCGACGGAGCTGATTGTGCGGGAGAGCGTGCGAAATATCGGCGCGGAGCCTATGACCCCGTGACAGGACGCGGGGTTATAGGAAAGCAATACCGGCTGCATATGCAAACACAGCCGTTCCTTCATTACACATTTCTGATATTATTCCCAAAGAATTTTGAACATCATAAAGTAAGATTTTTTCGATTTGCCCCTTCTCCTGGTTTGTGCATTTTTGACAAATTTGAGCGCACAATATTGTGAGTAATATTGGTTTTGAGCAGAACTTATTGCAAAACCAAACAAAACTAATTAGGATATTTTACAAATTCAAGGCAAAACAACGAAGGGAGGGCGATCGTTTTTATGGAATCAAAGGCCTGGTGGAAAAAAGCGGTAATTTACCAGATTTATCCCCGGAGCTTTTACGACAGCAACGGCGACGGCATCGGCGATTTGCAGGGAATCGTAAAGAAACTGGATTACTTAAAGGAACTGGGAGTGGATGCGGTGTGGCTGTCCCCGGTATACCGTTCGCCGCAGGACGATAACGGATATGACATCTCGGACTACCGGGACATCGATCCGATTTTCGGAACGCTGCAGGACATGGATGAGCTGATTTTTGAAGCCAAAAAGAGAGGCATCCGCATCATCATGGATCTTGTGCTGAACCATACGTCGGACGAGCATCCCTGGTTTCAGGAGGCAAAAAAGGGAAGAAACCATCCATATCATGACTATTACGTGTGGAGGGATGGAAAAGAAGGCGTTTGTCCCAACAGCCTGAAATCCACCTTTGGCGGGTCGGCCTGGGAGTGGGTTCCGGAATGTGGACAGTACTACCTTCATCAGTTTTCGGCAAAACAGCCGGATTTGAACTGGGAAAATCCCAAAGTCCGGCAGGAAATCTACCGCATGATTCAGTGGTGGGTGAACCGGGGCGTGGGCGGCTTTCGCCTGGATGTGATTGACCTGATCGGCAAAGAGACGGACGCCATGGTAATGGCCGAAGGGAAGATGCTTCATCCGTACTTAAAGGAGATGAGCCGGGAGGTTTTCAGGGACAGCACCCTGGTGACTGTGGGCGAAGCCTGGAGCGCAACGCCCGAGACAGCGCTTCTTTACAGCAATCCCGACGGTTCCGAGCTTTCTATGGTATTTCAGTTTGAACACATGGTACTGGATCAGCAGAAGGGCAAAGAAAAGTGGGACTTAGCGCCCCTCCCCTTTGTGGAATTTAAGCGGACGCTGGCAAAGTGGCAGGAGGCGCTCTATAAAAAGGGCTGGAACAGTCTGTTTTTTGAGAACCATGATGTCCCAAGGTCCGTTTCAAGATTTGGGGATGACGGCGAGTACCGCGAGGTTTGCGCAAAAATGCTGGCCACCTGCCTGCACGGTATGCAGGGGACGCCCTATATCTATCAGGGACAGGAGCTCGGAATGACAAACGTTCGGCTTGACATCAGCGATTACCGTGATATTGAGCTGCTGAATATGTACCGGGAGAGAATGGCCGCCGGATATTCCAGGGAGGAAATCATGGAATCCATCTACGCCAAAGGCCGCGATAACGCCCGCACTCCGATGCAGTGGACCGGCGAAAAAAATGCGGGTTTCACCACGGGAACCCCCTGGATCAAAGTAAATCCGAACTGCCGGCAGATCAATGCCGCAGAGGCGCTTGCAAGAGAGGACAGCATCTACCATTATTATCAGAAACTGATCCGCCTTCGAAAGACAGAGGATGTGCTGGCGGAGGGGAAATTTGAATTGCTGATGCCGGAGGATGAAGCGGTGTTTGCATACACCCGCACAGAAGGAAGCACGTGTCTGCTGGTGGCCTGCAATTTTACGGCGCAGGAGGCTGCCTGCCCTGTGCTGAAAGCGTGGGAACAGGCCAAGGCGTTGATTTACAACTATGACGGCAGGCCGGAACATGGGAAGCTTCGCCCTTACGAAGCGGTGATATTGAAAAAAGCAGAAAGGGAGACTGGATTATGAAACGACACACCAGAAAGGCTGTCGGGTTTTTGGCTCTTGGCATGACGGCGGCCGCAGCGCTGATATCGGGCTGCGGGCAGAAGGACGAGGCCAACGGAAAGACTGTGGTGGAAATTGTTCACTACAAACCCGAAGCGGTAAAGGCATTTGAGGCGCTGGAAGAAAAATTCAACGCCACGCACGACGACATTCAGCTTGTCATCGAATCGCCCAACGATGCGATGACTATTCTGAAGACAAGATTTATCCGGGAGGATTACCCCGAAATTATCGGCATAGGGGGGGATATTAACTATTCGAATTTCCTGGATGCAGACATGCTGATGGATATTTCCGATTATGAAGGACTGAAAGATATTAAAGAATCTTATCTGAGAACAGACAAGGAACTGGAATTTATTCCTTATGACGGCGTTTACGCAGTACCCTATATGGCAAACGCAGCCGGGGTTCTGTACAACAAAGATATTTTTGAGGAGCACGGCTGGGAGATTCCAACCACATTGGACGAATTTTATGCGCTCTGTGAGGACATTCAGGCGGAGGGAATCCAGCCGCTGTATTTTGGATTTAAAGATACCTGGACCTGCCTTGCGCCCTGGAATGCGATCTGTGTGGATCTGGCTCCCTCAGATATCTGTTCTCAGGTAAACGCGGGTACGGCGAAGTTTTCAGATGCCTACCGTCCGGTGGCGGAGATTACGAAATCTCTTTTGCAGTATGCACAGCCGGATCCCTATGCGTACAGCTACAACGATGCCTGCACGGCTTTCGCCAGAGGCGAGTCTGCCATGTATGTGATTGGAAGCTATGCGGTGCCGCAGATCAAATCCGTAAACCCGGATATGAACATCGACTCCTTTGTATTCCCGGCAAGCAACAACCCGGAGGAAAATCTTCTGAACTCCGGAAACGACCTGCAGTGGTCTGTGATGGCCGGATATGAAGACAAAAAAGAGGCCATCTACGAGGTCCTGGATTTCCTCTATGAAGACGAGAACATTCAGACTTACCTGGACGATCAGAACGCAGTTCCCTGCAAGCAGGGCGACTTTACGCTGCCCTCTATGCTGGATGGCATGAAAGAATATATCGAGAATGATAAAATGGCGGACTATCAGGATCATCACTATCCCTCTGAGATGGCAGTGGACGCTATGATACAGACCTTCCTGATGGACGAAAGCGAAAATTCTGTAGACACTTTCCTGACGAAATTTGATACGGAGTGGGTGCGCTACAATCGCGACCTGATTGCAAAGGTTCAGAAATTCTATGCGGAAAATCCTGAGAAACTGACGGAAGGAGGAGATGAGTAATGAAATTATCAAAAGGCGCGCAGGACAGAAAGCGCACGTTTATGCTGATTACAATCCCGATACTGGCATTGTTTTTCTGTTTTAATACCCTGCCCCTGATCAAAGGCTTTATGTACAGCTTTACAAATTTTAAGGGATATGGTTCCTATGACTGGGTAGGCTTAAGAAATTATCAGGATTTGTTTACGGACGCCCGCGTGGGAAAATCCTATTGGTTCACGTTTAAATATGCCCTGGTCAGCACGATCATTACTAATGTGATCAGCCTGATTCTGGCGCTGGGTCTGAACAGCAAGATTAAGGGCAAAAGCGTTTTGAGGGGCATCTACTTTATCCCCAATGTGCTTGGCGGCCTGGTAATCGGCTACATCTTCAGCTTTATTTTTACGTATGTTCTTCCGGCAGTGGGCCAGAGCCTGGGTATCGAAGCCCTGAGCAGCAGTATGCTCTCCAGCACCAGCAAGGCCTGGATTGCGATTGTGATTGTGGGATGCTGGCAGGCGATTGCCATGAACACGATCATTTATATTTCCGGTCTGCAGACCGTTCCGGAGGATGTATATGAGGCGGGCGCCATCGACGGCGTCAGCGGATGGAAACAGTTCAAGAGCCTGACCTTCCCGCTGATTATCCCCTTCTTCTCCATTAATATGGTGCTTTGCATGAAAAACTTCCTGATGGTATTCGATCAGGTAATGGCGTTGACAAAGGGCGGTCCCTCCCAGAGTACGGAGTCGATTTCCTATTTGATTTACAATAATGGTATGAGCGGCGGTCAGTTCGGTTTCCAGAGCGCAAACGCATTCGTGTTCTTTGTGCTGATCGTAGTGATTTCCGTGGCACAGACAACGATCACCAACAGAAAGGAGGAGCAGTTATAATGCGTAAGAAAAATAAAGCGGCAAGAACCGTCAACTGGCCGGTGACGATCCTCTTGATTCTTGGATGCGTAACAATTTTCTTCCCGCTGTATATGGCGGTAATCATCGCTTTTAAACAGCCCTCCGAGATGACGAATGATATTGCGGGGGCGCTGGCGTTTCCGGCTTCCTGGAGCTTTGCAAACTTTGCGGAGGCCATGCGGGTGACAGATTTCTGGCGTTCTCTCGGGAACAGCCTTCTTCTCACCGTTACGACCGTGGTGCTCTCCGTAATCATTCACGGCCTGGGCGGCTATGCGATCGGCCGCAGCATGAAGGGCAGCAAGCTTTATAACCTGGCGTACCTTTACATTGTAAGCGGTATGTTTGTCCCCTTTGCAATTCTGATGATGCCCCTGGTGAAACAGACGGCGCAGATGGGCATTGCCAACCGATTCGGCGTAATTTTGCTCTATACGGTATTCTTTATGCCGCTGAATTTGATGCTGTACCGGGGATATCTGACAAATATTCCGCTGGCTCTGGAGGAGGCTGCCAGAGTGGACGGAGCGACTACATGGAAGACGTACTGGTCTATTGTATTCCCGATTATGAAACCCATGCACGCCACCGTCGCGGTGCTGACGGCAATGAGCACCTGGAACGATGTTATGACGCCGCTGGTTATCATGTCCGGCACAGGACAGAATACTCTGCCGCTGGCGCAGCTTAACTTCCAGACGCAGTTCGGAACGAACTACAACCTGGCGTTTGCGTCTTATCTGCTGGCGTTGATTCCGATTCTTCTGTTCTACATTGTATGCCAGAAACAGATTCTGAATGGTGTTGTAAACGGAGCGGTAAAATAGTAGAATACGTTTAGGCCTTGATGAAGGAGACAGTTTGGATGGACTTAAAACAAAACTACTATCATTTATATGGAACAAACGAGCTGACAGAATTTCGATTCCGTCAGCTGGAAGAAATCATTGCAAAGGCAAAGAAAGAACGCCCGGCGGCCCTGAAAAAACAGGACGCCGCCGGCAATGACTGGTATTTATCGGAAAAAATGGCGGGCATGATGCTCTACGTGGACCGGTTCAGTACAGATCTGTATGGATTCGAGAAAAAGATTGATTATCTGGCGGAGCTTGGCATTACGTATGTGCATTTTATGCCCCTTTTGAAATCCAGGGAGGGCAACAACGACGGCGGCTACGCCGTGTCGGACTATCTGGAAGTGGATAAAAAGCTGGGGGATATGAAGCAGCTTGAAAAAGTTGTGGGGCTTTTAAAGAAACGGGGAATCCGGACATGTATCGATTTCGTCTTAAACCACACGGCCAAGGAACATGTGTGGGTAAAAGAGATGGAAAACGGGAACCATGATTATGATAACATGTACCACATGTTTGATGACGATACCGTTCCGAAAGAGTACGAAAAGACCATGACGGAAATCTTTCCTGAGGTGGCTCCAAAGAATTTTACGTATTATCCCGATCTTGGAAAATATGTGATGACGCGGTTTTATGAGTTCCAGTGGGATCTGAATTATGCGAACCCGCAGGTGTTCAATAAGATCGTGGAGGTTTTGCTTACGCTGGCGAACAAGGGAATTGATATCTTCCGGCTGGACGCGATCCCCTATATGTGGAAGGAGATCGGTACGAGCTGCATGAATCATCCTAACGTTCATACACTTCTGCGGATGATGTACTGCATTGTCCGCGAAGTGGCCCCTTCCGTGATCTTTCTCGGAGAGGCCATTGTTGAACCCCATGAGATTGTCAAATATTTCGGCACCAGGGATGACAAAGAGTGCAATGTCATGTATAATGCATCTCTGATGGTACTTTTATGGAACTCTCTGGCAACCAGGGATGTGCGTCTGATGGTGCAGTCCCTTGCCAAAGATTACGGTGTGCCCCCGGACGGCGTATGGATTAATTATGCCAGATGCCACGACGATATCGGATGGGGCTTTGAAAACGATATACTGCGCGGCCTTGGACTGGACCCGGAGGCCCACAAGCAGTTTATGATCCGGTTTATGGAGGGCCGTTTTCCCGGAAGCTTTGCAGAGGGAGAACTTTATGAGTTTAACCCGGTGACACTGGATGCAAGAAACAGCGGAACTTTTGCCTCCATGTGCGGGCTGGAGCAGGCCCTTCGGGAGAAGCATCAGTATAAGATCGAGCAGGCGGTCAAAAGAATACTGCTCTTAAATTCCATCATTATATCCTATACGGGAATACCGCTTTTCTACAGCGGCGACGAGATAGGACAGCTCAACGACTGGAGCTATAAAAATGACGAGAGCATTGCCGGCGATTCCCGCTGGCTTCACCGGGGCAAGATGGACTGGGAGGCAGCGAAAAAGCGGTACGATCCTGCGGCTGTGCAGGGACAGGTGTTTATGGGCATCAAAAAGATGATTTCCATCCGAAGGAGCAGCCCGTATTTTCGCTCAGACATTGCCTCTATTCCGGTGGATCTTGGCAATCCCTGCGTATTCGGATTCCACAAGGAAAATAAGATGATGGTTCTGGCAAACTTTTCCGAGCGGGAGCAGTGGGTGGACGCCAACCGCTTCAGCTGGTTCGGCCTTCCCGGGGAGATGAAAGATCTTCTGACGGGACGCCCCATCCGTTCTTATGATAATCAGATTCTGCTTGGACCTTACGAGTACGTGTGGCTGGTGTAATACGGCAGCCGTCAGACGGGCGTGAAAAAACATCCGTCTGGCGCTGTCCGCAGAAATAAAAAGAAAACAATATGGAAAGGAATCACGCGATGGCGGTTAAGTACAACGACACAGCAAAAACCTTTACACTTCAGACCTCAAAGAGTATGTATCAGATGAAAGTGGATAAGTATGGAGCGCTGCTGCATACTTATTTCGGCGCTTTGGCGGGGGAACAGGATTTTTTTTACCTGATAGGAGGCCGGGAGCATAGTTTTT
Source organism: Eubacteriales bacterium (assembly GCA_030524785.1). Taxonomy (GTDB): domain Bacteria; phylum Bacillota; class Clostridia; order Lachnospirales; family Lachnospiraceae; genus Marvinbryantia. The sequence goes on from JAUNFZ010000016.1 coordinate 24,962, forward strand.
CCGGGCAGCCGGGGGATGTGGGAGACGACAGAGACTATTCCCTGGACTATTATCCCCAGGAGTATTCTGCTCACGGAAACGGTGATTTCCGCGTAAAAGCGCTGCGGGCGGGAAAGAAGGGCTGCGTTCCGGCACTGGATCTGCGCTATCATTCCCATGAGATATACCCGGGCAAATATAGCCTTCCGGGACTTCCCGCACTTTTTGCGGGAGAGGATGAAGGCGTGCAGACTCTGGAGATCACTCTGAAGGATGTATACGAAGAATTTTATGTGAAGCTGCTGTATGGAATTTTTGAAAAGGCAGGGGTGATCACCAGGGCTGCCGTGCTGGAAAACCGCAGCAAAGATACCTGGGAGATTCGCCGCGCCATGAGCGTGAACCTTGATTTCCTGGAAGGAAACCTGGATATCGTCCACCTGTACGGAAAACATGCGGGCGAGCGGCAGATGGAGCGCAGGCCGCTGTGTCACGGTATTACCGAGATCAGCAGCAACCGCGGCACTTCCAGCCACCATCACAGCCCCTTTGTGATTCTCTGCGAGCCTGGGGCTTCCGAGGATTTCGGGGAATGTTACGGGGCAGCCCTTCTTTACAGCGGCGGTTTTCAGATGCAGGCAGAGCTTGATCAGCTCGACAGCGCGCGGCTGGTCTGCGGTCTTTCGGAGGAAGAATTTTTGTGGACGCTGAAGCCTGGCGAGAGCTTTGCGGTTCCGGAAACGGTGCTTGCCTATACGGATAAGGGATTTGCAGATCTTTCTCTGTGTCTGAAAAGAGCTTATCACAGCCATCTGATCCGAAGCCCGTGGAAGGATAAAAAGCGTCCCGTCCTGGTGAACAACTGGGAGGCTACGTATTTTGATTTCAATACGGAGAAGCTTCTTGACATCGCCCGTCAGGCCGCCAGGCTTGGGCTGGATATGCTGGTGCTGGACGACGGTTGGTTTGGAAAGCGGGACGACGATAATTCGGGCCTTGGGGACTGGTACGTAAATGAGAAAAAGCTTGGCGGGACACTGAAAGCGCTGGTGGACAAAGTAAATGATATGGGCCTTAAATTTGGCATCTGGATTGAACCGGAAATGGTGTCTGAGGACAGCGACCTTTACCGGGCGCATCCCGAGTGGGCTCTGCAGATTCCGGGAAGAATACCGAACCGCGGAAGAAATCAGCTTGCCCTCGACCTTTCCAACCGGGAAGTTGTAGAATACATCAAAGACTGCATTGATCGGATTATGGAAAGTGCGAACATTGAATATGTAAAGTGGGATATCAACCGCTGCATCGACAATGTTTTCAGCGCGGCGGATCCGTCCCTTTCTCAGGGGGCGATACGCCACCGGTATGTGCTGGGACTTTATGAGGTACAGGAACACCTCCTGACATGCTGGCCCAACGTTTTGCTGGAGGGCTGCAACGGGGGAGGCGGAAGATTTGACGCGGGTATGCTTTATTATGCGCCTCAGATCTGGTGCAGCGACAACACAGACGCCATCGAGCGCCTGCGTATTCATTACGGAACGTCCTTTGGTTATCCGATGTCGGCGGTGTCCGCCCATGTGTCGGTCTGCCCGAATCACCAAAACGGCCGCGTTACGCCTTTTAAAACCAGAGGCATCTGCGCAATGCAGGGCGCTTTCGGATATGAGCTGGATTTAAGCAGCCTTTCTGAAGAAGATAAAGCGGAGGCCGGCCGGCAGATCCAGGTTTATAACGAAAATTATGAATTATTCCAGTACGGCGATTACTATCGGCTGACGTCGCCCTTTGAAAATCATAGCTATACAGCCTGGAGCTATGTGGCGGAGGATAAGTCTGCGGCGTCCCTGAGCATTGTCTACACAGACCTCTATGCAAATGCAAAGCCTGTCCGCATAAAATGGAAAGGGCTTCTTGAGGACGCACTGTACGACGTGGAGGGAGAAGTTTATTCGGGCGCAGCTCTGATGCATGGGGGAATGGTGCTTCCGCAGCCGACTTGCAATTACGACTCTTATATGGTATGTATAAAGAAAAAATAAGATTGTCCGCAGCAGGCTGCGGAATAAAAACAGAGGAATCCTGAATATGCGGAAAACCCAGACGAAAAATACCAAAGGAAAAATTATTGCGGCGGCATGGCAGCTTTTTTACGAGCAGGGATACGAGGACACAACGGTGGATGAGATCATCCGTGCGGCGCAGACCTCCAAGGGGTCGTTTTACCATTATTTCAGCGGAAAAGACGCGCTGCTTAGCACCCTGGCTTATCTGTTCGATGAAAAGTATGAGGAGCTGTCGGATACCATGGATGAATCGCTGAACAGCTTTGACAAGCTGATCTACCTGAACAACGAGCTGTTTACCATGATTGAAAACAGCATATCCATAGATCTGCTGGCAAGACTCTTGTCGACGCAGCTTATCACCCGGGGAGAAAAATCTCTGCTGGACCGCAATCGCCTTTATTACCGGCTGCTCAGAAAGATTATCCTGGAGGGGCAGGAGCGCGGGGAACTGCGCACGGACGTATCCGTGGGGGAGATTGTAAAAGCCTATGCGGTCTGTGAGCGGGCGTTTCTCTACGACTGGTGTATTTCCGGCGGGGAATACTCTCTGCGGAGCTATTCACAGAGAATGTTGCCGATGATGCTGGCGGATTTTCGGGAGCAGGGGAAGAATATTTAGGGAAAAAAGAATATAGAAAGAATATTATGAGAAATCCGGTGGATAGAATGTATATCTACTGGATTTTTTGTGCAAAATGTTGAAAAATATATTGACATAACCAATATACAGTGTTAATATACAATTACTTAGGAAAGTTAAATAAGTAATTGGAAAGATATGGAAATCATCTTGTGATGGGAGGTATGGATAAAAATGCCGTCGAAAAAGAGCAAACTATTTTTGAAACATGATTCCTCAAAGGTACTGCCCCGCCTGTTGCTGCTGCCCGGTATGGTGATTATTGCGTTGGTTTTTGTCTATCCCATTTGCTATGCCTTGCTCATGAGTTTTCACAAAGTTAATGTATCAAATCAGACCTGGAGCTTTGCCGGTATATCAAATTATATTGCAATGTTTAAAGACCAATATTTTCTCAAAGCCATGGGTGTCACTGCAAAATTTACGGTTTTGTCGGTAAGCTTTGAGATGGTAATTGGAACTTTGATGGCGGTTTTGCTGAATCAGAATTTTAAGGGACGTGGGTTTGTCCGCGGAATTATGATTATCCCATGGGCGCTGCCCACAGTTGTAAATGCTATCATGTGGAAATGGATTTTTAACGCGAATTACGGCGCTTTTAATGCTTTGTTGACGCAGCTGAATTTGATTGATACTTATAAGGCATGGCTGGCTCGTCCGGATACGGCGTTTAACTGCCTGCTGTTTGCGAATGTGTGGAAGGAAACTCCCTATGTGGTTTTACTGGTACTGGCCGGGTTACAGAGTATTCCCCATGAATTATATGAAGCAGCCAGCGTAGACGGATGTGGCCCGATACGGGGATTTTTCAAGATTACGATTCCAATGATAAAGCAAATACTGCTGATTCTTTTAATTACAAAGACGATTTGGACGATTCAGACGTATGATGTTGTCTCCATTATGACAGCAGGCGGCCCGGCCAGTTCGACACAACTTATTTCTTATTATGTGCAGAAGATGTCCTTTAAGTTTTTTGACTTTGGAGTTGGTTCTGCGATGGCGTTTGTGATTATGCTGATTACTTTTATTTTGTCCGTGTGCTATGTGAGAAGTATGGCGAAAAATGGTGAAGTGATCTGAAAAAGCATTTCTTGAAAATGAAAAATGTGAAAGGAGAAGAAACGTAATTATGAAAAGAAAGAGAAAAAAAGCTGCAAAACAGGTGATGATTTATGTTTTAGCTTTTGCACTTTGCATATATGTACTTGCTCCTTATGCGTGGCTGATTATTTCCAGCATTTCCACAAAGACGGATCTGCTCTCCAAACCGCTGCGCTGGCTGCCGAGAAAACCTACGCTGGAAAACTACTTAAAAATATTCCTTGGAACGTCCGGTGGGACCACATCAGCAGCAAATCAGTTTAAATACGCTCTTGGAAACAGTTTTCTTATTGCGGTCGTTGTAACAATTATCGCTTTGGCGGCAGGCGTACTGGCGGCGTATGCCTTTGCCAGATTTAATTTCCGATTGAAAAAATCCTTGTTTTATTCGGTGATTATCACGCAAATGGTACCGCCGGTGGCGCTGCTGATACCAATGTATATTATTTATCTTCGCATGGATTTAACTGATAGTAAAACAGGATTGATAATTATTTATCTTTCGATGACATTGCCCTTTGTTATATGGATTATGAAGGGATATTTGACAAATCTTCCGATGGATCTGGAAGATGCGGCCAGAGTAGACGGCTGTTCGCAGATGCAGGCATTTTTTAAGATTGTGCTTCCTTTATCAGGACCAGGACTTGCTTCTACGGCGATTTTTATATTCATTATGGCGTGGAACGAATTTTTTTACGCGGTAAATTTGACGTCTTCCATGACGGCAAAGACAGTACCGGTTTTGATTACCGAGTTTTCAAGTAAGGCGGGGTACGATTTTATTATGGCTGCTACAGGGGGTGTGCTGGCCAGTATTCCACCGGTGGTATTGTCGCTTGTATTCCAGAAATTTATTGTATCGGGTCTGACGGCTGGCGCCGTTAAATCATAAAATTAAAAAGAACGGAGGAAAAAAGGTATGAGAAAAAGCAAAATGTTTCAATGTGGACGGATTACAGCAGTAATGGCAGCTGCTTTTGGGGTAATTGTATTGGGTGCTGTTAGCGGAGAGACTGCCAGAGCGGCCGAGGGGGAGAGTATATGTGTGGTAGTGCCGAGGCATGAGTTGGATTCCACAGGGGTGATCGAAAACAAAGTGCGCCAGTTTGAAGAAGAAACAGGAATATCTGTAGAGCTAATTAATGCAGCATGGGACGTATGTACAGATAAAATACGCACGGAACTTTCTGTAGGCGGTTCATCTTATGACGTAGTGGACTTTGATAATTCATTGGTTGCTATGTATATTGAAAATGACTGGCTGGAACCGCTGGATGGTTATGAGGGAGCAGCAGAAATAAAGGAAGCATTAGTAGATGGTCTGGCTGACAAGTTTACGGTCGATGGAACATTTTATGGCGTTACATGGAACAATGATACGCATGTGTATATGTATAATGCACGGATGCTGGAGGACGCCGGTATTTCCAAACCGCCGAAGACATGGGATGAGCTGATCGAGGCAAGCAGAATACTGATTGAACAGGGAATATGTTCCTATGGAACACCGATGTCTTTCTGGGGTAATGCGGCGGTAAATGAAATGACATATGTGATGTATGCATTTGGAGGAAACGCTTTTAAAGATGGCGAACTCTGTATAGGCCAAGATCCGAATACCCTGAAAGCTTTTGAGACAATTGCTTCTATGATGGAGGAAGGGCTGATTGATCCAGCATCGCTTTCCTACGATTATGAAACAGCAGCAAATGTATTTTTAAGCGGTGAGAGTGCATTTTTCCTTCAGGCAATGCCGGGAATGTATGCCGCTTCTAACGATCCGGAACAGTCACAGATTGTAGGAGAAGTCAAGGTGGCACCGTATTCCGTGACGAGCAGCGAGGATACAAATGTGGTTTTGACTGTGCCCGAGGCGTTTGCAATACCCAAAAACAGCCAGCACAAGGAAGCTGCATGGGAATTTATTAGGTATATGTCCAGCAAGGAATTTGATAAGGAAAAAGCACTGGAGCTGGGCACGCTTCCGGTCTATGAAGAAGGCTTTGAAGATCCGGATATTCTGGAAAAGTATCCGCATTTTACGGAGCTTGGGAAACAAAATGCTTATGCAAAGGGGATTGATGATTTTACGTGGTATGACGAGTATTCAAATGTGTTTCAGTCGGAACTTCAAAGAATGTTGCTGGGTGAAATTACCGCACAGGAATGTGTAACAAATATTCAAGAGCAGTGCGCAGAGTTTGCAAAATAGCAAAGCAGAAAAGCAGGTATCTGCCGGTAGAATGCGTTGAGCAAGCAAAGAAAACCGGAAAAGATATATTAATTTCATTGAGGAGGACGAGGAAAATGATAAAACCGAGAATTGGATTTTTAATCTTTGGTCAACACAAGGAAGGAACTCACGATCATATGGGAACACCTCATATGGATTATCCGCTGTTTGACAGATGTAAAGACGCAGTCAGAGCTTATGGAATAGAGCTTGTCTGCGAAGACGTGGTAATCCGTGATAAAGAAGAAGCCAAGGAGGCTTTGCGAAAGTTTCGTATTGATGATGACATCGACGGTATTATAATGTTTTCGGGCACCTGGGTTTGGTCTGCAAATCTAATTGCAGCTGTTCGGGAATATGCGAAAACAGGGAAAGGAATTGTGATTTGGACGCTTCCAGGGGCAACCGGATGGCGTACGGTAGGCGGTCTTGTTATGCACGGCGCTTTGAATGAGATTGGTATCAATCATAGATTTGTGTATGGAAATTATGATGATCCGACGCAGATGGAGAAAATCATCAGCTATTGCCGGGCATCGGCTTTGAAAAATAAGCTGAATATGACAACAGTGGGATCCTTTGGCGGCAGGGGAATGGGACAGACAGTAGGCGTGGCTGATCCTTCTCAGGTAATGAAAATGTTTGGAATGGACATTGATTCCAGAGACGTTACACAATTGATTGAGTGTGCAAAAAATATTTCTACTGAAGAAGTTGAGGCACTGAAGCCACGTTTGCAAAAACTTTTTGGCGGACTGCCACAGGAGGATGGCGTGACGGATCGTTCTCTGCGTATTTACCTGGCGTTAAAAAAGAAAATGGCGGAGTGGAAATTTGATTATTATACAATCCAATCTTTTCCGGGCATCGGCGATGATTATACGGCAACTTGTTTTGCACAAAGTCTGATGCTGGACGACGGACTTGGAACTTCTACTCTTGGAGATTTTAATACGCTGCTTACTACGATTGCACTTACGGAATTGAGCGGTCAGAGTGTTTACTATGGAGACCTTCAGTGTATTGTGCGGGAGGAAAATGAGATCCGTATTATTGGCGACGGGGCATGCCCACCGTCCCTGGCAGGAACGGCGGACCCAGCAGCATATGCGCATCATGGTGTTCCTTATGAAGGAAAAATGGACGGGCTTTCTGTACAGCTTACCTGTAAACCAGGCGAGGGCGTTGTGGCGAGGCTTGGGCGCATAAATGGAGAGTATGTGATGACGATTGCGCGCTGTACTGTTTATGAACCGAAACCCGAGGAGCTGCAGAACAAAAAACTGGAATGTGGTTCGCCTATGTGGCCTCATGCTTTCTGCAGGATTCACGGGGATCTGGATGCATTTATCGAGGGTTGGAATAATGAATATGCGTGTCTTGGGTATGGAGGAGATGAGCTTTACGATCAGATGAGTGATTTCTGTGAATTGACAGGGATTCGTAAGGTTTTGATTCAGTAACTGTATTTTACATCGTGCGGTACTTTGTCCTGAAAGGAGGATACATAAAATGAAGATGAGAGCAAAGGAGTATGCGGACTATTATAAAAAACATCTGCTGGAGGAGTGTCTTCCTTTCTGGGACAGATGTATTGATAAAGAATGCGGCGGTTATTTTACCTGCTTTGACCGGGAAGGAAATCTGACAGACAGTAATAAATATGTTTGGTTTCAGGGAAGACAGGTGTATACTTACGCCCTGCTGTACAATCGAATTGAAAAACGTCAGGAATGGCTGGATAAGGCGTATCATGGCTATAAATTTCTGATAGAGCACTGCTATGCCGGAAATGGCCGTTGGAATCTCAGACTCAACCGGGAAGGAGAAGTTCTGGTGGGAACAATCGCTGTCTATGCGGATTTACATTGCATACAGGGAATGGCAGAATTTATGCTGGCAACTCAGGGGACTCTGACAGAAGGAATGAAGATATTAAACGACAGTTATGATGCATTGGAAAAGAACATGTTTGATCCGTTTTTCAAAGAGATATTTGAAAATACCTGGAGTGAAAAATTTATCTGGCACGATATGTATTTAACGGCGCTGAGCGTAGCGGAAGCTTGTACGCCGGTGCTGGGAGAAGAACGGACGGAAAAACTTATCCAGGAGAGTCTGAATAAAATTCTTTACTGGTTTGCCAGAGAGGAACAGCACGTAGTGCTTGAAGCAATTAAACGGGATAATACGCCGGACTTTGACGATCCACAGGGAAGATTTGTGAATCCGGGTCATATGGTGGAAAGCATGTGGTTTTGCCTTGATACAAATCGCCGCCTGAAGAATAGGAAAATGCAGCAAAGGATACTGAATGTGATTGATTGGGCATTTGACATCGGTTATGACAAAGATTATAATGGATTATACGCGTTTGTCGATGTTTCAGGCGGCAGGCCCTTGAAGGCGCTTGACTGGTATGTGGAGTGTGGCTGCGAATGGGACGATAAGGTCTGGTGGCCCAATGCGGAGGCGCTCTGTGCATTTGCAATGGCGTATGCGGATACCGGGAAGGAAAAGTACGGTGCAATGTTTGAAAGACAGCATGCTTTCTGTCGTGACTATTTTTACGATCCGAAGTATGGCGAGTGGTACAGTTTTTTGAATCGGGATGGTTCGGTAAAATCGTCGGAAAAGGGATCAAAGTGGAAATGCGCATTTCATGTTCTGCGCGCTCTTGTATTTACTTATGAGGCAATGGAGCGGGCGGCACAGAGAGAAATGGCTTTGGAATGTTACAAGTAGGAAAGAATTACAATAGAATGAATGACTGGCTGAAAGCGCGGCGAGCCGCATATATGACAGAAAAGCTGTCAGAAAAAATATTGCGTGAATAAACAGGGAAGAAAAACGGAGGCCATTTATGGAGACGGGGAAACCAGAGCTGATTGCTCAAATGAATAAAACAGTGATCGTCAGATTGCTGAAACAATATGGACGTCTTTCGCGAGCTGATTTGACAAGAATGTTGAATATGAGTTTCCCTTCTGTGTCTTCAAATACCAGGCAGCTCATAGAAGACAATTATATTGTGGAAATTGGTGAAGCGGCAGGAAAAAATGGCCTGGGACGCCGTTCGGTATTATTGGGCTTTAACGAAAGACGGGGCTATGTGGTAGGCGTTTGTTTTAATATTAATAAGATTATTACAGCCTGCGCAGATCTCCTAGGAACGCCGCTGGCTGTGGTGGAAAAAAGAATGGATCTGTCCAGAGACGGTGAATATGCCTATGGATTGATTTGCGCGTCTATCAGAGAGGCGCTGGCGGAAAGCGGAGTTTCCACAGACAAACTGGAGTGTATCTGTGTGGGAATACCCGGAATTTTTGACGAAAAGAGCCGAAAGAACCGATTTGTACCATATTTGAAAGCATGGGAGGACATACAGATCGCAGACAGGTTGAAAAAAGACTTTGTGGAGAATGTGATTGTAGAAAATGTTGTAAACCTGGGGGTAATCGGCGAAAAATGGAAAGGTAATGCTCAGGAATACCATAATATTGCCTTCATTGAATATGATGTAGGAATTTCGGCAGGCTTGATGTTTAATGACGAGCTTTATCGAGGCGCCGGAGGTCTGGCAGGCGAAGTAGGTTATATGGTACTCAGTTCGGACCAAATGTCAAAGGAGTTTTCAGACATGGGTGCTTTGGAGGAACTTATTTCAGAAATTGTGACGTCTGCTATGTCCGAGGAAGAACGACGGCAGGGCAGAGAAAGTTTCGACATTGCACCGCTGATAGCGTTGTGTGACATGGGTGAGAAACGGGCAGAAAAGGTAATAGAAATGATTGTTGAGAATATTTCTGCCATGATTATCAACACCATTGTGGTACTGAATCCGGAAATTGTTATTTTGTCGGGCCATAATGGAATACAGATTGCTCAACGCTATATGAAAAAAATTGTACAGGCGGTAAAAACGCATGCTCCTGCGCTTCCGGAGATTAAGATATCAAAATACACAAGTAATCAGGCAGGTTTATACGGAGCCCTGAGAACTTCTATTATGAACGCGGCATCCAATATTGATAATGCGCATTATATTTAAGCTACACAGTGAATGTATGCCAAGGTGCCCCAGCTGGTCTTCAATAATCGAATGGTGATGATAATGAAACTTATGAAAAATCAGAGATTATTGCCTATAGCCATGCTGGGGTATCTTTTTGTGCTCGGATTGGATACAGGCGGATTGCAGAAGATACTGTTGGAAATAGCGGAAGAATACGAACTGAGTTATGTAAAAATGAGCGGACTGGTGACAGCAAAGTGTACGGCAAATTTTATTTGCATTTTGATTTTTGGCCCTGTTTCAGATAAAGTGGGGAAGAAAAGGATCTTGTTGGGTGCAGCAGCAGTTTTTGCCGCAGGATGTTTGATGGCCGCAGGAAGCAGTAGTTTTGAGATGATGGCTGCAGCAATTGTTTTAATTGGAATGGCGTTTGGAGTATGTGAGGGACTATCTTCTGCATTACTGGCGGATGTATTCCCCCAAAAACGTGAGCAGATACTGACGCTTTCCCAGGGGATGTATAGCTGCGGAGCCGTTTTGGGACCGTTTTTGAGCAGTATATTTATGAAATACACACCTGGGGGATGGCGTACGGAATTTGGGGTGCTTGCATTTCTTATGGTGGGTATGGCCGGGCTCCTTTGGACTGCAAAGATACCGATAACATCAGGGTTAAAAAATACCGGAGAAAATAATTCTGCAAATAGCAAAGACAAGGGAGGAAATTATAAAATGACATTGGCAGTTGTAGCCGTATTATTTGGTGCAATGCTGCTGTATTCCGGTATGGAAAACGGATTAGGATATTTTATGGATACAATTTTTGACCGGGGATATGGCGCGGCGGAACTCTCTGCATTTGCAATTTCAGGCATGTGGCTGGCAATGTTGATTTCCAGAATGATTTGTGCGACAGCAAAGAATGGCCAGGAAAGAATTGTTTTTTCAGCGCTGATAGCCTGTACGGTAATATCAGCAGGGCTTTTGCATGCTGAAAATGAAAAAATAGCTCTTTTGCTCTGTATCCTGGCCGGCGCCGCTTTTGGACCGGTGTGGCCCATGCTTATAGGATTTGCAATGAGGGAAATGCCGGAATGTTCAGGTACGGTGACAAGCTGGATGGCGGCGTCCAGTGCAATTGGCGCCAGTGTGTTTCCGCTTTTTATGGGTAAAGCTGCGGATTATTGGAACAATGAAAAATATGCAGTGGGGATATTTGTGATGATTTCTATGGCGGCGGCGGGAATGTTTGGGTTATATAAAATGATGATAAGACGTGGAATGAGAGATGAACGGGGAGCATAAATCTATGAGACTATATGGGAAAAATTATACGCGCAGGGAAATAGAACAAAAGGTGCCGGATATTCGCCAAATCTGTGGCACCAGGCAGTATGAGCTGACAGAAGGTGCGACCAGGGGCACGCGGGTGGTAGACGTGAATACGGGGATTCTTCGATACAGCGTTGTATTAGACAGAGGAATGGACATCTCGCTTGCAGATTATAAAGGAATTAATTTGACCCATTTGACGGAAAATGGTGAAGTGCATCCAGCTTTTTATGAATCAGTGGGGATGGAATGGGCAAGAATTTTTTTCGGAGGGTTGATGACAACCTGTGGGATGACATATCTGGGACCACCCGGCAGAGATGGGACGGAGGAACTTGGACTGCATGGAAGATATTCTGCAATTCCTGCCCGGCGTGTCAAGGATCTTTCAGATTGGCATGGAGATGAGTACGAGATAATTTTGGCGGGAGAAGTTAAGGAAACTGTGCAGATGGGAACAAAAATGCGGATGGAACGCCGCATTACCAGTACGGCGGGAAAAGCGGTGATACATATTTGTGACAGGGTGACAAATACAGGAACCAGCGAAGCGCCATTTACGATCTTATATCATATAAACTTTGGATTTCCTCTGTTGGACAGCGGAACGCGGATTATATTGCAAAGCCGGGAGATAATACCCTTTGATGAATATTCGGGAAGCAGGCAGAAGAAAATGTTTTGTTCGGAAGAACCGCGGCGAGCAGCAGTGGAAGAAAACTATTTTTGCCTGTCTGATGCAGATGCGGAGGGAAAAGCATGTGCAATGCTTGTAAATGACAGACTTATGGGAGGAATTGGAGTTTATATAAAAGTGTCTGTTGATACACTGCCGTATTTTTGTGAGTGGAAAATGATGGATGAACGCGATTATATTATCGCTTTGGAACCAGCGAATGTAATTTGTGAAAATCGAGGAATATTGCGGAAACGGGGGATGCTTCCAATTCTGCAAAGTGGGGAATCTCGTACAATGGACATTGAAATTGGCGTGTTAGAGGGAGAAAAGGAGATTTCTTTTATGGAAAACGCCCTCAAAAATGTGATTGCACTTTAAAAAGTACAATTTAGTATAAAAAGTATTTATAAAACAGTATAGTGAAAAATTCTTATAAAACAAATGAAAATTTAAGTTTTGATAAAAGTAAGTATAGAATATAGTCTAAACTTTGTTCTGCTTGATGTACATGTGGTACGGTGTTATACTTCTGGGTATGGACGGCTCTTTATAGGAGCGGATTCCGGAAGATTCTTCCGTCGGGAGAGCCGCCACGAATTGATTGAGGAGAAAAAATTATGACACAGGCAAAGATTTGTATTATGATCGCGATAATCGTCTATCTGGGAATGGTGCTGTACATTGGTTATCGCTGTTCAAAGCAGAACAAGAATGAAGACGACTTTTATCTGGGCGGAAGGAAGCTTGGGCCTTTTGTGACAGCCATGAGCGCCGAGGCTTCCGATATGAGTAGCTGGCTTTTGATGGGGCTGCCGGGCGTAGCGTACCTTACGGGTGTGGCTGACGCAGGCTGGACGGCAATTGGGCTGGCGATTGGTACATACGTCAACTGGCTGATCGTGGCAAAGCGTCTGCGCCGTTATTCCCATGTGGCGAACAATTCGATTACGCTGCCACAGTTTTTTAAGAACCGCTACCACGACAAAGGAAATGCGCTGCTGGTGATTGCGGCAGTCATTATTGTGATTTTCTTTATCCCTTATACTGCATCGGGCTTTGCGGCCTGCGGCAAGCTGTTTTCCAGCCTGTTCGGCGTGGACTATTTTGCGGCGATGATCGTCAGTGCGGTGGTCATTGTGGGATATACCATGCTGGGAGGGTTCCTGGCCGCTTCTACCACAGACTTTGTGCAGAGCATTATCATGTCGGTGGCGCTGATTGTAGTGCTGGTATTTGGCGTAAGCGTGGCGGGCGGTATGGACGCCGTAATGGAAAATGCCAGCGCTTTGCCGGGATATCTTTCCTTTACGCAGACATATGATCCGGTGACACAGACGGCAGGCCCTTACGGGACAATCACTATTTTCTCTATGCTGGCCTGGGGGCTTGGCTATTTTGGGATGCCTCATATCCTTTTGCGCTTTATGGCAATAGAGGATGAGAAAAAGCTGTCCCTTTCACGCCGGGTGGCAAGCATCTGGGTAGTTATTTCACTGACGGTAGGCGTTCTGATCGGCATCATTGGTTATACCATGAGCAAAGTGGGAGCCCTGGAGGTTCTGGAGGGTTCCAATTCGGAAACAATCATTGTAAAGATTGCGGATCTTCTCAGCCAGAACGGCGTTGTTCCGGCACTTTTGGCGGGCGTGATTCTGGCGGGAATTTTGGCTTCCACCATGTCCACGGCAGATTCGCAGCTTCTGGCGGCGTCCTCGGCGGTATCTTCCGATCTGCTGGGCGGAGCGCTGAAGAAAAAAGACGGGAGCGGCATGGTGGCGGCGAGGATAACGCTGCTTGCGATTGCCGTGGTTGGCGTTTTCCTTGCAAAGGATCCCAACAGTTCAGTATTTGGCATTGTGTCCTTTGCCTGGGCTGGATTTGGAGCTTCCTTTGGCCCTGTGGTTCTGTTTTCACTGTTTTGGAAACGGTCAAATAAATACGGAGCTTTGGCCGGCATGGTGTCCGGAGGCGTAATGATCTTTGTGTGGAAGTATCTGGTGCGGCCTCTGGGTGGAGCGTGGAATATTTACGAGCTTCTTCCGGCGTTTATCGTGGCTTCTGCGGCGATTGTAATTGTAAGTTTGCTGACGCCGGCTCCGGAGAAATCCGTTCAGGAGGAATTTGACAAAGTAAAGGCGATGCGCTGAGAAGAACGCCGAAGCCGGAGATTTTGGCGGGTGCGGGCAAGACGCCCGGAGGCTTTGGCAGGCGGGGTCAGGGACCGGAGGCTTTGGCCAGGGCTCGTTGCAAACAGAAAAAATATATGATATGATAGGGCTGTCGATTTTGACAGCCCTATTACGATTACTTCGGGAGGAAAGAAAATGAACCGTTTTTATAGATGGACACCGATAAAATGGATGTGGCCCCTGGCTATATGCCTGGCGCTCACCGGCTGCCAGGAGAAAGGCCCCTCCGAGGTGGAACTGGCGCGTGATGAAGGAATTTCCTACATGCAGCAGGCGGATTATGAAAATGCGGCGGCGTCCTTTGAGAGGGCGTACGGCCTGTGCGATGAAAAAATGCCGGAGACAAAAACGGATATCAGTCTGTATGAAGCGGCCTGCCAGTTTAAGCTGGGAGACTATGAGAGTGTGACCTCTACCTGCACCCGTGTTTTGGATTTGAAAGATAACGATAATGCAGACGCCTATTACCTGCGCGGCGCTTCCTTTTTAAGGCTGGGACAGGCGGATATGGCGAAGGCCGATTTTGACAGCGCCTCTCTGATGGAGCCGGAGAATTACGATTTGTTTCTGAATATCTATCAGCAGTATGAGGAAGTGAATCAGTCGGCGGTGGGCGATGAATACCTGCAGAAAGCTTTAAATATTTCCGGAGAGGAAATGGAAGACTATTACCAGAAAGGAAATATTTATTTCTATCTGGGGAATTACCAGAAAGCTCAGGAGATGCTGGCAAAGCCGGCGGAGGCAAAGCACCAGAAGGCCATGATGCTGATGGGGCAGGTTTATCTGGCTCTGAATGACAGCGTCAGCGCCAGAAACATCTACCAGCAGTATATGGAGGAATATGGGGAGGATGCGGCGGCTTATAACGGCATTGCCCTGTGCGAGGTGGCAGACGGAAATTATGATGCGGCGGTGACGGCGGCGGAGACCGGCCTGGCCCTGGAGGGCGGCGAGGATGCGAAGCGCGATCTTTTGTACAATGAGATTGTAGCGCTGGAGCGCAAGCATGACTTTGAAGCTGCCGCAGTGAAGGCAGCCCAGTTTGTGGAGCTTTATCCTGATGACGAGGAAGGAAAAAAGGAATACGATTTTTTGAGCACAAGATAGGAGATGATCCTGTGGAAGAATATGAAAACAAGGCGCCCGAGGAGCGCGTAATCCTGATAGGGGTAAGCGTTACGGAAACAGACGACACCGCGCAGTCTTTGGAGGAACTGGAAGAACTGGCAAAAACGGCCGGCGCCGTGACTGTCGGAAAAGTGATTCAGAACCGGGAACAGATTCATCCGGGCACTTATATTGGCAAAGGAAAAATAGAAGAAGTACAGCAGTTGGCCTATGAAGTACAGGCGGATGCAGTGATCTGTGATGATGAACTGTCTCCGGCGCAGCTTCGAAATCTGCAGCAGGAACTGGATATGAAGGTAATGGACAGAACACTGCTGATTCTCGATATTTTTGCGGCCAGAGCTTCTACCAGCGAGGGAAAAATACAGGTGGAGCTGGCGCAGCTCAAATACAGGCAGGCACGTCTGGTGGGCCTTCGGGATTCGCTGTCGCGGCTGGGCGGCGGTATCGGCACGCGCGGCCCCGGAGAAAAGAAACTGGAAATGGACCGGCGTCTGATCAAGAACAGAATCGCCCAGTTGAACCGGGAGCTTGCCGAGGTGAAACGCCACCGGGAAGTGACCAGAAGCAAGCGCAGCCGGCAGTCGGCTCCGGTAGCGGCCATCGTAGGATATACAAACGCGGGAAAATCCACGCTGCTGAATAAAATGACGGGCGCCCAGGTGCTGGAGGAGGACAAGCTGTTTGCAACGCTGGATCCCACCACAAGGGTGCTGGAGCTGGATTCAGGTCAGGAAATGCTGCTGACAGATACGGTAGGTTTTATACGGAAGCTGCCGCATCATTTGATCGAGGCTTTTCGCAGTACGCTGGAGGAAGCAAAATATGCAGATGTGATTCTGCATGTGGTGGATGCTTCCAACCCCCAGGCGGAGCAGCAGATGCTGGTGGTATATGAAACACTGGCAAATCTTGGAATCAGGGATAAGACAGTCATCACACTTTTTAACAAGCAGGATAAAGTGCATGAGGAAGATTTCCTCAGGGACCGCAAGGCCGATAAAACGCTGAGCATTTCGGCGCGGACCGGCGGAGGCCTGGAGGAACTGAAGCGTGTGCTGGAGGAGACATTAAATGAAAAAAATGTGCTGATTGAGCGTCTTTATTCCTACCAGGATGCGGGGCTGATTCAGCTGATACGCAAAAAGGGCCAGCTTTTGGAGGAAGAATACCGCCCCGAAGGGATTTATGTGCGGGCATACGTGCCCATGGAAATCTACGGCGCGGTGTCTCCGTAAAAGCAGGGACGGAAATTGCTTTGCAGTCCTTCAAAGTGGAGATAAACTTTTCACTTCAGAAAAAACAATTTGCCGTCAAACACCCGAGAAAATATATTGAGAAATTCCATTTATGGATGTATAATAAAAGCCGTAGAAAATGCGTGGAAGGGACTTGACAGAGACTATGCGGGAAATTATTCTTAAG
>JAUNFZ010000017.1 GCA_030524785.1 Eubacteriales bacterium
CCGGAAAATCGACCATGCTGAACGCGATTGCCGGAGTGTGGCCGGTGGATGAGGGAGAGATCATCATTGACGGCGTCAATGTGACGCGCCTGCCGGAGTATAAACGCGCCAAGTATCTTGGCAGAGTATTCCAGGATCCCATGACGGGAACGGCGGCCAGTATGCAGATTGAGGAAAATCTTGCCCTGGCGTCCCGGAGGGGACTGCGCCGCACGCTGAAAAGCGGCATTAATTCTGCGGAGCGCGAGCGCTATAAGGATAAACTGAAAATTCTGGACCTTGGACTGGAGGATCGGCTGACGGCGAAGGTCGGGCTGCTCTCGGGAGGCCAGCGCCAGGCGCTGACGCTTTTGATGGCGACGCTGAAGAAGCCGAAGCTGCTTCTTTTAGATGAGCACACGGCCGCCCTGGACCCGAAAACGGCGGCGAAGGTTCTGCAGGCCACGGATAAAATCATTGCCAGGGATAATCTGACGGCCATCATGATTACGCACAACATGAAGGATGCGATTGCCCACGGCAACCGGCTGATTATGATGCACGAGGGCAAAATTATTTATGATGTGGCCGGCGAGGAGAAGAAAAATCTGAAGGTAAGCGACCTTCTTCAGAAGTTCGAGCAGGCCAGCGGGGATGAGTTTGCCAACGACCGGATGATGCTGGCGTAGCAGATGGATGCGTTTTTTGGCAAAATAGATGGATACTTTACAGGCAAAGCTGTTTTTTTGGACAGTTTTGCCTGTTTGTTTTTTCGAAAGTACAATTTCTTGGTTGTGATTTTTTGCCTTATGTGGTATACTAACCCCATAGTGGGGATACGTATATACGTATGTCAAAAATTTAACAATAATATATGGAGAAAGGAGCGGATATATGCACATAATCAATGATGAAAACGGCAATCCCTGCGCCCATGCTCATCATGAACACACCCATACGCACACTTATGAACATTCCCATGAACACAGCCATATGAGTGGTCACGAGGAAGATCATGAGCACAGCCATGAGGGCGGCTGCCAGGAAGGTCACTGCCATACGCATGGGGACGAGGGTCATTGCCACGGGCATGGAGATGAAGGCCATTGCCACGGCGGTGAACACTGCCACAATCAGGGCGGCGAGGGCGTGCCGGCAGACAAAAATGCTGCGCTTTTGCAGTATATGCTGGATCACAACACGCACCATGCAGCCGAGCTTGACCAGATGGCGGCGAAGCTGGCGGAAGACGGACACGAAAATGCGGCGGAACAGATCCGCAGGGCGGTGGATGAATTCCAGAAGGGAAATATGTATCTGGGACTTGCCCTGTCTCTGGTGAAGCAGCCGTAGCGGGAGGTAAAGAAAATGTGTCTTTCGAAAGTAGTCAAAAAAAATCAGCCCGACTGCGTTCTGCTGGACTATGTCAGCAAAATTGAGGTCAACGGCAATCGCATCACACTGACGGATGTGATGGGAGAGCAGAAAACCGTGGAGGGAACCATTGCCATGGCGGACCTCACAGGCGGAAGGGTGGAAATTAACTGCTGATGTGCAGTCGGCGGTGAAACAAAAAATTGGCGGCAATGTTCTGAAACATTGACGGGACAAGTGATGCAGGAGATGAATTTATGTCGTTTACAATAGCAGTTGCTGGAAAAGGCGGTGTTGGAAAGACCACGCTGTGCGGGCTTCTGATCCAATACCTCTGTGAAAAGGGAAAACGCCCTATATTGGCGGTGGACGCCGACGCCAATTCAAATTTAAACGAAGTGCTCGGCGTAGACGTTGAGATGACGCTGGGGGAGATCCGTGAGGAGATGTCGAAGGCGGAGGCATCCGGAAATTCGCATATCCCCGCAGGAATGACGAAGGCAGATTATATGGAATTTATGTTTAACCGCTGCCTGGCGGAAGAAGACGATTTCGATATGCTCGTCATGGGAAGAACTCAGGGACAGGGCTGTTACTGCTTCGTGAACGGCCTGCTGCAGAGCCAGCTTCAGAAACTGGCGCCGAACTACCCCTATATCGTTGTGGACAACGAGGCCGGAATGGAACATATCAGCCGTGGAATTTTGCCGAAGGTAGATATGATCCTGCTGGTCAGCGACTGTTCCAGACGCGGGGTACAGGCAGTTGGGCGCATTGCCCGGCTGACAGAGGAGCTTGGGTTAAAGCCTGAAAAAATGGGGCTGATCGTTAACCGTGCTCCGGAGGGCAGGCTGAATGAAGGTACGATGGAGGAAATTGAAAAGCAGGGACTCACACTGCTTGGCGTTGTGCCGCAGGACGCCCAGGTTTACGAATATGACTGTGACGGCAGGCCGATGGTAGAGCTTCCGGAAAGCTCCGCCGTGAAACAGGCCCTTCACAGTATCATAGATAAATTGATATAATTATATTATAACCCAATCTGTAAGGAGGATTATGATGGGAGACTTTAAGTTGACAACAGTTGAAGAAATGGAAGCGGCTACGAACCGGTTGCTTGAGACAGGCAAAAAAGTGGGCGCTGACGGATGGCAGTACAGGGTGGCAAACCAGACCCCGCACTGTAAATTCGGCGAGACGGGCATCTGCTGTAAGATCTGTTCTATGGGGCCCTGCCGTATCACGCCGAAGGCGCCGAGGGGAATCTGCGGATGCGACGCTCACGGAATTGTTGCCCGTAACTATCTGAAATTTACGGCGGGCGGTTCCGCTACCCATTCAGACCACGGCCGCGAGATCTGCAACACGCTGTACCATGCGAAGCCGGAAGGTCCGTACAAGGTAAAAGATCCCGAGAAGCTGCTCCGCATTGCGAAGGAGTGGGGCGTTGAGACAGAGGGAAAAGATATCTACGATCTGGCTCACGAGGTAGCTGTTCTCGGACTTGGCGAGTACGGCAAGGTATTCGGAACGCAGAATTTCCTGAAACGTGCTCCGCAGCACACGCAGGAGATCTGGGAGAGAGAGGAGATTGCTCCCCGTGCGATCGACCGCGAGGTATCATGTTCTTTACATATGACTCATATGGGATGTTCTTCCAAGCCGGAAGCGCTGATTCGTCAGTCTTTCCGTTCCGGTCTGTCTGATGGATGGGGCGGTTCCATGGCAGGCACAGAGTTTTCAGACGTGCTGTTCGGAACTCCGAAGCCCATCGATACCGAGGCAAACCTTGGCGTTATGAACAAGGACAATGTAAACATCGTTGTTCACGGCCACGATCCGTCACTTTCCGAGATGATCTGCGAATACGCGGACGATCCCGAGATGATTGCATACGCAAAGAGCAAGGGCGCGAAGGGCATTACGGTATCCGGCGTCTGCTGTACATCGAACGAGGTTGCAATGCGCCGCGGCATCCCGATGGCGGGTAACTTCCTCCAGCAGGAAAACGTGGTTCTCACAGGCGCATGTGAGGCGATTGTGGTGGACGTACAGTGTATTTTCCCGGCACTTGGGCCTTTAAGCAAGTGCTTCCATACAAAATTTGTAACCACATCTCCGATTGCCCAGATGCCGGATTCTGAGTTTATCCGTTTCCATGCGGACACAGCCGCAGAAAACGCAAAGGCGATTGTTAAGATGGCAATCGACAACTTTGAGAACAGAAATCCTGATCTCGTGTACATTCCTGACATCAAGCAGAAGGCTACGGTTGGCTATTCTGTAGAAGCGATTGTAAAAACGCTGGACGGCGTAACAAACTCTCAGGTAGACGTGACAGGTACGACAAAACCGCTCATTGAATGTATTACTTCCGGCGTTATCCGCGGAGCAGTTGCAATGGTTGGATGCAACAACCCGAAAATCCGTCCGGACTATGCGCATATCGAGCTGATGAAGAAACTGATTGCAAACGATATTATCGTTGTGGCGTCGGGATGTTCCGCACAGGCTGCGGCAAAGGCCGGCCTGATGGACAAGGAAGCGAAGAATCTCTGCGGCGCAGGCCTGAAGCGTGTCTGTGAGCTGGCGGATATTCCTCCGGTGCTTCACATGGGTTCCTGCGTGGATATCAGCCGTATGATGATTCTTGTGGCAGAGCTTGCCAAGGATTCCGGCCTGAATATTTCACAGCTTCCGGTTGTGGGATGCGCTCCGGAATGGATGTCTGAGAAAGCGGTATCTATCGGAAACTACGTGGTGGCAACAGGTAT
The DNA here is from genome assembly GCA_030524785.1 of Eubacteriales bacterium. GTDB lineage: Bacteria > Bacillota > Clostridia > Lachnospirales > Lachnospiraceae > Marvinbryantia. The sequence continues at coordinate 4,128 of JAUNFZ010000017.1, forward strand.
TGATACCTTCCTTGGCGTTGACCCGTATGTATCGGGCTCCGATCAGGTTTCCAAGCTGCTCACCGAGGGCGTAAGAGACTGGGTAGAGGCGGCTTACACGGTAGAGACCGACATCGAAAAGCTGGTTGATCTGATGATTGAAAGAATCGAAGAAAAACGTGAGGCAATCGGTATCTAAACAATACAGGTCCGATTGAAGAAAGGACAGACAGGACACTATGAAAATTGCAGTAACCGGAAAGGGCGGCGTGGGTAAAACTACCTTTGCCGCAACTCTGGCAAGATTATACGCAGAAGAAGGAAGGCCGGTATTGGCGGCGGATGTGGATCCCGACGCAAATCTGGGGCTGGCATTAGGTTTCTCCGAGGAGGAACTGGAGCAGATTGTTCCTATTACAAAAATGCGCAAGCTCATCGAGGAACGTACAGGGGCGAATGAGGACAATACGTTCTACCGCATTAATCCAAAAGTCAGCGATATACCGGATACCTACGGAAAAGTGTGCAACGGCGTGAAACTTCTTGTTCTCGGCACCGTGGACACCGCGGGAAGCGGCTGTGTGTGCCCGGAGCATGTGATGCTGAAGCGGATCATCAACAATCTGGTGCTTCACAGAGAGGATGTGGTCATACTCGATATGGAGGCAGGCCTGGAACATCTGGGACGCGGAACAACGTCAGGAATGGATCAGTTTGTCGTGGTGATTGAACCCGGAGCACGCAGCATCCAGACGTATATGAATGTAAAACGTCTGGCGGCGGAACTGGGGGTAAAGCAGGTGCGTGTGGTTGCCAACAAGGTGCGCGACGAAAAAGACGAAGCCTTTATCCGGGCAAAGATTCCCCCTGAGGACCTGTTGGGAATTGTTCACTACAGCTCCGAGGTGATCGATGCAGACCGCAATGGTTCTTCCCCATTTGATTTTAGCAAGTCAGCCGTGGACGAGATTCGGGCAATCAAAGAAGTGATCGATGCTTCCGGGGACTGACGGGCTAATGTATCTGATAGATCATTTTCAATTTAAGAAAAGAGGCGAAGAAAATGGGTAATATGGAATTACCCGGACTGAGTGTCGGGGAGATTATTAAGGCTCTGGATGGGGTCTGCAATTCCCGCGTGGATGATGCGGGTTCCACAAAACCGCTGCTGGAGTGCGTAACTTCCGGTGTGCTGCGGGGTGCGGTCGTTATGATCGGCTGCGACGGTTCCGAGGTGAGAGACACCGGGGAATACGTTGCATTGATGAAAAAGCTGATTGCGAACGATATCGTTCTGCTGGCGATTGGATATCCGGTCAAAGTGGCTCAGGAGGCGGGGCTTTTGAATCCCGAAGCAAAGGACATGTGCGGCGCAGGCTTAAAGAGAGTCTGTGAACTGGCGCAGATCCCTCCGGTACTTCCCCTGGGAGGTCTGGAAAACATAGGAAATGTTGTGACTGTGGCGCAGGCGCTTTCGGCAGATTCCGGCGTGGCGGTTTCCGCGCTGCCGGTGGTCGGATGTGATGCGGCAGGCGTATCGGCTCAGGCGGTAGAGCTTGGCAATACCTTTGTCGGCCTTGGCGTCGATACCTTTATCGGCATGATGCCCTGCGAGGGCTCCCTTGAGGAGGCAGCTGCCGCCAGCGGACTGAAGGACGGAGCAGAGGCGAAACATACTGTGTCCTGTGATTTAAATGAATTGTGCGACGCGATCATAGCGGATATTGAAAAGAAGCGTGACGCGATTGCAATTTAAATGTCTAACGAAATGGAGGAAATAAAAGTGACATTATTTGATGTTGTATTTAGTGGAAACGATACTGTGTACGGCCTGACGGAGAGCGCAATCGACGCGGCTATCGCACAGCATGGCGCGGACAAGGCGGTTGCTTTTCCTGATACCGCATACAGCCTGCCCTGCTACTTTGGCGTAACAGGAACGAAAATTGCAAACCTGGGCGATATGAAGGCTGCCCTCGATGTAATTAAATCCCTGATGACGAGAAACAAACGTCTGAATGATGTGTTTATGTCCGGCGTTGCCACAGCGCTCTGTGCAGAATTTATTGAAGTGCTGAAATATATGGACGGCGCGACGCCTTACGAGGCTCCCTGCTACGGCCATCTTGGCGATGCAATCATCCGTGAGCTGGGCGTTCCCCTTGTAACGGGCGATATCCCGGGCGTAGCCGTTATCCTCGGCGCAGCTCCCACAGCTCAGGAGGGCGTAGATCTTGTAAAATCCTATCAGGCACAGGGTATTCTGGTAACTCTGGTTGGCGGAATCATTGACCAGTGCGAGGAGCTTGGCTACAAGACCGGCGCAAACGTGCGTGTAATCCCGCTGGGCAAGGACGTTACCTCAGTAATCCATGTAGTATCTGTTGCGGTGAGAGCAGCGCTGATCTTCGGCAATATCAAAGGCGGCGACGCGGCTGGACTGATGGAGTACACCTTCAAGCGTGTACCGGCATTTGTCAACGCATTTGCGCCTCTTGATCCGGTAATCGTTTCCTGCGGAGCAGGTGCAATTGCACTGGGCTTCCCGGTAATCACAAACGATGTTGCAACAGCAGAAGCAGTAAACATCAAGGTTCCCAAGAGCCTGATTGTACAGCCGGATGTAAGCAAGTTCAACGCGACTTCCCTGGAAGCCCGCGACATCAAGATCAAGATCACACATATTGATATTCCGGTTGCATTTGCTTCCGCATTTGAAGGTGAGATCATCCGCCGCGGCGATATGCAGGTAGAGTTCGACGGTTCCCGCGTAGACTGCTTCGAGCTGGTTCAGACGAAGGATGCTTCCGAGATCGAAGACCACAAGATCGAAATCATCGGACCGGATATCGACGAGATGGAAGTAGGCAGCAAGCAGAGCATTGCCTATGTGGTAGAGGTAGCAGGCAAGACGATGCAGTCTGACTTTGAGTCTGTATTCGAGCGTAAGTTCCACTCCTACTTAAACTGTGTAGAGGGTATGATGCATACCGGACAGCGTGATATGATCCGTATCCGTGTTAGCAAAGATACCTTTAATGCAGGCTTCCGTTTAAAACATATCGGAGAAGTGCTGTACGCAAAGGTTAAGAGCGAATTTGCAGCCGTTGTTGACAAGTGCCAGGTGAAGATCTATACGAATCCTGAAGAATGTACAAAGCTTCGTCATGAGCTGGCAATCCCGGTATATGACAAGCGTGACGAGCGTCTGACAACGCTGACCGACGAAGGCGTAGACGTATACTACAGCTGCATCATGTGCCAGGCATTCTCCCCGAGCCACGTATGTGTGGTAACACCGGAGAGACTTGGACTTTGCGGAGCTGTTTCATGGCTGGATGCAAAGGCAACCAACGAGCTGGATCCCCAGGGTCCCTGCCAGGTAATTACCAAGGAAAGACCTATCGACGAGCGCATCGGCGAGTACGAGGATGTAAACGAAGCAGTTCGCAAGTTCTCCCAGGGTGCTCTGGAAGACGTATCTCTGTACTCCATCATCGAAAAACCGATGACCAGCTGCGGATGCTTCGAGTGTATCTGCGGTATCGAGCCGCTCTCCAACGGCGTTTGTATCGCAAACCGTGAGTATGCAGGCATGACCCCGATCGGCATGACCTTCCCGGAACTGGCTTCCATGACCGGCGGCGGCGTACAGACACCGGGCTTTATGGGCCACGGCAAACACTTTATTGCTTCCAAGAAGTTCATGAAGGCTGAGGGCGGTATCGAGCGTATCGTGTGGATGCCCAAGGACCTCAAGGAGCAGGTAAAAGACAGACTGAACGCAACAGCAAAAGAGCTTTACGGAATCGACAACTTCTGCGATATGATCGGTGACGAGACCGTAGCGGAAGATCCGGAAACACTGCTGGCATTCCTGGAAGAAAAAGGACATCCGGCACTGACAATGGAACCTATGATGTAAACCGCCGCTTGGAAAACCAAGCGACGGCGAAAGCCGGCATTTGGTTTTCCGCGGCGTTTAGCGAGAAAATCATGAAGCTGCGTAAGCAGCGGCAGACACGCGTAGCGTGGCTGGATTTTCGAGCGAAAGCCAAGGATGTGAGCATAGCGAACAGCCGTTATGACGTGCGAAGCACAGCGCAATTATAATTCAGCAATTCCCGCGCCCAGCCGGCTTCACCCGGCTGGCCGGGTGCGGTAAAAAATGCATATATTATGCAGTAAAGTTATGAAGGAGGATAAACAAAATGCCGTTTACAGCAAAATCAGGAAAGTTCAATGCCAGCATTAAGACAGTGACGGTTGGCACCGGCGACAAAGCAATCACTCTCGGTGGAGAAAACGTACTGCCTTTCTATACTTTCGACGCGCCGATCGAGAACGCACCGAAGGTAGGTATCGAGATCACGGATTTCGGTATGGAAAATGAACCGGAATGTGTAAAAAAATACTACGAAGGATGCACCACACTGGCAGATATCGCAAAGAAAGCTGCTTCTTTTGAGGGTGTAGACTTCTTAAGTTTCCGTATGGAGGGCGGCGATCCCAACGGAGCAAACAAGTCAACAGAGGAGCTTATGGCTGCACTGAAAGAGGTTGCAGACGCAGTGGATTGTCCGCTGGTAGTTTCAGGCTCCAAGAACGCGGAGAAAGACGCTGAACTTCTTTCCAAGGCTGCAGAAGCAGTACAGGGCAAGAACGCAGTCATCCTTGCAGCAAGAGAAGAAAACTACAAGACAGTAGGCGCGGCTGCAGGCCTTGCTTACAATCAGATCGTAGGCGCAGAATCTTCTGTTGATATCAACCTTGCAAAACAGTTGAATGTATTACTGACACAGTTAGGTGTCAATGCCTCCAGCATTGCAATGAACGTAGGTACCGCAGCGGCAGGTTACGGCTATGAGTACGTTGCATCTACCATGCAGCGTGTAAAAGCGGCGGCTTTGTCCCAGAACGATACACAGCTTCAGATGCCGATCATCACACCGGTAGCATCCGAGGTTTGGGGCGTAAAGGAAGCCGTTACAACCGAAGAAGATATGCCGGAATGGGGATGCCAGGAGAGACGTGGCGTAGATATGGAAGTTCAGACTGCAGCAGCAGACTTAGCTTGCGGTTCCAATGCCGTAATCTTAAAACATCCGACATCAGTCGCAACTATTTCCAAAATGATCAAAGAATTAGTTTAGTATAATTGCTGTTAAGGAGGAAAAAGAATTATGGCACTCAAAGGTCTGGATATATTCAAATTATCACCGAAGAAAAACTGTAAGGAATGTGGAAGCCCGACATGTATGGCTTTCTCCATGAAGGTAGCGCAGGGCGCTGTGGATATCAATGCCTGCCCGTACTTCTCCGAGGATGCCAAGGCTCAGTTGTCCGAGGCAACCGCACCGCCTATGAAGACAGTAAAAGTAGGCGCTGGAAGTGAAGAATTTACACTCGGCGGCGAGACCGTTATGGAACGTCACGAGAAAACATTTGTCAGCAAGACAAGATATGCCGTTGCACTCTGCAACTGCATGGATGATGTGGCGATTGACGCAGCGCTGGCTGGTATTCCGAAGGTAGAGTACGAGCGTATCGGCGAGAGAATGTACGTAGAAATGGTATACGTAAATTACGCCGCAGACGGCGCAACCGATTATGTAGAGCTGGTAAAGAAAGCAGCAGCACTTGGCAGAACACTGATCCTTGGCTGCACCGACGCAGAGGTTGCAAAGGCAGCGCTTGCAGTATGCAAGGACGGCAAGCCGATCTTAAACGGTGCAACACCGGACAACTATGCGGATATGAACGCAGTAGCAACTGAGGCTGGCGTAGTGCTTGGCGTTACCGGCGCAGATATCAATGGATTATACGACACTGTAAAAGCACTGGAAGCTCTTGGAAACAAGAATCTGGTGATCGACACCACAGGAGCAACCGTAAAAGAGACCTTCGCAAATACCGTTCAGGTACGTAAGGCAGCGATCAAGGACGGCGACAGAAGCTGCGGCTATCCGTCTATCGTAAACCTTGCGAAGGTTGCAAAGGACGACATGCATCTGCAGTCTGCACTGGCAGCGGTATTCACCATCAAATATGGTTCCATCGTTGTGATGCAGGAGATGACCTACTCTGAGGCACAGCCGCTCTACGGTCTGCGTCAGAACATCTTCACAGACCCGCAGAAGCCGATGCGCGTAGAGCCGGGCATCTATCCGCTCAACGGCGCAGACGAGAATTCCATCTGTCTGACAACCGTAGACTTTGCGCTTACATACTTCCTGGTATCCGGCGAGCTGGAGCGTTCCGGCGTACCGTGCAACCTGATCATCAGCGATGCAGGCGGACTTTCCGTACTGACCGCATGGGCTGCAGGCAAGCTGTCCTCCGGTACGATCGAGAAATTCTGGAAAGAGCACGATATTGAAGGCAAGATCAAGAGCCGCAAGCTCATCATTCCGGGTAAGGTTGCTGTCCTCAAAGGCGAGATCGAAGCGAAGCTTCCGGGCTGGGAGATCATCATTGCTCCGGCAGAAGCTGCACAGTTAGTAAAATTCTTAAAAGATATGAACCTGTAAAAATTATTTAAGGAGGATACACAAATGGCAAAATTCATTACGATTGGTGAGAGACTTTCCACCACAGCTCCGGCAGTGAACAAGGCTTTCACAGAGAGAGATCCGGAACCGATTTTAAAGAGGGCAAAGCAGCAGCTTGACGCTGGCGCTACCTACCTCGATGTAAACATCGGCCCGGCGGAGAGCGACGGCGAGGATTTGATGAAGTGGGCGGTACAGCTCCTTCAGAGCGAGTTCGACAACGTTCCGCTGGCACTGGATACCTCCAACAAGAAGGCAATTGAGGCTGGTATTTCCGTTTACAATCGCTCCAAAGGAAAACCGATCGTAAACTCTGCAGATGCTGCAGGCAGAATCGAGAACATCGACCTTGCTGCTGCAAACGATGCGATCGTTATCGCGCTGTGCAACGGCGAAGGTATTGCAAAGGACAACGACGAGCGTATGGGCTACTGCCAGATGCTGCTTGAGAGAGGTCTGGAGCATGGCATGGAAGCGGAGGATCTCTGGTTCGATCCGCTGTTCCTGGTTGTAAAGGGTATGCAGGACAAGCAGATGCAGATTCTTGAGTGTATCAAGATGTTCTCTGATATGGGACTGAACTCCACCGGCGGCCTTTCCAATAACTCCAACGGTATGCCCAAGCATATCCGTCCGATCATGGATTCCGCTATGGTTGCTATGGCAATGATGCAGGGCCTTACCTCTGCGATTGTAAACCCGAATGATCTGCGTCTGATGGAGACGATCAAGTCTTGCGACGTTCTGAAGAACAATACTCTGTACGCAGATTCTTATCTGGAGATTTAAATGTATAAGGTCACATTTAAGTTTGAAAACAGCGAAGATGTCAGCGTCTTCGCTGCTTTCGGTGAGAACCTTCTTGAGGTAGCGAGAAAAACAAACGTAGCTATCGATGCGCCCTGTTCGGGGAACGCTTCCTGTGGGAAGTGCAGGGTAAAACTTGTAGGCGGAACTTTAGACTCCAAAAAGACCCGCCATATCAGTGATGAGGAATACGCCGCCGGCTGGCGTCTTGCCTGCGTCAGCAAAATCTGCGATAATGTGGAAGTGCTGGTGCCGGATATTGCGTCTGCCTACCGCAGCCGTATGAAAGTAGCTGATTTAAGTTCTCCGAGTGAAATCAAGATTTTTGATGATTTAAAGGGCCAGGTTCTTGAAGCAGGTATTCAGTTAAAAAATGATATGGAGGTTGTGACTGTAAAAATGGACACGCCCTCCCTGGACGATACGATGCCGGACAACGAGCGTCTCACCCGCGCCGTACAGGAAATTTCCGGTATGAACATTGTCCGCATCCCTTACGCGGTGATGAAAAAGCTGGCTGTCGTGCTGCGTGAGAGTGATTTTGAAGTACAGGTCATATGGCGCAAAAACGCCAACGACGTATTTGTTTATGATGTGATTGCAAAGGATAAACCGGCGGTGGTGGCAGGTCTTGCTGTAGATATCGGTACAACGACTGTGTCGGCCATTATCATCAATATGCTGGACGGTACGATTATCGCCAAGGGTTCCTCGGGCAACGGGCAGATCCGCTATGGTGCCGACGTAATTAACCGTATTATCGAGTCTACCAAGCCCGGCGGAAGCGAACGGCTGCAGAAGGCAGTGATCGAGGAGACCATCAATCCGCTGATCCATACCATGTGCCGCCAGGCGAAAATCAGCCCTGACAGCATTTACCGCATGAGTGTGGCAGCAAATACTACAATGAACCATCTTTTGTTCGGACTGAACGGAGACAGCATCCGCACGGAACCGTATATTCCAACGTTCTTTAAAACGAACTCCATGTATTCTGCGGATATTGGCATCCATGTCAATCCCTGCGCCCATATTATCGTAGCTCCAAATATCGGCAGCTATGTGGGCGGCGACATCACGGCGGGCGCATTTGTGAGTATGCTGTGGAACAAGCCGGAATTTTCGCTGTTTATCGACCTCGGAACGAACGGGGAGATTGTGTTTGGCAACTCGGACTTTATGTTTAGCTGTGCCTGCTCGGCGGGACCGGCTTTTGAGGGCGGCGACATCAGCTGCGGTATGCGGGCCACGGACGGCGCTATCGAGGCGTGTACGATTGATAAGGAAACGATGGAACCGACCTTTACCGTTGTGGGGCCGGAGGGCACCAAGCCGATCGGACTTTGCGGCTCGGGTATTATTGATGTCATCGCGGAGCTGTTCCGCTGCGGCATCATCAGCCCGAAGGGTAAATTTATCCGCGAAGGTGCGCGTGTCCGTCACGACCATTATGGAATAGGTTCCTATGTGCTGGCATTTGAGAAGGATGCCGGTTCGGTAAAAGATGTGGAAATCAATGAGGTGGATATCGACAACTTTATCCGTGCAAAGGGCGCAATTTTCTCCGCGATCCGCACGATGCTGTCGTACTGCGACTTCGACGTTTCCATGATCGAGCATGTGTATGTAGCCGGCGGAATCGGAAGCGGCATCAACATGCAGAATGCCATACGCATCGGGATGTTCCCGGATGTACCGCTGGAGCTTTATGAGTATATCGGCAACTCCTCGCTGGTGGGAGCTTACGCCATGCTCTATTCCAATGAATCAGAGCGCAAGGTTTATGAGATCGCCAGAAATATGACGTATCTGGAGCTGAGCACTATTACATCCTATATGGATGAGTTCGTAGGAGCATGTTTCCTGCCTCATACGGACGCTTCGCTTTTTCCGAGTCTCTCGGAGGAAGAATGAAACTTGCCGGGTTTACGAAAGAGCGCCGGCCGTTTGGACAAAAAAACGGCCGATGGCTTCTTTAGAACCGGCTGGATATGGAGAAAGTAAGACGTGATACCTGTATATGAAAAAAATAATAAAGAGGATATCCCCTTTGGACAGTATATGGAACAGTACCAAAAGCTCGACCCGCAGGAGGCGGCAGAGCGCACAGGTATTCCATATGACGAGAAAACGAATTGCTTCCGCGTCCGTATGCTGCAAAAGGAATATGACGTTTCCTGGCCCGATCTGGAAATTGCAAGAACAGATTTAGAAAATACGGATTATGCGGTGCTGGAGTGCGAGACGGCGGCGAAAATTCTTCTGATCCGCTTTCTTCTGCATGGCGTGATGTCGCAGAGCACCGGAAATTACGTGACGTACCGGGAGGTGCCAAGCGGCGAGGTGTATTTCCGTCAATTTTCCGGCAGGTGCCTTTCAAGGCTCGCCTATGGGTTTGGATTTACCGAAGGAAGGCTGGCTGCGGCTTTTGAGCGGCTGGGAGCGAAATGGCTGCCTTATGGGGATGTGTCTTACGAACTGGAAATTATCAACAACTATTTTGTAAGATTTATTTTGTGGACAGGGGATGATGAATTTCCCCCGAGCACGCAGATGTTGTTTTCCGATAACTTTCCGCTTTCCTTTACACCTGAGGATATGGCGGTGGTTGGGGATATCAGCATAAATACTCTGAAAAAAATGTAAGGAGGGTTATTACTATGGGATTCAAATCAGACATTGAAATTGCACAGGAAACAGTCATGAGCCCGATCACCGAGATCGCGGCAAAGGCAGGTATTGACGAGAAATATCTGGAGCAGTACGGCAAATATAAAGCAAAAATCGATTACAACCTGTTGAAGGAGACAGACGCCGAGAACGGCAAGCTGATCCTGGTGACAGCGATCAACCCGACACCGGCAGGCGAAGGAAAGACCACGACCTCCGTAGGTCTGGCAGACGGCCTTTCCAAGATCGGCAAAAAGGTTATGGTAGCGCTGCGTGAGCCGTCCCTCGGACCGGTATTCGGTGTAAAGGGCGGAGCAGCAGGCGGCGGATATGCACAGGTAGTGCCGATGGAGGATATCAACCTCCACTTCACAGGCGATTTCCACGCAATCGGCGCGGCGAACAACCTGCTGGCAGCAATGATCGACAACCACATCTTCCAGGGCAACGCGCTGAACATCGACCCGCGCAAGATCACCTGGAGACGCTGCGTGGACATGAACGACCGTCAGCTTAGAAATGTGGTAGACGGCCTTGGCGGAAAGACAAACGGCATGCCGAGAGAGGACGGCTACGATATCACGGTGGCATCCGAGATCATGGCGGTGCTGTGCCTGGCAAGCGACATCACAGACCTGAAAAAGAGACTGGCAAGGATCATCGTAGGCTATACATACGGCAAGGCTTCTGAGCAGAAGCCGGTAACGGCGGGCGACCTTCACGCAGAGGGTGCAATGACGGCACTCCTTAAGGATGCGCTGAAGCCGAACCTGGTACAGACCCTGGAGCACACGCCGGCAATCGTACACGGCGGCCCGTTCGCAAACATCGCACACGGCTGTAACTCCGTGACGGCGACCAAGCTGGCACTTAAGCTTGCCGACTACACGGTAACAGAGGCAGGCTTCGGAGCAGACCTGGGTGCAGAGAAGTTTTTGGATATCAAGTGCCGTATGGCAGGCTTAAAGCCGAACGCAGTTGTTATCGTTGCAACAGTACGTGCGCTGAAATACAACGGCGGCGTGGCAAAGGCAGACCTCAACAACGAAAACCTGGAGGCACTGGAGAAGGGCCTTCCGAACCTTCTGAAGCATGTGAGCAACATCACAAACGTATATAAGCTTCCGTGCGTGGTAGCGATCAACGCATTCCCGACGGATACGAAGGCAGAGCTTGACCTGGTAGAAACGAAATGTAAGGAGCTTGGCGTAAACGTTGTTCTGTCCGAGGTATGGGCAAAAGGCGGCGAGGGCGGCATCGCGCTGGCAGAGGAAGTAGTAAGACTGTGCGAGCAGCCGAACGACTTCACCTACTCCTATGAGCTGGACGGAACGATTGAGGATAAGCTGAACGCGATCGTACAGAAGATCTACGGCGGAAGCAAGGTAGTGCTGACGGCAAACGCCCAGAAGCAGGCAAAGGAGCTGACAGCGCTCGGCTACGAGCACTGCCCGATCTGCATGGCAAAGACACAGTACAGCTTGACGGACGACCAGACGAAGCTTGGCGCACCGACCGGCTTTGAGGTAACGGTACGGAACCTGAAGATCTCCGCAGGAGCAGGCTTCATTGTAGCACTGACGGGTGAAATCATGACGATGCCGGGACTGCCGAAGGTACCGGCGGCAGAGCGCATTGACGTGGACGAAAACGGAAAGATTTCCGGATTGTTTTAGGAGGTAAAAGGAAATGGGATTTTCGACAGTACCATGCAATGAATTTGTGGAAGTACTTGCATCCAAGGCTCCTGTTCCCGGCGGCGGCGGCGCGTCCGCGCTTGTGGGGGCGGTAGGTACGGCTCTTGGAAATATGGTGGGAAGCCTGACGGTTGGCAAAAAGAAATACGCGGATGTTGAGGCTGAGATGTATGAGCTGAAAGCAAAATGCGATCAGCTTCAAAAGGATTTTCTGCGTCTGATTGAACGCGACGCTGAAGTGTTTGAACCGCTTTCCAAGGCGTACGGTATGCCCAGGGAGACAGAGGAAGAAAAAGCAGAGAAAGCCAGAGTTATGGCTATTGTTCTGAAGGACGCATGCTCTGTTCCGATGGAAATTATGGAGAAATGCTGTGAGGCAATTGATATTATTGCTGAATTTGCAGCAAAGGGTTCGACACTGGCAATCAGTGACGCGGGCGTAGGCGTGGCTTTTTGCAAGGCAGCTTTAAAAGGCGCCAGCCTGAATGTTTACATTAATACGAAATCAATGGCTGACAAAGAACTGGCGGCAGAGCTGAATGAAAAGTGTGACAAAATGTTGGCAGATTATACCGTAAAGGCTGACGAGATCTTCGACAGCGTTCTCGGAAGACTGAAATAGGAGGACAAAGAACCATGGCGAAACAGTTATTGGGCAAAGAAGTAACGGCGGCTCTGAACGAGAGGATTAAGGCAAATGTGGCTGCCTGCCAGGAAAAGGGCGTAAATCCGACGCTGGCAATCATCCGTGTGGGAGAAAATCCGAGCGATATTTCCTACGAGAAGGGCGCTACAAAGCGCTGCGAAACTCTTGGTGTTGCGTGTGAAAAAATTCTTCTTCCGGAGGATGTTTCCCAGGAAGAACTTCTGGCAACGATTGACAAAGTGAATAAAGACGCCAAAATTCACGGCGTTCTTTTGTTCCGTCCGCTGCCGAAACATCTGGACCAGGCGGTAATCGAAAATGCACTGGCTCCGGAAAAGGATGTGGACTGTATGACAGACCTTTCCATGTCCGGCGTATTTACCGGCAAGAAAATTGGTTTCCCGCCCTGTACGCCTCAGGCTTGTATGGAGATTCTTGACCATTACGGAATCGACTGCACCGGCAAAAAGGCGGTGGTAATCGGCAGAAGCCTTGTGGTAGGCAAACCGGCGGCTATGATGCTGGTAAAGAAAAATGCAACCGTGACCATCTGCCATACAAGAACCGTTGATATGCCTTCTGTTGCAAAAGAAGCGGATATCATTATTGTAGCCGCAGGCCGTGCAGGCGTTGTTGGAGCAGAATATGTGCGCGAAGGTCAGACCGTGATCGACGTTGGAATCAATGTAAACGCGGAAGGAAAGCTTTGCGGCGACGTTGATTTTGCAGCGGTGGAGCCGATTGTGGATGCAATCACTCCTGTTCCGGGCGGCGTTGGAAGCGTAACGACCTCCGTATTGGTTGGCCATGTAGTGGAAGCGGCAATGCGCACGCTGTAAGAAAAATCAGGCGAACGCAGAAGATTGACAAATAGAAAATAACTCAATTTGCAGCAGAAGTGTTGTCGATTGAGTTATTTTTATGTGCGCCCGGTGAAAAATTTCACAAGTGCGGATGTAAACAGCACCGCTCGGGCGCGGAAGTGTGCGACAAGCTATAAAAAGCGAAAGGATGAATGATGATGGAAACTGGTATACGCGGGAAAAAAACAATCACAGTAACGAAGGCTATGACGGCGAAGGCCATGGGAAGCGGCGAGCTTGAGGTATATGCAACGCCGTCCATGATTGCCCTGATGGAAAATACGGCTTATCAGAGCGTGGCGGGATATCTGGAGGAGGGCCAGGGAACCGTGGGCACACTGATGAATGTAAAGCATCTGGCCGCATCCTGCGTGGGCGCGGAAGTGACCTGCGAAACCGAATTGACAGAGGTGGACCGGCGGCGCCTGGTGTTTAACGTAAAGGTTTCTGACGGCCGCGGTCTGATAGGCGAGGGGCGTCATGAGAGATTCATTGTTGATAACCGGAAATTTATGGAGAAAGCGGGTAAGTAAACTTAGGAATTTCTTAATAATTGCACCGAAAAAATCTGTTATAATTTATTTGCGGCGATGATGGCCGGCGAAGGGAGAACGTTTATGAGCGACAGAATACTGATTGTGGATGATGAGAAAGAAATTGCGGATCTGGTTGCCCTTTATCTGGAGAATGAAAATTTTATCGTCTATAAATATTATGACGCGCAGGAAGCGGTAAAATGCATTGACCGTGAAAAATTGGATCTCGCGGTGCTGGATGTAATGATGCCGGGAATGGACGGCTATCAGATGTGCCGCTATATCCGCAGGAATCACTCCTATCCGGTGATTATGCTGACGGCGAAGGGGGAGGAGATGGACAAGATCACCGGCCTGACCCTGGGAGCGGACGATTATATCACGAAGCCGTTTCTGCCGCTTGAGCTGGTTGCCAGGGTGAAAGCGCAGCTTCGCCGGTATAAGCGCTATAATGCCGACGCGCAGCGCGAGGAATCCATTCTTACCTGCAAAGGCCTGGTACTGAATATTGATACCCACGAATGTTTTTTGAACGAGCGCCTTCTGCCGCTGACGCCCACAGAATTTTCAATCCTTGTGATCCTGTGCAGGAACAAGGGAAAGCTTGTCAGCTCCGAGGAACTGTTCCATCAGCTCTGGAAGGACGAGTATTACGGGAAAAATAATAACACAATTACGGTACATATCCGCCATATTCGTGAAAAAATGGGGGATTCTTTTGAAAACCCGAAGTATATAAAGACAGTCTGGGGGTTGGGGTACAAAATTGAAGGGTAAGTACAAAAAAGCGCTAGCGATTGGGGGCGCGGCGGTCGTCATATACCTGCTGTGCCGGGGACTGATTTATCTTTTTGACTATTTTTTTAACGGCGCGTTGGTAGACTGGTTTACGATGAATTATACGTATGCCACGCTGACGTCGGACGGCAAGTATGTTTATGACATCAACTGGGAAAGTATCAAGGGACTGACATTTTGGGTGCTCATCTGGTTTACTTTGATCTGTGTCCTTATAGCGCGGATTTACGCGCGGATCAGGGTGCGGCAATCGATTGCAAAGTCGGGCACAATGATACACGATTACATGCAGGGCGGCCGCAATGCGTCGGATGTGTTTCCACAGGAGTACGCAGAAATTTCCGCTCAGATTGTAGAAATCCGGTCAGCCATGCAGCGCAGCGAGCAGATACTGAAGGAAGAAGCCGCCAGAAAAAATGATCTGATTGTATATCTGGCCCACGATCTTAAAACTCCGCTCACCTCGATTATCGGATATTTAAGTCTGTTGGAGGAGATTCCGGAAATGCCTCCCGAGCAGCGGGCGAAATATGTGAAAATCACCAGGGAAAAAGCGCTCAGGCTTGAGACGCTGATCAATGAATTTTTCGATATTACCAGATATAATCTGCAGCAGATTACGCTGGAGAAGGAAATGGTGGATTTGAATTATATGCTGATGCAGCTTACAGATGAATTTTATCCGCTTTTAAGCGCCCATGAAAATACTTTGGGGCTGGAGATGGACGACGGACTTATGCTGCTGGCAGACCCCATCAAGCTGGCCCGCGTCTTTAACAATATATTAAAGAACGCGGTGGCCTACAGTTACCCCGGAACGAAAATCGAGGTGGAGGCCAGAAAGAAGGAAAAAGAAATTTGTGTGACATTTTCCAACCAGGGCAAAACGATACCGGAACACAAGCTGGAGAGTATCTTTGAAAAGTTCTTCCGGCTGGACGACGCCCGGAACACAAATACAGGTGGAGCGGGCCTTGGGCTTGCGATTGCAAAGGAGATTGTTGAGCTTCACGGCGGCAGAATCACAGCGGCCAGCACAGACGGAAAAACAGTGTTTACAGTGACGCTTCCGCAATGACGGCAGTTGGACGCCGGACTTTATGTTTTCTTAGGAAATTATCAACTTTATATTAGCGTATCCTAGACGTCTCTCTGATAGGATGATATCAGAAAACGTGATTCGCAGTATAAAGGAGATGGTATTATGAAACTAAGAAAGTGGCTGGCAATCGCTGCAGTTGCGGCGGCAGCCGGAGTGGGAGTATCTATGGCGGCCGATAATGAAATAGATAAAATAAAATATACGCAGACCGCTGGAAGCGAAATGGGCGGCGCAGAGTATGCGAAGACTGCCGGCAATGGAATCGTCGGTATGGAATATGTGCAGGAAAACGATGCATCAAACTGGCAGCTCATTTTGGTAAACCGCTGGAATCCTATCCCGGAGGGCTATGAGGTGGAATTAACGCAGCTTGATCATGGACAGGCGGTAGACAACCGGATTTATCCATATCTGCAGGAAATGTTTGACGCGGCGCGCTCGGAGGGAATTTATCCTACCATTTCTTCCTCTTACCGGTCCTACGAGACACAGCAGGCGGAGATGGAAGAAAAAATCGGGGAGTATCTTGCCCAGGGCTATAGCCGCGAAGAAGCGGCCGATATGGCGGAGGAATGGGTGGCCCTTCCCGGCACCAGCGAACATGAGCTGGGCATGGCGGTGGATATCACAACGGCGGACTGGACAGTGCAGGACGCCCAGACAGTATGGCAGTGGTTTTTGGACAACAGCTACCGGTTTGGCTTTATCAACCGATATCCCGAGGAGAAAGCGGATATCACAGGAATTGCCCACGAGGCGTGGCATTACCGCTACGTGGGATATGAGGCGGCAAAGGAAATTTATGAGAAAGGAATCTGCCTGGAGGAATATCTGGCAGGCCAGTAAAAGGTTTCAGGCGGCAGGAGGAGTGTGCTATGGTATACAAGGTGTTTGTGGTGGAAGACGACCGTGTGATTGCGGATAAAATATGTGAATACCTCAATTCTTTTGGCTACGTGGCGGAGGTGCCGAAGGATTTTGCAAATGTGGCGGCGGAGTTTGCCGCTTTTTTGCCGCAGCTTGTTCTCATGGATATTTCCCTGCCCTTTTATAACGGATATTATTGGTGCAGCGAGATACGCAAGGTATCCAAGGTGCCGGTCATTTTTATATCTTCAGCGGCGGACAGCATGAACATTGTGATGGCAGTCAATTACGGCGCGGACGATTTTATCGCCAAGCCCTTTGATTTAAGTATTCTGTCCGCAAAAATCCAGGCGGTGCTGCGCAGGGCTTATGATTTTGGCGGGCAGACGAATCTTCTGGAGCATCGGGGCGCTGTTTTGAATCTGGACAACACGACCCTTATGTACCACGGAAGCCTGATCGAGCTGACCAAAAATGAATACAGGATTTTGCTGACGCTTATGGAAAGCAAGGGAAAAACAGTGAAACGGGACACTTTGATGGCACGCCTCTGGGAATCGGACAGCTTTGTGGACGACAATACGCTGACGGTAAATGTGACAAGGCTTCGCAGGAAGCTTGAACAGGCGGGGCTTTACGATTTTATACTGACAAAAAAGGGGATTGGTTATCTTGTGGAGTAAACTCCTGATCGGATATTTAAAGCGCATATATAAAGTGATTCTGTGGTTCCTTCTGGCGATAGGCTGCTTTGCCCTGGTATTCTTTCTGTATGGAGAGCCTGTTTCTGCGGTGGGATACGCTGCGCTTCTTTGTGCTGCAGCCGCTTTGGGCTTTCTCGCCTTTGATTTCTGGCGCTACAGTGTTCACCACAAAAAAGTAATCAGCCTTTGCGGGCAGGAATACCCGCAGCTTGAAGAACTGCCGGCTCCCTTTGATCTTCTGGAGGAAGATTACCAGAGACTTGTTCTGGATATTTATGAGAGAAAGAGGCGCTCAGAGAGAGAATTTTCACAGACCTATGCCGATTTAACGGATTATTATACTCTGTGGGTGCATCAGATAAAAACGCCGATTTCCGCCCTGAACCTGCTGCTTGAGACAGAGGAATCAGAAAACAGCAAGGATATGGCTATGGAGCTTTTTAAGATTGAACAGTATACGGACATGGTGCTGCAGTATCTTCGCCTGGGCACCGATGCCAGCGACTTTGTGTTTGCTCCCTGCAGCCTGGATGAAATGGTGCGCCAGGCCCTGCGCAAGTATGCAAAAATGTTTATTGGAAGAAAAATTTCCCTGGAGTTTCAGGAGACAGGACTGACCGTCCTGACGGATGAAAAATGGATGGTTTTTGTGATAGAACAGCTTTTGTCAAATGCGCTGAAATATACAAATACAGGGAAGGTAAAAATCTATGGTGCAGATCCGGCAGGCATTTGCATTGAAGATACGGGAATCGGCATTTCCGCAGAAGACCTGCCGAGAATTTTTGAAAAGGGATATACCGGGTTTAACGGAAGAATGGATAAGAAGGCGACAGGATTGGGACTCTATCTGTGCCGGCAGATTCTTGACCGGCTGTCCTGCAGGATTGCGGTGGAATCTGAGCGGGGAAAGGGAACCAGGGTAACAGTTTTCATGCAGAGCATCTGAAAGGACTGCAAAAAGAGTGTTTTTTAATCTTACGAAACCGTAAGGTTTTACAGGGGAAACGTAAGCTGAAATTATGGCAGCTTTGTTTTCCCTGTTTTATGATATATCCGTAAAAAGCAAACGGTTTGCGGCAGGCCGCCGCGTCAAAAGGGCGGGGCAAGAAATGAAGGAGGAAACATTATGCCAGTCTTGGAAGTAAATCATTTGAAAAAAGTATATACGACACGTTTTGGCGGAAATCAGGTGCAGGCGCTTGTAAATGTCAGCTTTTCCGTGGAACAGGGAGAATATGTGGCGATCATGGGAGAATCCGGCGCCGGGAAAACAACGCTTTTAAATATCCTGGCGGCTCTTGACCAGCCCAGCGGCGGGGAAGTGAAGCTGGATGGAAAAAGTCTCTCATCCGTCAGCGATCAGGAACTTTCCGCTTTTCGACGGGAAAATCTTGGGTTTGTATTCCAGGATTTTAATCTTCTGGATACATTTTCGATTGAGGATAATATTTTACTGCCGCTGGTTTTATCCGGCTGCAATGCTCATCAGATGGAGGAACGGCTCCATGCGATAACAAAGAAATTGTCCATCGGAAATATTCTGAGAAAATTTCCGTACGAAGTATCGGGCGGACAGAAGCAGAGAGCCGCAGTGGCAAGGGCGCTGATTACCAAACCAAAGCTTGTTCTGGCGGACGAGCCCACCGGAGCGCTTGATTCCAGGGCGGCGGACAGTCTTTTGAATCTGTTTGCGGATATCAACCGGGACGGTCAGACCATTTTGATGGTGACACATTCGATCAAAGCTGCCAGCCATGCAAAGCGGGTGATGTTTATCAAGGATGGAGAGGTATTTCACCAGATCTACCGTGGAGACGCCTCCAACGAAGTGATGTTTGAAAAAATATCCAATACGCTGACCATTCTGACGACGGGCGGTGATCGTCATGAGTAAGAGTATTTTCCGCACGATGGCTCTGACAAACATACGTGGAAACCGCAGGTTCTATGTGCCTTTTCTTTTGACGATTGTTATGACGGCCGCCATGTTCTACAGCATGTGCAGCATCGGCAAAAATCCGGTTATCACAGAACACGGAGCGGTAAAGGATACGCTGGAATTTGGAGTATATATTATCGGCATCTTTGCTGTGATCTTTATTTTCTATACAAACAGCTTTCTGATGAAGCGAAGAAAGCGCGAGCTCGGGCTGTATCACATACTTGGTTTGGAAAAACGCCATATCACGGGCGTGCTTTTCTGGGAAACACTGTTTCTGGCAGCCGTGGGGATCGGCGGCGGCCTGGCTCTTGGAATACTTTTAGACCGGCTGATGTTTCTTGGAATCCTAAAGGTATTTCGTTTTTCCGTTTCTGTGCCCTACCAGATTTATCCCTCAGCGGTTGGAAGAACAGCGGCGCTCTTTGCGGTAATCTTTCTTCTGATTTTCTTTTCAAACGTGCGCTCCGTGCGCAGGGTTTCTGCGATTGAGCTCTTAAAAAGCGAAAATGCAGGAGAACGGGAGCCAAAGACGCGGTGGGTGCTGGCGGTTCTGGGAGCTGTGTGTACAGGAACAGGGTACTATATGGCTATTACGGTGGATAATGTACAGGCAGCGCTCACATCTTTGTTTATCGCTGTTCTGCTTGTGATGGTGGGTACTTACTGCCTTTTTATGGCCGGAAGTATTGCGGTTTTGAAACGGCTGAAAAAGAACAGGGCTTATTATTACCGGACGAATCATTTTGTGGCGGTATCGGGTCTGATTTACCGCATGAAACAGAATGCGGTGGGCCTTGCCAATATTGCAATTTTATCCACAGGCGTTTTGCTGATTATATCCACCACCGTTTGTCTCTATGCGGGGATGGACGATATTATCAGAGACCGGTTTCCCACAGAAATCAGTCTGACGAACTCTGACGGGACACAGGAGGAACACAGTGCAATCGAACAGAACGTGCAGGAGGTCTCAGAAGAACTCGGCATCAAGGTGCAGAATTACCGTGCCTATCAGGAGATTAACATTACATTCCTAAAGAAGGAAAACGAATTGAGCGCAGAAATTGACAGCGGCGCTGTGATAAGCATGAATGATGTGCTGCCGGTGACGTTTATTACGGCGCAGACGTATGAAGAACTGACCGGAGAGAAACTCACCCTGCAGGGAAATCAGGTGGCTTTGTTCCACAGCCGGGATATGCTTTCGGAAACCTTCAGAATTATGGGAGAAGAATATCAGACGGCGGCGGAGCTTGAGACGTTTCCTGTGAGCAACAAGATGCAGAATGTCGCGCCGGATTGGATGAATATTGTTGTAAGCAATGACGAGGTGCTGCAGCGCATATACCTGGCTCAAAAGGAGGCTTACGAAACTCCCAGTTCCATGGTATTTGAGGTGGAATTTGACGCGGGAGGTACACAGGAAGAATCGGCGGCATTTTATCACCGTCTGGAAGAAAAGTTGCAGGCGGACAGCAGAATTACAAATTATAACAGCGACAGCCGTACTCTGGCCCGGGATGATCTGTATCAATTATACGGCGGCATCCTGTTTCTTGGAATATACCTGGGGACGCTGTTTTTAATGGCCACAGTACTGATTATTTATTATAAGCAGATCATAGAGGGCTATGAGGATCAGAACCGGTATGTGATTCTGAAAAAGGTGGGGATGGATAAAAAGGAGGTAAAACGCTCCATCCGAAGCCAGATACTGATTCTCTTTTTCCTTCCTCTGGGAACGGCGCTGCTGCACTGCCTTGCCGCCTTCCGGCTGATGACAAAAATTCTGCAGGCCTTTTATATGAACAACATTTTGCTGTTTGCTGGAGTGACGGCGGCTGTGGCGGCGATTTTTACGCTGGTTTATATTTTGGTTTACAGCATCACCGCAAAGAGCTATTATCATATTGTAAACGCATAAAAAATTAAGATCATCTGAAACCTTTCGCCCGTTTTTCCCATCTAATAGTTGTAAAGCAATTGCAGAACAAATCATTCGGATGAGAGAACGGGCGTAGCCCGGAAAGGAGGGCTGATTGTGATACAGCTTGTAAAAAGAGCGATGAAATCAGATACAGATGCATTTCTGGAACTGATGGAGCGCAATTCACTGGCAATGTATAAAGTGGCCCGCGGGATATTGAACAATGATGAGGACGCCGCCGATGCGATACAGGATACCATACTGACATGCTTTGAAAAGATACATACGCTGAACAGGCCGGAGTATTTTAAAACGTGGATGATACGTATTCTGATTAATGAGTGCAACGGCATACTGAGGCATTACCGCAGCTTGAATCTTCAGGAGGATTTCCCGGAGGTTTCGCGGATGGATGCATCTCTGGCAGAGTTTGAATTTAAGGAGATGCTTGCGCAGGTAGAGGAAAAATACCGTATCATTCTGATTCTTCACTATGTGGAGGGATTCAAAATTGCGGAAATCGCAGAGCTTCTGGATATGAATGAAAATACGGTAAAGACCAGGCTTGCGAGAGCAAGAGAGCAGCTTCGCACGGCGTACACAGACACTCCGGGAGGTCAGCCCGGAAAACAGCATCATGGCAGCAGGCAGGACAGAGGAGGAGTTTCAGATGAAAAAGAAAATAGACTTCAATACAGCAGCAAAATCACGGCTGGATGACAAAATTGAAAAGACATTGAACAGAGAATTTGCCATTCCCCAAAATGTGGAAGCGGCAAAAAAGGATGCTTTTGATGAAATTTTAAGCCGGACGAAGCAGACGGACGGCGCGAAGGAGGAAAAGAAAAACAGAAAATGGCAGGGCCTGCGCTCAGGCTGGACGAAGGGACTTGCGGGTCTGGCAGCCGCAGCGGCAGCTTTTTCGATGGTATGCATTTCCAATCCGGCGCTGGCGGCAAACATCCCCCTGGTAGGCCACGTTTTTGAGGAAATCGGAAGCTCACTGGGATTTTCGGGAGACTACAGCAAATATGCAAAGCCGCTTTCCGAGGACGCATCTGCAGCGGGGCAGGAAAGCAGCGCTTCCGGAGAAGCATCCGCAGCAGGTCAGGAGAATGGCGCCGCCGGGGAAGCATCTGCAGCAGGTCAGGAGAGTGGCGCCGCTGAGAACGTATCCGCAGAAGAACAGCCTGCAGCAGACGGCGAGTATACAAAAACAGTGGATGGGGTTACGGTAACGCTGTCGGAGATTTACTGCAATGACGCAGCACTTTATATAAGCATGCTGATTGAGTCTGAGGAAGCTTTCCCGGAAACGCTGACAGACCAGGAGGGCAAACCAGCCATCAACCTTTACGGCAGCAAAATGGCGGTCAGCTTTCAGCCGGAGCTCCAGCCAATCACAGAGTATTTGGATGGAGAGTTTGTGGATGAACACACCTATGCCGGCGTGCTTCGCATAGATCTGGAGGATATAAACAAGCGGTACGATGAAGCGACAGGGGAGGTTGAGACCCTAGAGATCCCGGAGGAATTTGACGTTGAGCTGTCCCTGGCACAGATTGTTGGTGACCGGGAAGACAGAGGCGGTCTTCCTGAGATGCCCCAGGAACTTACGGATGAATATAACGCCGGCCTGGATGAAAATGGTCTGGACTTCTTAAAGGGAGAGGCCAATACGGATCCGGAGGTTTATGATAGCCTTACGGACGAGCAGAAAGAGATTGAACACAAGCTTTATAATGCGATGTGGAACTCTTATTACGAGATGTATCCGGAAGCCGCCGAATACCCAAATAAATACACGAACTGGACTCTGGAGGGCCCCTGGAACTTTAAGGTGGACGTAAAGAAAAACCATGAGGACACTGTGGTGAAGGAAATCAACGATACAGATGAAAATGGCCTTGGCGTGACTACTGTCACAAAGACGCCCTTTGAGATTACGGTGGATACGGTTGAACCTGATTTTGAAACTGCGCCCTCGAAAGCCGGCTATTTTGTGGCGGCGGTGGATGCCAACGGAGATCTGCTGCCCTATGGCTCCGGCGGAAGAACAAATGTCTGGGCGATCCAGGACAGGGACGTATCAAAAATCGACATTTATATCTGCGACTACATTGAATACATGGATGAATTGAAGGGCTATTACTGGTCCGACACTTATGAGACGGACAAAGAGACAAAAACATTTAAAGAACTGCTCGACGAGAGAGCGCTGCATCATACGGAAGTTGTTTTTGACGAGTAGAGGAGAGGGCAAAGGCGCCAGAGTGAGAAATCTTTCTGGCGCCAGCCCAGGTCCAGTGCGCGCCAGGACAGAAAAATCCCCCTGGCGCCAGCCCAAGCTTGGTACGCGCCAGGGCAGAGAACTCTCCTGGCGCCAGCCCAAGCCTGATATGCGCCGGGACAGAAAATCCCCTTGGCGCCGGTCCAAGTCCGGCGGCACCTGCCCTGAAATTTATTGACAGAGTTTTCAAAGCCGGTATAATAAATATAGAGTGCAGCGGCTAAGAGCCGGGGAGCAGCCGATGCTTTGCCGCCGGGAGGAGACAATAAATGTTGTGGACAATCTGTACAATTTATCTGCTGATCATAAATCTGGCGGCCTTTGCCGCCTTTGGCCTTGATAAATATTATGCGATAAAGGGGAAATGGCGCATTTCAGAGCGCACGCTGCTGACGCTTGCCGGCGCCTTTGGAGCGGTTGGCGCGTTTCTTGGGATGATTCTTTTTCACCATAAGACGAAAAAGAATAAATTTGCCGTCAGCGTTCCCATGATGATGGCCCTGCAGCTTTTGATTCTGGCAGATCTTTCCGGTATCCTATAAGGCAGGAGGCGGGCAAAGCTTAGCGACGGTGGGCCAGCCGCAGCGGCAGTTCAGAGGGAGATGGGCCAGCCGCAGCGGTAGTTTAGAGGCTGTGGCCGCCGCAGCAGCGGCGGCTGTCCGGCAGCGATGGGCCATTTCGCAGCAGCCACAGTGCCGCTGCGGATAGATTATGATTGACAAATAGTGTATAGCCGTTTATACTAGGGATGTGTAATTGAATATTGCTGTATCAAGTGCAGAGCTTCCAAGAGAGGTGCTCTGAAAAGGGAATTGGGTGAAAATCCCAAGCGAACCGGTCACTGTGTTCAGGTAGCAGACTCCAAAATGCCATTGCGCCGCCCGTGCGTGAGAAGGCGGAGCCGGTGTGAATCTGTCAGTCAGGAAACCTGCTTGGTACATGAGATGTGCTCCTGGAGAAAGCGCAGCATCCAACCAGACCGGCCTGTCCAGTTTGCCGCCGCAGCTGTATGGGTGAACAGCTGCCGAACTTTGAATTTGGATAAATCTCAAAGCAACGAGAATACACAATAAAGAAATACCTCCTTCAGAACTCCCGGCGGCAGAAGCTGCCGGGAATTTTTTTGCACCATAGGAGACTGCGTTTCCATAATACAAAGGATGTGCACCTCGCGGCAGCCGTCAAATATCCGCACAAGTGCGGCTACTTGGCTCGTTGTTCGCGGGAATAAATAAAAAGATAAAGAAGGCGAAAAAATGCCCAGGATGAGAAGAAGCAGAGAGAAGCACTACGAGCAGGTACGAGCAAAAAGAAAACGACAGATGAGAAAAAAATTTCTCCTGGCCGCTGCAGGCGTCGCGGTATCGCTCTACGTCGCCGTTGCAGTATATTTTGGATTTCATTTTTACGGCGGAACGATACTTTACGGAGCCGACTGTAGCCGTATGACGTCGGCGCAGGCAAAGCAGGCGGTGGCGGAAAAGCTTCAGGAATATGAAATGCAGATTTGCGGACGGGAGGATATGAAGACACAGATTACTGCCGGGCAGATTGGCCTGAAGTTTAGGGACGACGGCGGTGTGGACAGGCTTCTTAAAGAACAGTATTCCTTTCTGTGGCCGGTGATGACGCTGCTAAACAGGCAGAGTTCTTTTTCGGCTGCATTTACCTACGACCAGGAAATGGTAAAGGAGGCCCTGAACGGATTGGACTGCATGGATGAGACAAAGGCTGTGCCGCCCAGCGACGCATATATAACGGCAGAAGGCAGCAAATTTGTGGTGGCCCCGGAGGTAATAGGCACAACCCTGGACAGTGAAAAAACGTATCAGGCGGTGTGTGATGCGCTGGACGCGGGAAAAAGCAGCATATCGCTGGAGGAAGCCGACTGCTACAAAAAACCTGCCGTCTTTAAGGAGGACGAAGCGCTGAACAGGGAAGCCGATGCGATCAATGTCTTTATGGGTGCCGATATTACCTATGATTTTGGTGACCGCCAGGAGATCGTGGATGCCGGGCAGATTCGTGAGTGGCTGGTGAAACAGGCGGACGGCACGTATGCGCTGGATGAGAACCTTGTGGGCCAATACGTGACGTCGCTGGCCAATACCTATGATACCTTCGGACTGGGCAGAGAGTTTTATACTTCCCTTGGCTATACGGTCAGCCTGTTTGGAGGAGATTACGGCTGGCTGATGGATCAGGAAGCGACCCTGGAACAGCTTCTTGAGGCGATTCGTAAGAAGTACACCGGGAGGATGGAGCCGGTTTATATTTACTCGGCAATGAGCCGTGATACCAACGACATCGGAGATACTTATGTGGAAGTCTGCATTTCCCAACAGCGTATGTGGTGTTACGAAAACGGATCTCTTGTAGTAGATACTCCGGTGGTAACGGGAAATCCGAATACGAATCATGGAACTCCCGCAGGGGGCGTCTGGGCGATTGATTCAAAGATGCGCAATTATACGCTTCGGGGAGAGGGCTACGCGGCTCCGGTGGATTACTGGATGGCTTTTAACGGCGACGTTGGAATACACGACCTGGTGTCAAGAAGTGAATTTGGAGGAAGCATTTATCTGACAAACGGCTCCCATGGATGCGTGAATACACCGTATGATCAGGTGCAGATCATTTACAGCGTAGTGTCGGTGGGAACGCCGGTCATTGTATATGAATGACCCGGAAAGCTTCCTGAAAACAGAGAATCAAAGGAGACTGCTGCTTCGCGATTTTTTCATCGTGAAAGCGGCAGCCTCCTTTTTTGAACTTTTGCAAAAAGATGCCGCAAATATGCAGAAAAACCCGCGAAATATGTATGTTAAATATATATCTATAATTGTGCTTTTAGACAATAAATGGTATAATTATTAAAAAATATTGTGCAAAATATATAATCCGAGGAGGGCGAACTATGCTAGACCAAACGTATTATGAGAAGGCGGATGAAATCATCGCTTTCTACGGCAGAAAACCGGCATCCCTGATTCCAATTATGCAGGATATTCAGGGCGTGTACCGTTATCTGCCGGGGGAACTGCTCACCTATGTGGCCGGGCAGATCGGCATCACAGAGGCGAAAGCCTTCAGCGTCGCTACTTTCTATGAAAATTTCTCCTTTGAGCCCAAAGGGAAATATGTCATAAAGGTGTGCGACGGGACGGCCTGCCATGTGCGCAAATCCACGCCGATTCTGGAGGCGTTCCAGAAGGAGCTGGGGCTGAGCGCGAAGAAGCATACCACCGATGATATGATGTTTACGGTGGAGACTGTTTCCTGCCTGGGCGCCTGCGGGCTGGCGCCTACCGTTATGGTAAACGAAGATGTTCATCCCAAAATGACGCCGGAAAAGGTACTGGAGCTGATTCAGGGATTGCGAGGTGAAAAGCATGATTGAAAACAGAGAAGCGTTGAGAAGTGCGGCTGCGGCTGCCAGGCAGGAATTGGATTCCTATGACTGCCGTATTCTGGTCTGTTCCGGCACCGGCTGCATTGCAACCGGTTCCCAGAAGATTTATGAGGAGTTCTTAAAGATTGCAAAAGACGAACCTGGCGTCAGTGTTGACTTTGCGCCCCATGACGGAAACAGCCATGTTGGAGTGAAGAAAACAGGATGCCAGGGCGTATGCGAGCTTGGCCCGCTGGTGCGTATTCAAAAAGGGGACAGGGTCACTCAGTATACGAAGGTAAAGATTGAAGACTGCAAGGAGATTTTTGAGCGCTCCGTCAGGGGAGACGACGTGGTGGAGAGCCTTTTCTACAGCCAGAAGGGCGTGTCCTACCGCAGTCCCGACGAGATTCCTTTTATTGCGAAGCAGACCAGAGTTGTGCTGGAAAACTGTGGAAAATTTGATGCGGAATCCTTTGAAGAATACCTGGCAGGCGGCGGATTTACAGCTTTTGAAAAGGCGCTCTTTGAGATGACGCCAAGTGAAGTGGTGGATGTGGTGGATCAATCCGGGCTGCGCGGACGGGGCGGCGGCGGGTTCCCCACAGGAAGAAAATGGAAACAGGTGGCCGGGCAGGCGGAAAAAGAGCGCTACATTGTCTGCAATGGCGATGAGGGAGATCCGGGAGCATTTATGGACGGTTCCGTGATGGAAGGGGATCCCTATAAGCTGATTGAGGGCATGATGATTGCAGGCTATGCGGTGGGCTCTGCCAACGGCTACATATATGTGCGGGCTGAATATCCAATGTCGGTGGCACGGCTGAAACATGCGATTGCGGAGCTGGAAAAACGCCATATGCTGGGCGATCACATTCTTGGGACCGATTTTTCTTTCCACATGCATATCAATCGCGGAGCGGGAGCCTTTGTCTGCGGGGAGGGCAGCGCGCTGACAGCTTCCATTGAGGGAAACCGCGGTATGCCCCGTGTGAAACCGCCAAGGACAGTGGAGAAGGGATTGTGGGCGAAACCTACGGTTCTGAACAATGTGGAAACCTTTGCGAATGTTCCGAAAATCGTATTGAATGGAGCGCAGTGGTACCGTACCATGGGCACAGAGGGAACTCCGGGAACAAAGACCTTTTCTCTGACCGGTACGATTCAGAATACGGGCCTTATCGAGGTTCCCATGGGAACTACGCTCAGGGAGATTATTTTTGATATCGGCGGAGGGCTGAAGGACGGCGGAAGCTTCAAAGCAGTACAGATCGGCGGACCTTCCGGCGGATGCCTGACGGAGGAGCATCTGGATGTTCCGCTTGATTTTGAATCCATCAAGAAGTACGGGGCGATTGTGGGCTCCGGCGGACTGGTTGTCATGGATGACCATACCTGTATGGTGGAAGTAGCCCGCTTCTTCATGAGCTTCACCCAGAGAGAATCCTGCGGAAAATGCGTTCCCTGCCGGGAGGGCACGAAGCGTATGCTGGAGATTCTGGAAAAATTGTTGGAGGCAGGGGAGAGCTTGAGGATCTGGACCGCCTGGAGGAGCTGGCGGAGATGGTTAAGAGCATGGCGCTGTGCGGCCTTGGAAAAAGTGCGCCGCTGCCGGTGCTGAGTACCCTTAAAACCTTCCGGAAGGAGTATGAAGAACATATTGTGGACAGGAAATGTAAAGCGAAGGTCTGCCAGGCAATGCGCCGCTTTGTGATCAACCCGGAATACTGCAAGGGCTGCGGCAAGTGTGCAAAGAACTGCCCGGTGGGAGCGATTACGGGCGTCCGCAAAGAGTGTTATCACATTGATCCGAATATCTGTATTAAATGCGAGGCTTGTAAAGACAACTGTGCGTTTGATGCAGTTTATGTGGAAGCGTAAGGAGGGACGAATATGGGAACAATGACAATTGACGGTAGAAAAGTAGAATTTACCGATGAAAAGAATGTCCTGTCCGTCATCCGTAATGCAGGCATCGACATTCCAACGCTGTGCTATCATTCCGAGCTGTCTACCTTCGGTGCCTGCCGCCTCTGTACGGTGGAGGACGAGAGAGGCAGGACCTTTGCGTCCTGTTCAGAAGAACCAAGGGACGGCATGGTAATCTTTACCAACACAGGGAAACTGCGCAAATACAGAAAACTGATTATTGAGCTGCTTCTGGCCGCCCATTGCAGGGACTGCCTTACCTGTGAAAAGAGCGGCGATTGTAATCTGCAGACGCTGGCAAAACGTTTCGGCGTTATGGAGGTTCGCTTTGAAAACTATAAAGAGAGGCGGCCGCTGGATTTCAGCTCTCCCTCTATTGTAAGGGATCCCAACAAATGTATCCTCTGCGGAAACTGTGTGAGGGTCTGCGAAGAACTTCAGGGCGTAGGCGCGCTGGGGTTTGCGCACCGGGGCTCCGACGCCATGGTGATGCCGGCCTTTGACCGGGAGATTGCCTCGACGAAGTGTGTGAACTGCGGCCAGTGCAGGATCTTTTGTCCCACCGGCGCCATCAGTATTAAACACAACCGGGGAGGCGTATGGGATGCTCTGGCGGATCCGGATGTACGGGTAGTAGCGCAGGTGGCTCCGGCAGTCCGGGTGGCGGTGGGAGACGCCTTTGGGCTTCCAAAGGGCAGAAGCGTGATGGGAAAAATCGTGAACGTGCTTCACCGCATGGGCTTTGACGAGGTGTACGACACGGCGTTCAGCGCAGATCTGACGATCATGGAGGAATCTGCAGAATTTCTGGACCGGATAAAAAATGGCGGAAAGCTGCCCCTTCTGACGTCCTGCTGCCCGGCCTGGGTGAAGTTTGTGGGAGATCAGTTCCCAGAGTTTGAGGAAAATGTATCCAGTTGCCGCTCGCCCCAGGGAATGTTGTCGGCGGTGGTAAAGGAATATTTCCGCGCCCCGGAAAATGGCGGCGGCAAAAAGACGGTGATGGTGTCCATTATGCCCTGTACGGCCAAAAAGATGGAGGCGAACCGTGAAAATAGCTACACGAAGGGCGAAAAAGATACGGATTTCGTGCTGACGACCACAGAGCTGATCGATATGATTAAGACGACCGGCATCGATTTTGCAGAGCTGGAGCCGGAATCTTCGGATATTCCCTTTGGCTTTGGCTCCGGAGGCGGCGTGATTTTCGGCGTGACCGGCGGAGTGACAGAGGCGGTAATACGGCGGCTGGCGCCGAACCACGACAAAGAGACTCTGAAGGAGATTTCGGAGTGCGGCGTCCGCAGTGAAGGATTTATCCGGGAATTTTCAGTTCCCTATGACGGCATGGAGATTAAGATCTGCGTGGCCAGCGGCCTGGCAAACGCGAAGGAGATTATGGAGCAGGTGAAACGCGGAAAAAAAGAGTATCACCTGATCGAGATCATGGCGTGCCGGCGGGGCTGCGTGATGGGCGGCGGCCAGCCGAGGCTTGCAGGAAACCGCACCAAGGCGGCGCGGACAGCGGGCATTTACCGCGCGGACAGTGTATCTGTTATCAAAAAATGTGATGAAAATCCGATGATTACCTCTCTCTATGATGGCCTGCTCAAGGGCAGGGAGCATGAACTCCTGCACAATCATGAGTTCTGTGCAAAGTAGCCTTCGGCCAGGTCAGAAATAGATGCGGCAGGTATAGGAAAAAGAGGAACAGCCGGCTGGAAAATAGCCGGCTGTTTCGCGCGAATTGCTAAGATGTGCTTCAAAGAAATTTTCAGGCACTATATTGTGCTGTGCAAAGAAGCCGATTTTGTCTTGACAGTTGAATCACTGTTGATTTAATATATGGATATTAAATATAGCCGAAGCAGAAGGTCACAAAAGCAATGAACGAAAAAAGTAATTTAAAATTTTTATCAAGCATCAAAGGTATCTTATGTATTACGGTATTATTGCATCATTTATGGTTATTGTTTGAGGCGGAACGCGATGGATTTATTATGGCGAACAATACCAGCGTTTTAGTTGAGAAGATTTCATATTTCTGGCAGGCGATCGGCCGAACTTCTGTTTTTGGATTTTTCATTATCACAGGCATTGGAATCAGAATGTCATTTGAAAGGACAAAAAAGGTATCTCCCAGGTCAATACTTATGCGGTATGTTAAACTTATGTACCCTATATTGGCAGTGTCCATGATTTCTTATTTTCTGATGAAATTCAAACTGTTCGCGTGCTATTTTCCCGACACGTCATGTTTTAGTTCCTGGGCGCTGGGACATAATAATTTTGTACCTGACTTGCTGAACGTAATAAAAATTTCTGTGTTTGATCTGTGGAAGTATCAGGGGATGAATCCCTATGTCAGCTTTACGTGGCCTATGTACTGTTTCTTGTGGGGGGGGTATTTATGCTATGCCATAGCCTCCGTGACGCAAGGATGGAAAAAATCATATAAATTATTCTTTTTTATTATGCTGTGCGCTTTGTTTTATCATACGGATTTATTGTTGTTTATTATTGGATTTGCCATTGGCGATCTGTACTGTGAGCCAGGGTTTGTTCCGTTTAATCATTCGGTACTTAACGTAATATCTACAGTACTTATTATTATGCTGACGGTGTTATCGAATTCCAGTTATCTGACTGACTATGTGCTGAGAGAAATAGTAACGGGTATTGTTTTTTTACTTATCGTTTTTAACAGCAATTTTTATGATAAATGTTTGTCTGGCAGATCATTAAGGTTTTTAGGCAAAATTTCCTGGAATGTATATCTGCTTCAGTATCCGATAATGTTTACTTTTTCGTGCGCAGTCTTTCAGCATATTTATAATTTAAGAGGAATGGCTGTGGCAGAAGTGCTTGCAGTAATATTTACTATAGCAGCCGTGATTCTTTTGTCAACATTGTTCACCTGGTTCACAGACTATATAAACAAAAGAATCGCGCCGCACTTTGACGCAGGATAGAAATTGTAAATTATCGCGCAGACGTTCTGTTGCGATTATGCATAAAACAGAAAAGACCGGCATTATGCCGGGAAAGGAGCAGGAGAATGAGTAAAATTGCAATGATGACTCCGCTGGTGGAGATGGACGGGGATGAGATGACAAGAATCCTTTGGAGGATGATCAAGGAGGAACTGATTCTGCCCTTTGTGGATCTGAAGACAGAATATTATGATCTTGGCCTGGAAAAGAGAAATGAAACGGACGATAAAATTACTGTGGAGAGCGCCGAGGCTGCAAAGAAATACAAAGTGGCGGTAAAATGCGCCACCATTACGCCGAACGCCGCTCGCATGGAGGAATACAAATTAAAGGAAATGTGGAAAAGCCCCAATGGCACGATTCGTGCAATCCTTGACGGCACTGTATTTCGTGCGCCGATTATTGTAAAAGGGATTGAACCGAATGTGCGCACCTGGAAAAAGCCGATTACGATTGCCAGACATGCCTACGGTGATGTTTACCGTGCTTCTGAGATGAAGGTTTCAAAGCCAGGCAAAGCAGAACTGGTCTTTACGGATGAAAATGGAAATGAGACGAGGGAGCTGATTCACGAGTTTACGGGCCCGGGGATTCTGCAGGGGATGCACAATACAGAGAAATCTATCCGAAGCTTTGCGAAAAGCTGCTTTACGTATGCGCTGGATACGAAGCAGGATCTCTGGTTTGCCTCGAAGGATACGATTTCCAAAAAGTACGATCATACCTTTAAGGATATTATGCAGGAGATTTTTGAGGCGGAGTATGAGGAACGGTTCAAAGCGGCGGGAATCACTTATTTCTATACGCTGATCGATGATGCGGTTGCCCGGGTCATGAAATCGGAGGGCGGTTATATCTGGGCATGCAAGAATTACGACGGGGATGTAATGAGCGATATGGTATCCTCCGCATTTGGCTCGCTGGCTATGATGACTTCTGTGCTGGTTTCCCCGGAGGGCTGTTATGAGTACGAGGCGGCTCACGGAACTGTACAGCGCCATTATTACAAGCATCTTGCCGGGGAGGAGACCTCCACCAATTCCGTGGCTACGATCTTTGCCTGGACCGGTGCGTTAAGAAAGCGTGGAGAGTTGGACCATCTGCCGGAGCTTATGGCTTTTGCAGACCGGCTGGAGGCGGCTACGCTTGCCACAATTGAAGAAGGAAAGATGACGAAGGACCTTGCGCTGATTACCACGCTGCCGGAAGTGACGGTTCTAAACAGCAGAGATTTTATTAAAGCAATCCGGGAGAAATTGTAAAAGGCCTCCGGGAAAAATTGCAAAGGGCCTTCTAGGAGAAATTATAAAGTGATTCCGGAAGAATTATAAAAGGCCTCCGGAAGAAAACAAAATGAGGGAGAGCACTCACATCAGGCTCTCCCACAATTCATAGAGCTTTTCCAGTTCCTGGGAAAGCTCAAATTTTTCGTTGTTAAGCTTTAGGCAGCGGGAAACGTCAGAGTAGACCGAAGGATCCGAAAGCAGAGCGTCGATTTCGGCGTCCCTGGCCTCCAGCGCCTGAATCTGTTCTTCTGTCTTTTTGAGATCATTCTGGCGCTTGCGTTCCCGGGCCTGTTCCTCTTTCTGCTGCTTCCAGTCGCGTTTTGTGTCGGTTTCACCGCTGCTTTCGTTTCGTGCGGCAGTACTTCCGAAAAATCCGCCGACATTCTGAAGCGCTGCCTGAGGAGCGTAAATGGCGGTCAGTTCTTCCTTTTTCTCAAGGTAATAGTCATAATTTCCAATATAATTTACCAGTGTGCTGCCGGTCAGCTCCATGATGCGGGTGGCTGTTTCGTTGATAAAATAGCGGTCGTGGGATACGTAGAGCACCGTGCCGCTGTAATTTTTCAGCGCATTTTCCAGGATTTCCTTTGAAGTAATATCCAGGTGGTTGGTAGGCTCGTCCAGTATCAGGAAATTGGCTTCAGAGAGCATCAGCTTTGCCAGAGAGACGCGCCCCCGTTCCCCGCCGCTTAAATCGGCAATCTGCTTAAACACATCATCACCGGTAAAGAGGAAGGAAGCCAGTACGTTTCGTATCTGTGTGTTGGTAAGCTCCGGATATGTGTCTGAAATTTCCTCAAATAACGTTTTTTCCGGGTGGAGTACGTGGTGCTCCTGATCGTAATAGCCAATATGTACCTTGCTGCCCAAGGAAAAACTGCCGGCATCCGGTTCACACACATGATTAATGATTTTTAAGAGGGTGGTTTTCCCGGTGCCGTTATCTCCAATGATTGCCGTGCGTTCGCCGCGCTTGATTTCAAAATTTAAATCAGTGAAAAGCTGCTGCCGGCCAAAGGCTTTGGAAAGACCTTTAACGGTTAAAACATCGTTGCCGCTGGTCACACGCGGCGTAAGATGGATGCGCATTTCACTTGCAATTTCTGTGGGCTTATCGAGGCGCTCTATTTTGTCCAGCATTTTTACGCGGCTTTCCGCCCGCTTGATACTCTTTTCACGGTTGAAGGAGCGAAGCTTTGAAATAACAGCTTCCTGATGGCGGATTTCCTGCTGCTGGTTTAAATATGCCTTCATCCTGGCTTCCCGGAGCATAGCCCGCTTTTGGGCGTAGGCTGTGTAGTTTCCGGGAAATACAGTGGAATGTCCGTTGTCCAGTTCCACAATTTTTGTGACAACCCGGTTTAAAAAGTACCGGTCATGGGCTACAATCAGGACGGCGCCCGGATAATTTTGAAGATAAGTTTCCAGCCAGGCAATGGAATTCATATCCAGATGATTGGTGGGCTCGTCCAGGAGAAGAAGCCCGGGGCGGGTGAGCAGAAGCTTTCCTAATGCCACCCGGGTTTTCTGCCCGCCCGACAGGGTGTCGATATATTTTGAAAATTCTTCTTCTTCAAATCCAAGGCCCTTTAAAATGCCGGTAATCTCGCTGCGGTAGGCGTAGCCGTTTTTGTTTTCAAATTCCGTGCTCAGACGGTTATAGGACTCCAGAGCCGCCGAAAGCGCGCTGCCTTCCTGATGGGCCATATCGCGTTCCAGGGTGCGGAGCTTGTCTTCAAGGACAAGGATATCCTGTTTTGTGGAAAGAAGTTCCTCGTAGATGGTGTGATGCCCGGATACGGCGTCCTGCTGTGCAAGATAGCCAAGCGTAACTCCCTTTGAGATGACCACGTCGCCGCTATCCGACAAAAGCTCCTTTACAATAATTTTTAAAAGTGTGGATTTGCCTGCGCCGTTGATACCTACAACGGCAGCTTTTTCGCGTTCTTCTATATGAAAAGTGACGTCCGACAGAACGGTATTGTCGCCAAAAGATTTTCTGATATGATTACATGCCAAAATCATGTCTGTTCCTCAATTCCTTTGTTTTTCAGAGTGGAAATAAACATTTCACTTCAGTTTTTCAAATAGTTTAACACATCCAATGAATTTTCACTAGCTTTTTTGCGCGAAATGCAGTAAAATATATAACCGGTTATATGATTCGCAGATGGCTGCTTTTGTGAATGTGGGCAGGAAACCGTGACGGCAGCCAATTGACTTTGCATATTACACAGGAGGAACGCAGGGAATGAAAAAGGTTGTGAAATTTGGAGGGAGCTCTCTGGCGAGTGCGCAGCAGTTCCAAAAGGCCGGAAGTATTATCCGCGCAGAAAAATCCAGGCGATATGTGATTCCGTCCGCTCCGGGGAAACGCTTTGACAAAGATATAAAAGTAACCGACATGTTATATGAGTGTTATGAGACGGCAATCGGAGGAAAAAATTTTGACGAAAAACTGAAGAAGATCCGGGAACGGTATGACGAGATCATCGAGGGACTGGGGCTTACGCTGTCTCTGGAAAAAGAATTTGAACAGATCCATGATTTTTTCGAAAAAGGAGCCGGCAGAAATTATGCGGCGTCCCGCGGGGAATACTTAAACGGCATCATTATGGCGGCATATCTTGGCTTTGATTTTATCGATGCGGCGGAGGTAATTTTTTTCGACGATAACGGGATCTTTGACGCGGAAAAGACGAACAAGATTCTTTCCGAGCGGCTGAAGAAGTCGGAATATGCAGTGATTCCGGGATTTTACGGAAGTATGCCCGGCGGAAAGATCAAGACCTTTTCGAGAGGCGGTTCCGACATTACCGGTTCTATTGTGGCAAGGGCGGCGAAAGCCGATATGTATGAGAACTGGACGGATGTGTCGGGATTTCTGGTAACGGACCCCCATCTGGTAGAAAATCCGGAACCGATTGAGACGATCACCTACCGGGAACTGCGGGAGCTGGCTTATATGGGCGCCTCCGTGCTTCATGATGAGGCGATTTTTCCGGTGAGAAGCGAGGGAATTCCCATCAATATCCGAAACACCAACGACCCTGCCGCTCCGGGTACTATGATTGTGGAAAGCACCTGCAAGAAGCCGAAATACACAATCACGGGCATCGCCGGAAAACAGGGCTTTGCGGCGGTAAATATTGAGAAGGACAGAATGAACTCCGAGATCGGGTTTGGACGCAAAGTGTTAAGCGTATTTGAGGACAGCGGCATCTCTTTTGAACATATTCCTTCGGGAATTGATACAATGAGCGTGTTTGTGCATCAGTCAGAGTTTGAAGAAAAAGAGCAGAAGGTATTGGCCGGGATCCACAGGGCGGTGCGGCCGGATTACCTGGAGGTGGAATCGGATCTCGCACTGATTGCCGTGGTAGGCCGCGGGATGCGTTCTACCAGAGGAACTGCCGGGCGGATTTTCTCCGCGCTGGCTCATGCGAATATCAACATCAGGATGATTGATCAGGGTTCCAGCGAGCTGAATATTATTATCGGCGTCAGCAACGAAGATTTTGAAGCGGCCGTACGGGCTATCTACGATATTTTTGTTACGCTTTGCCTTCTTGAGTTTTCGCAAAATGTAATTTCAAAATGAATATAGCATCCCAAAGTACC
>JAUNFZ010000018.1 GCA_030524785.1 Eubacteriales bacterium
AGGAGTAAATTCCACCGCATAAGCGGGCGGTGGAATTTAAAATTTCATTTTAGGAAATTTTGATAAATGAAAAAAAATATTGAGATTCAGAGGGAACCATGGTATACTTAGGGGCAGATAGCCTGAAGAAAGGTATAAATTAGGGAGGAATGTGCCATGAAACATATTAAAACATTGAACACACAGAGTCTGCAGAACTCATTGAAAAAGGGAGGATGCGGCGAATGTCAGACGTCCTGCCAGTCAGCCTGCAAGACTTCCTGCACAGTGGGAAACCAGAGCTGCGAAAATAGAAAATAGGGTATACGGGTAAGCAGCGGATATAAGATTCGCTGCTTATTATAAGTACTTTGGAAATAGGATGTGTGAGAAACGTGGTCTATCAATATAAAAACAATGGTTACAGCATTGTCCTGGACACAAACAGCGGAGCCGTTCATCTGGCGGATGATATTATATATGAAGCGATACGCATGATGAATGAAAAAAAGAGTCCCGCGGAAATCATGGATGCGCTGACGCGCACCTGGAGCCGCAAGGAAGCAGAGGATGCGCTGGCCGAGTGCGAGGAACTGAAGAAGGCGGGACAGCTCTTTACGGAGGACATTTACCGGGACGCCATTATGGATTTTAAGAAACGCCAGACGGTGGTAAAAGCGCTTTGCCTTCATATCGCCCACGACTGCAATCTGGCATGCCGGTATTGCTTTGCGGAGGAAGGCGAATACCATGGAAGACGGGCGCTTATGAGCTTTGAAACCGGGAAAAAAGCGCTGGACTTTCTCATTGCAAATTCCGGGAACCGCAGAAATCTGGAAGTGGATTTTTTTGGCGGAGAACCGCTGATGAACTGGCAGGTGGTGAAAGATCTGGTAGCCTATGGCAGAGAACAGGAAAAACTGCATAACAAAAATTTCCGGTTTACTCTGACGACAAACGGCGTGCTTCTGAATGATGAGGTCATGGAATTTTGCAATCGTGAGATGGCAAACGTGGTTTTAAGCATTGACGGGCGGAAGGAAGTACACGATAAGATGCGTCCGTTTCGTGCAGGCAAGGGAAGCTACGATCTGATTCTGCCGAAATTCCAGAAGTTTGCGGACAGCAGAAATCAGGAAAAATATTATGTGAGAGGCACTTTTACAAGATATAATCTGGATTTTGCAAAGGATGTGCTGCATCTGGCGGACATGGGATTTAAACAGATCTCTGTGGAGCCGGTGGTGGCGCCTCCACAGGAAGATTATGCGATTCGTATGGAGGATGTGCCCGCAATCTGCGAGCAGTATGACATACTGGCCAGGGAAATGATCCGCAGGGAGAAGGAAGGACGCGGGTTTACGTTTTTCCATTTTATGATTGATCTGACCGGCGGTCCCTGCGTGTATAAGCGCCTGTCCGGGTGCGGGTCGGGAACGGAATATCTGGCGGTGACACCCTGGGGAGATCTCTATCCCTGCCATCAGTTTGTAGGACAGGAAAACTTTTTGCTGGGAAATGTGGAGCAGGGAATTATCAGAACAGATATTGTGGACGAGTTCAAGTGCTGCAATGTGTATTCCAAAGAAAAGTGCAGAAACTGTTTCGCAAGATTTTACTGCAGCGGCGGATGTGCGGCAAATTCGTATAATTTTCATGGAAATATCAATGACGCCTACGATATCGGCTGCGAGCTTCAGCGCAAGCGGGTGGAATGTGCCATTATGATTAAGGCGGCGCTGGCCGATTCATAAATTGCCTGCGGGAATAAAAACGAAAAGAGGAGAAAAGATCATGAACAAGAACAAATCGCTTGCCGTTGTTATCGGCGCGGCTATCCTGGTGATTCTGCTGGGATTTACCACGATTGTGGGTTTTGGGCCGACCGGAACCGGCGCGGCAAAAAACATACTGCTGGGTCTGGATTTGTCCGGCGGTGTCAGCATTACTTACCGGGCGGTAGGAGACGAGACGCCCTCTGCTGAAGATATGGACGATACCGTTTATAAGCTGCAGCAGCGTGTAAACGGATACAGTACGGAAGCCCAGGTTTACCAGGAGGGCAGCGACCGTATCAACATTGAGATACCGGGCGTATCCGATGCAAATGCCATTCTGGAAGAACTTGGCAAGCCGGGTTCTCTGACCTTCCAGCTGGAGGACGGCACTGTGGTTCTGGAAGGCACGGATGTGCAGACAGCCAGAGCGGGCACGATGGCGAACGAAATGGGCAACAGTGAAAATATTGTGGAACTGGTGCTGACAGACGAGGGAAGTACAAAATTTGCGAAGGCTACCTCAGAAAATGTGGGAAAAATTATTTATATTGTATACGACGGAGCCGTAATCAGCAATCCGGTGGTGCAGACGGCAATTACCGGAGGAACGGCGCAGATTTCCGGCATGGCGAATCACGAGGAAGCGGAGCGCCTGGCGTCTTCCATTCGTATTGGTTCTCTGTCTCTGGAGCTTGAGGAGCTTCGCTCCAATGTGGTGGGAGCCCAGCTTGGCCAGG
The DNA here is from genome assembly GCA_030524785.1 of Eubacteriales bacterium. Lineage (GTDB taxonomy): Bacteria > Bacillota > Clostridia > Lachnospirales > Lachnospiraceae > Marvinbryantia. Next base: position 2,495 of record JAUNFZ010000018.1, read on the forward strand.
AAGCGATTTCTACCAGTGTGAAAGCCGGCGCAATAGGACTGCTTCTTGTGATTATCTTTATGGCGGTGGTATACCTGGTGCCCGGCATCGTGGCGGGGGTTTCTCTGCTGATTTACACAGGGCTGGTTCTGGTCTGCTTAAACGCTTTTGACCTGACCTTGACAATTTCCGGCATCGCAGGCATCATCCTTTCCATCGGTATGGCGGTGGATGCAAACGTAATTATTTACGCCCGTATCCGGGAGGAAATTGCGGAGGACAAATCTGTAAAATCCGCGATTAAGATTGGTTTCCAGAAAGCGCTTTCAGCGATTCTGGACGGCAATATCACAACGCTTCTGGTGGCGGCTGTCCTTGCCTGGAAGGGGACCGGAAGCATCCAGGGCTTCGCGCAGACGCTGGCTCTTGGTATTGTGCTTTCCATGTTTACCGCCTGCGTGATTTCCCGGCTGCTGATGAACGCCGTTTACACGCTGGGCGTGCGCGACGAGAAGTATTATGGCAGGGCGAAGAAAGTGTCGCCTATTGATTTTGTGGGAAAAAGACGTATTTTCTTTGTGATTTCTATTCTTTTGATTCTGACTGGCCCTGCGGCGATGATGATGCACAACAGCAGTCAGGGCAAGATTTTGAATTACAGCCTGGAGTTTATGGGCGGAACTTCCACTACGGTTACATTCAATGACGACCTGTCCATTGAAGAACTGGAAGCTCAGGTGAAACCGGTCATCGAGGAAGTAACGGGCGACGCGAATATTCAGATGCAGAAAGTGACCGGAGGCAACCAGGTAATTATCAAGACAAGAGAGCTTACGGTAGACGAACGCGAAGAAATGGAGACAAAGCTGGTGGATGAATTTGCCGTGGATGCGTCCCTGATCGCAACGGAGAGTATTTCCTCTACCATCAGCGGAGAGATGAAAAGCGACGCGGTAACGGCAGTGGTAATCGCCATCATCCTGATGCTTCTGTATATTTGGTTCCGGTTTAAGGACATCCGGTTTGCTACCAGCGCGGTGATCGCTCTTACGCATGATGTTCTGGTGGTGCTGGCCTGCTACGCAGTGGTATGGATCAGCGTGGGCAACACCTTTATTGCCTGTATGCTTACGATTGTGGGATACTCAATCAACGCGACGATCGTTATCTTCGACCGTATTCGTGAGCATCTGAAGACCATGAATAAAAAGGACAAGCTGGAGGACATTGTAAACTTAAGCATCACACAGACACTGACAAGAAGTATCTATACTTCTATCACCACCTTTATTATGGTGGCGGTGCTGTATATACTTGGCGTGAGCTCCATCCGCGAGTTCGCTCTGCCGCTGATGGTGGGAATTGTCTGCGGCGGTTATTCTTCCGTATGCATTACCGGTCCGCTGTGGTATGTGATGAAAGATAAGATCAAAGGAAAACAGTAAGAGACAGATGGCCGGGCGTATGCCCGGCCTTTTTGTATCACATGATACAAAGGATATGAGATTCCTTTTTGCAGGAGGTACACATGGAAAAATGGGTAGTAGCCGCCAAACGGGCAAATTTTGGGGAAATCGCCGAGAAATTCGGCATCGACCAGGTGACGGCCCGGCTGATTCGCAATCGCGATATTATAGGGGATGCGGCCATTGAGGAATACTTAAATGGAAGCCTTCTGAATCTGCACAGCCCTTATCTGATGAAAGGAATAAAAAAGGCAGTGGAGCTTCTGACGGAGAAAATTGACGGGCAGAAAAAGATACGCGTGATTGGCGATTACGATATTGACGGTGTGATGGCGACTTATCTGCTGCTGCGGGTGCTGTGGAGGCTGGGGGCAAATGCAGATTATGATTTGCCGGACAGAATCCGGGACGGCTACGGGCTGAATAATAACCTGGTCGATCTGGCCTATGACGAGGGTGTGGATACAATTCTGACCTGCGATAACGGCATTTCCGCGCTGGAACAGATAGAGTATGCCCGAAGCCTTGGCATGACGGTGATTGTGACGGATCACCACGAGCTTCGGCAGGCGGAGGAAGGGGGAGAAAAGAAAGCGGTGATTCCGCGGGCGGATGTGGTAATCAATCCTCATCAGCCGGATTGCCCCTACCCCTACAAAAATCTCTGCGGAGCGGCGGTGGCATATAAGCTGGGATGCGCGCTGTACGAGGCAATGGGGATTTCTTCAGAGGAGAGCGAGGCGCTGATAGAGTTTGCAGCTTTTGCAACTGTTGGGGACGTGATGGATCTGACGGGAGAAAACCGTATTTTGGTAAAGGAGGGGCTTTTGCAGCTGAATCAGACGGAAAATCCGGGACTGCGGGCGCTGATTCGGGTAAACCATCTGGAAGGCCGGGAGATTACCTCATATCATATTGGCTATGTGCTGGGACCCTGCCTCAATGCCGGCGGCCGTCTGGACACGGCAAAGAAATCTCTGGAACTTCTGCTGGCTCAGTCGGAAGCGGAGGCCACAGAACTGGCGGAGGAGCTGCTGGAGCTGAATATAAAGAGAAAGGCAATGACACTGGAGGGGTACCGCCAGGCGGTGCAGATGATTGAGGAGAGCTCAATGAAGCAAGATAAGGTTCTGGTCGTATACCTGCCCAATTGTCATGAAAGCCTTGCGGGAATTATTGCCGGCCGCTTAAGAGAGAGATACTACCGGCCGGTGATTGTGCTGACGGACGGCGAGCAGTCTGTGAAAGGTTCAGGGCGTTCCATAGAGAGCTATTCCATGTTTGAGGAACTGCAGAAATGTGCCAAACTGTTTCTCAATTTCGGCGGCCATCCCATGGCGGCCGGATGTTCCCTGAAAAAAGAAAATGTGGAGGAACTGCGAAGAAGGCTCAACGAACAGACCACGCTGAGCCGGGAGGATCTGACAGAAAAGGTTGTGATCGACGTCCCCATGCCGATCAATTATATTACGGAGCAGCTTGTCGGTGAACTTTCTTACCTGGAGCCCTTTGGAAAAGGAAATCCAAAACCGGTCTTTGCGGAAAAGGATGTAAAGCTTCTGGAGGTACGGGTAGTAGGCCGGGAGAGGAAAGTGGTGAGGCTGCGCATAAAAAATATCGCCGGGACGGTGATGGACGCGGTATATTTTGGAGATCCCGAGGAGTTTCGCTCTTACCTGGAACAAAAATTCGGGGCTGTCGAGACAGAAAAATTGTATCAGGGCAGAGAAAATGCGGTGAAGCTGTCTGTGGTCTATTACCCTTCGGTCAGCGAATATGGCGGCACAAGGAGCCTGCAGATTACGGTACAGCGCTTTCAGTGACGGCAGCGGCTGCTGATTTTCTCAGGCAGTGAGCCGGACGGCGGCGGACGTTGATTTTTGCAGGCGGCTGGCCGGACGGCTGCGCCAATATCCGTTGGTCTGGCTTGTGAGAAATCAGAAATGGCTTTGCCTGTGAGCTTTGTCTGTGGAATCAGTGAAATCAGAAATGGCTGTGTCATGCTTGACAAATTTGTATGAAAAGCATAGAATGAAAAAAGCAAAAATCTGGCGAATTATCAGGAGGAGAGAGAAGTGGCAGTACCTTATAACCATAGAGCGATAGAACAGAAATGGCGCAGGAACTGGGAGGAAAAACCGGTGAATGTGCAGGATGGCAAAAAGCCGAAATATTATTGTCTGGACATGTTCCCATATCCTTCGGGAAACGGACTTCACGTAGGCCACTGGAGAGGCTATGTGATTTCTGATGTATGGAGCCGTTATAAAATGCTGCAGGGATATTATCTGATTCATCCCATGGGCTGGGATGCTTTTGGCCTGCCGGCAGAAAACTATGCCATCAAGATGGGCGTACACCCGGCGAAGTCGACAGCGGAAAATGTGGCCCATATCAAGGAGCAGATCAATGAGATCGCAGCGATCTATGACTGGGATATGGAAGTAAATACCACAGATCCCGAGTTTTATAAGTGGACACAGTGGATATTTGTGAAGATGTTCAAGGAAGGCCTGGCATATGAGAAGGAATTTCCGATTAACTGGTGTCCTTCCTGCAAGACAGGTCTTGCCAACGAGGAAGTGGTAAACGGCGTCTGCGAGCGCTGCGGCACACCGGTGACAAAGAAGAATCTTCGCCAGTGGATGCTGAAGATTACCGCCTATGCGGAGCGCCTCTTAAACGATCTGGATAAACTGGACTGGCCGGAAAAGGTGAAAAAGATGCAGACAGACTGGATCGGAAAATCCTACGGCGCAGAGGTGGATTTCCCGGTTGAAGGCCGTGAGGAAAAGATTACGGTATACACTACGCGTCCGGATACGCTTTACGGCGCAACCTTTATGGTGCTGGCGCCGGAGCACAAGTTGGCGGCGAGCCTTGCCACTGACGAGACGAGGGAAGCAGTAGAAAAATATATTTACGATTCTTCCATGAAATCCAATGTGGACCGTCTGCAGGATAAGGAAAAGACGGGCGTGTTTACGGGAAGCTATGCAATCAATCCCTTAAACGGTGCAAAGACGCCCATCTGGCTGTCCGACTATGTACTGGCGGATTATGGCACGGGCGCTATCATGTGCGTTCCGGCCCATGACGACCGCGACTTTGAGTTTGCAAAGAAATTTGACATTCCCATCATCCAGGTAATTGCAAAGGATGGAAAAGAAATTGAGAATATGACGGAGGCCTACACAGAGGCTGCCGGAACCATGATTAATTCCGGCGAGTGGAATGGTATGGAATCTGCTGTCCTGAAAAAGGAAGCGCCCCATATCATTGAAAAACGCGGCCTCGGCCGGGCGACGGTAAATTATAAGCTTCGGGACTGGGTATTTTCCCGCCAGCGCTACTGGGGAGAACCGATTCCGATCGTGCATTGTCCGCACTGCGGAAATGTGCCTGTGCCGGAGGAAGAACTGCCTTTGCGGCTGCCGGATGTGGAATCCTATGAACCTACAGGTACGGGGGAATCACCGTTGGCGGCCATTGACGAGTGGGTGAACTGCAAGTGTCCGGTCTGCGGCGCCGATGCAAAGCGGGAGACAAACACCATGCCCCAGTGGGCAGGCTCCTCCTGGTATTTCCTGCGCTACGTGGACAACAAAAACGATAAGGAACTGGTTTCCAGGGAAAAGGCAGATAAATATCTTCCGGTGGATATGTATATCGGCGGCGTGGAGCATGCGGTACTCCATCTCTTGTACTCCAGATTTTACACAAAATTCCTGCACGATATCGGCGTGATTGATTTTGATGAGCCCTTTGTAAAGCTGTTCAACCAGGGAATGATTACCGGGAAAAACGGTATCAAGATGAGCAAATCCAAGGGCAACGTGGTATCTCCGGACGATCTGGTGAGAGATTACGGCTGCGATTCTCTGAGAATGTACGAGCTGTTTGTAGGCCCGCCGGAGCTGGACGCCGAGTGGGACGACCGGGGAATCGACGGCGTTTACCGTTTCCTGAACCGTTTCTGGAAACTGGTGATGGACAACAAGGATAAAGATGTCCGGCCCACAAAGGAAATGATAAAGCTGCGCCACAACCTTGTTCATACAGTTACGCAGCGTCTGGAGAACTTCAGCCTGAATACGGTTATCTCTGCTTTCATGGAGTTCAATAATAAGATGATCGACATGGCAAAGAACGAGGGCATAGATAAGGAAACGCTGGAGACGGCGGTCATTCTTCTGGCTCCGTTTGCTCCCCATATCAGCGAGGAACTCTGGGAGCAGCTTGGCCATACAGAGTCTGTATTTAAAAATATCTGGCCTGAGGCAGATAAGGAAGCTATGGCGGATGATGTGATAAAGGTGCCGGTTCAGGTGAACGGAAAGACAAGGGCCGTTATTGAGATCCCGGTGGATATTTCCAGAGAAGATGCGGTGGCTAAGGGAAAAGAAGCCGTTGCAGACAAGATTTCCGGTACGATTGTAAAGGAAATCTATGTGCCGAAAAAGATTATCAATATTGTCGCAAAATAATTGAGAAGAAATTTTCACAACAGAACATTAGAAGAATAACGCAGATGATAGAGGTATTGTCTGCGTTATTTTTTACAAGGATGTGAAAATTCGTGGATTATCCAGCAAATTAGTAGGAGGAATTGCGGTATAAAATGCAAAGAAAAATAATTTCCGGATTAAAACAGACAGGACAGAAGATGTTTTTGCTTTTTATCACCATTGCTGCACTGCTTTTGACGTTTCAGGCAAAGGTTTGTGTCCGGGCGGCGCTACTTCCCACATCAGAGGAGGCTCTGGAGGAGGACGCAAGGAGCGTAGCGGAAGCCATGAGAGAGGGAGCCTTTGATAAGGTGACAGAGAAATTCGACGACCGCATGGCGGCAGCCCTTGACGAGAAAAAGCTGAAAGAAAGCTGGGACAGCGTGACGGCCATGGTCGGCGGTTTTGTGGAGGAGGTATCGGCAGAGGGCGCATGGCAGGATGGCTATTACGCCGTAGAAGTATTGAGCCGTTACGAAAAAAATGGTCTGCTTGTGCGCGTCGTATATGATGAAGATGAAAAGATTGCCGGACTTCTCATCACCTTTGCAGACCCGGGGGAACAGGAAGACGAGAAAGGTGCCGGTGAGGCAGAGAGCAGCGCTTTGGATGGCAGATCGGATATCGCTGAAGAAGAAGTGGAAGTGATTGCCGATACTTCCATGCCCTTGAATGGAACGCTGACGCTCCCGGAGGAGGCGGCGGAACAAAAACCGGCGGAAGATGATGCCAGACAAAAGCAGCAGGAGGAGGCGGCGGAAGACGATGCCGGACAAAAGCAGCAGGAGGATGCAGCAGAGCAGCAGCCGGAGACAGTTTCAAAAATTCCGGCGGTGATTCTGGTACACGGCTCGGGAGTTTCCGACAGGGACGAAGAAATTTTGGGAAATAAGCCTTTTGCGGATATTGCCTATGGTCTGGCAAAACGGGGCATAGCGGTGTTGCGCTATGATAAACGCCACTATGTATACCCTGAAAATGCCCAGGAACTTGGAACTGCTCTGACGCTTCGGGAGGAGACGCTGGATGATGTGGATGCGGCGATCCGTTTGATGGAAGAAGATGCGCGGATTGATCAAAACCGGATCTTTGTGCTGGGACACTCCCTCGGCGGAATGTTGACCCCGGCGATTGCCGCAGAACATCCCAAGCTTGCAGGGGTGATTTCTATGGCGGGGAGCCTGCGGCCCCTTTGGGAGATCCTTTATGACCAGATACAGGAAGCGATTGCGTCTGAAGACGAAGAAAGTTTAACGGCGGAGGAGAAAACGCTTTTTGAGGAGCAAAAGCGGCAGGCCGGGGAGGATATCAGGGTTCTTAGGGGAGATTTCTCAGATCTTCCTGAGGATACGATGCTGCTGGGTATCGCTGTGGGATACTGGAAATCCCTGAAAGAGTATCAGGGAATGAATTTTATTGACGAGGTGACAATGCCGATGCTGATATTGCAGGGAGACGCCGACTTTCAGGTGTATCCTGACAAAGATTACCGGCTTTGGCAGGATACGCTGAAAGACAGAGACAATGTGACGTTTCATCTCTATGAAGGCCTGAATCACCTGATGATGCCAACTCAGGGCAAGCGGGATATCAGTGAATATGCGGCAAAAAGCCATGTATCCGACCAGGTTCTGGACGACATAGCTGAGTTTGTTCAGAATAATTAAGGCTTCGCACCGGAAAACCGGCGGCAGATGTTAGTCTCTGTTTTTGTCAAGTACGCCCAGAATACCCATAAGGGCTGCAAAGAGGACGCCGGCAATTGGCCAGACAACCCAGGTAATATCCCAGTGACGGTTGTCGTAGTTAACTGCAAGATAGATGGCGGTGACAATGCACCAGTAGGCGGTGCTAATGGCGGAACTTCTGCGGCTTCTGCGTTTTCCATCAGGAGTAAAGTCTCCTTCCTGCAGAAGCTGGTGGAAGCTTTCATTTGTCATCCCAACGATGATGAGAACAGGGACGGCGGCTGCGCAGAAGATCAGCAGAAGGCAGAGGCAGGAGATAAGAATGAGATCCGGCGCTTCGAAACATCCGGCGATGAGCAGAGGAATCACACCAAGAATACAGGCGGCAACGCCTGCGCAGATACCCTTCAGATACGTAGGGGCATATTGTTCCTGGCGGGTTTTGGCAATGCCGGTGACTCCGTATTCGGAGGAAAATTCATTTTCTGTGATATATTTGTATTTTTCAAGCTTCATTCCGCTGCGGATAAAAAGAACGACGGCGCAGGCTACCATGCACAGCAGTACGCTGATACCAAACCCTGCAGCCATGGCTTCGGTGACAGGAGTGTGTTCTAAGTTGGAAAGTCCGCCAAGGAGCAGGAGCGTGACCGGGGATAAAATACAAATAGAGACTCCCGCAGCGATCTGCTTTGCAGCGGCAATCCGGTCAGAAAGAAAACAGTTTGCTTCTTCTACAGATACGCTGGGAAAAGAGGTATCCGGCGCGCTTTGAGTGTATTCAATGTCTTCGCTGCCTTTTTCATCCTTTACCAGATAATCGACAGAGACACCGAAAATTTGGCTCATCAGCAGGAGCTTATCAAGATCAGGAACGGACTGGCTGCCCTCCCATTTGGATACAGATTGTCTGGAAACGCCCAGCTGCTGAGCCAGCTCCTCCTGGGACCAGCCGTTTTTCTTTCTTAACAGTGAGATCTTTTCTGATAAAATCATGTGGTTATCCTCTTTTCATTTTCATCATTTTCTGGTTTCTGCAGGTGCTGCTGCAATGAAATCAGAGTACCATGGCAAACGATTTTTTACAATCAACCTGGCCTGGAAATTTGTCAACTGCCGGTTGCATCTTTGATGTCAGATTTCTGATATGCCATCCGGGGTGTGCCGTCGTGCGTAGTGATTTCGCCGCAGTAAATAAAGCCGTTCTTTTTCAGGACATTCTGCATCACAACGTTATCCCTGTGGGTGTCGATGCGGATGTTCGGACATTGGGCGAAGGCCCAGTCGAAGCAGAAGGCGGCCGTGCCTTTGGCGATTCCGGAGGCGGCGATCCGGTGGACGGTTCCGTAGGGATCATCATTTAGCCATGCGCCGTTTCGGATAACGCGGTAAGTAGCGTCCTCCCCGGTGAAGTAGGCAAAGACGGCGGCGATTTCATGCACGCCCTGTGTTTCCTGGATGCAGACGTAGAGACAGCCCTGGACGAGATCCTCAAGGAGCAGTTCCCTTTGGGGATACCCATCCTTCCACTGGTTAGGGTTTCCGGTGCTTTTTTGAAAGTCCCGGGCCCGGGCATAAATACTTAATATGGTTTCCATATCTGCTTCTTTTGCTTTTCTTATATACATATACTGTGCTCCATTTCCGTGTTATATTTTTTGAATTTTTCTATTGAAATCCTGAATAAATGTGTTATACTACTAAAGTACATAATTTTGGGGACATAGCTCAGCTGGGAGAGCGTTGCGTTCGCAACGCAAAGGTCGCGGGTTCGAATCCCGTTGTCTCCATTTTTTTGTAGAAGCAGAGATCAAGAATCCCTTATAAAATGGGTATTCCTGATCTTTTCTTTTTGTCGGGACAGTGTGATTTGGGGTGAAAAAACCTCAAAAAAGCTTACTAACTTTTACTAACATTTTCAAATTTAACAATTTTGAAATAATTGCAAAGATGGATTTGCTAAGCTATTGCTGATAGCAAGTCTTTTTTCATTTGTCCGTTCCACAATTCTTTCTTTTTCTTCCAAACCAGACACATCAAACGTATAATGCTTTTCATTAACGGCTGTTGAGTTGCCGATTAAACTTGACGTTATCACTTCCGAGACACCGTCACACCGCATATCGGAATTAATCTGCCGGCGAAAAGCATGTGTTCCTTTCGGGCGGATACCGATTTCTTTGCAACGGTTTTTCAGACAATCGGAAATCTGGCGTTTATGGATATGCCCGAAATTTTCATGGTAAAAAATCCACTCACTTTCAATTCCCGAATCCCGCTGTACCGTTTGAATACGGAGAAGAAGTTGATGAATCTGCGTGGAAACAGGATAAACGCGGCTGCGATGATTTTTGACATCGCGAATATCATACTGTTTCGTTTTGACATCGTAGGTTTCGCTACGGCAGATGCCTATGTAGGTACGCCCCGAAATGGGATCAGTACGGATGTCGCTCCACTTCAAGACAGATAACTCACCGACGCGCATCCCGGTTAATGCTGCCAAAAGGATTGCATATGGCGGAAAATAGAGAGAGTTTTCGTTTAGATCGTCTTGAAGGCGATCGTATAACAGCTTCCAGTCTGCATCGGGAATCAGCACTGCGTCCAGAGGACGTTCTACCTCAACACACTTGCAAAAAAACTCCGAGCGTTGAATGTCTTTTGTCACATCTTCTGTGATATCCCTGTTTTTCTTTGCGGAACGGAACACATTTTTTATGTAGCAGAGAAAAGATTTTACCGCTTCCCTGCATAAATGAAGTACCTCCATTTTGGAAAAGATAAACCTCTCCACTTCTTCCTCGGTAATATCGGCTATTGGACGCTCTGAAAAAGCTTCTCCTTCAAAATAACGCTTATAATCTGTGTCATATTTTGCAATGGTATTGTTGGAGATTTTTAAATCATGCACTTCCCTCCACCGCCAATAGCACTCCTCAAAAGTTATGCCTTGCTTCTGCGCTTGTTGGATAGCTTTGTATGCTTCTACGATATCATCTTCCAGTTTCTCGCGCGTGGTGCGAACCTTTAACTTGGGCTTGCCAGAGGGTGTTGGTACATAGGTGCGCCAACGTCCGTCCTTGTGCTGTGAAATTGCCGCTTTGTGATTTTTCAATATTTCTTTTCTGGTCATGTCCTCCTTTATCTGGCTGTAATCGCTCATGCTCATCTTACCAGCGTTTACAAAAGAACGCAAGATGCTATCGGCATCTTGTGCAGGCATTTCGTCAATTATTTTCCATAAAAAATCCTTGTCAAGCATAGAGAAAACTCCTTTTCTCTTTAATATGCTTTTTAAGAAATTTTATCCTCGGTACTTCATGCCTCTATTTTTGTGACATTTATGTGGGCTCTGAGTTAGACAAAACTAACCGAATCAAAAAAAGCATATTAAAAGAAATGGATATGCGGAGGTATCGAAATATGGGAAAACAGAATTATGATTTAGGGTTGGTAGAGAAATTATTTACAATCATCAAAAAGGCGTATGATTGCGAATTCAGCAGCCAGCAGATGGACGGGATGCTGTACATATTGGATCGTGTCTATTCTATGATGAATGGGATTCATGTTTTAGCAGTGCCATGTGGAATCGGAAAAACAACGGTTATAAAAGTCATGGTTGCGTACAGCATTATAATGAAAATTCCCATGTTGATTATCACTGATCGTCTAGAACGATTGGCAGAATATACGTCGCAGGTAGAATTGCAGCGGTATGTCAAGAAAATGTGCGGAAAAGACAGCTATAAAACAGATATTGTCAATTTATCCCAAAATACAGACGCACAAGCATCTCAAACGTTGGATAGGATGATTGTACTTATGTCATTGCAAAAATTTAATGGGTTGGCAACTGATCAGCGGGATTCACTCTATCATTTTGTTTCCACCGAAACAAGAAAAGATCGGATTGTGATTATAGATGAGGCACTGATATCGCATGATGTTGTTAAAATTAATAACAATGTACTGGGACGTATAGAAGGAACGCTGCGAGATACCGTGGCCAGATTGGAAAATACATATGATGAATTACAGAACGCTATTAATGTGTTTTCGGGGTTTGCCTGTTATTTGCGTGACGAAATGGCGAGATTGGAACAATTAGCGGATAATGTGACACTGCCATTTGTTTGCTGCCGCGACAGTTTTACTGGAAAAGGAAAAGATAGTGAGGAAGAAGCGGCATTTTTGAGCACAATGCAGCAAAACATGAGTACAATAATGGGAATTGATGGAGACTTCAAGAAAAGCTTTGGAGCGTTATTGAATATTTTGAACAAAGAAGTTACATTTTTTGTATCGCATGGGAAAAACGATGCGCAGAATCAGAAAGAAGGAAACCGATACTTTCTGACAAAAATAGATTATAAAAACAGATTGCCAAAAGGTGCATCCGTCTGGATATTGGATGGGACGGCAGATATTGATATTCAATATGATTGCGAGAAATATCTGTTAAAGACTTCCAAGAAATTGCACCGCGATCTATCGAATATGACAATAGGGTTTCACACTGTAGCAACAAATTCAACATTATTAAAGAATAGAGAAAACAGGGATTACATTCAATTGCTCTGGGAAATAATTCGAGAAAAAATATTAATAAACTATTCGCTAGGTGATGTGATGATTTCCACATACAAGGATAAAGAAATTATTCGGTTAGTAAAACAGATATCGGGGATTGAGCGAGTGGCTACCTATGGCGATATTACGGGACGTAATGATTGGAAAGATTGCCATGTTTTGGTTAAAACAGGCATCCTGCGAAAGCCGATGATTGTTTCTTTGATGGACGCTATAGAATATTATCCCTATATCTGGGATGAACTGACAAGTGATTCTATGTCTACAGAGGAAAAAATTAAGCTGCTAAATTCAATCAGTGTAGGCGCATCAGAAAAATGGAGAAATGAAATAGATACGACGATTGTTAGCTGTTGGATGGTTGATTTAGTGCAGGAGATATATCGCCTGTGTATCCGAAACTATAACTGCACAGATTTAGTGACCGTACATATTTACAGTATGGCGCACAAGGCGGCAGAAGGAGAGGAAAATATTTATACAAAATTTTATGACGCGGTAGAATCATATTTTTCCGTAAAAGGTACGAAAATTATCAATTATGGGGGCGAGTACGATCTATATGAATTGCGCAGAAAAAAGCGCAAAAGCGCGAAAGGAAATGGAGAACCGGCAACATATGGGAAAATCATGCGGTATCTGGAAGAAATGCCATCTGGTACGGTTTTTACATTGGGGCAATTAGCGGAAGATGTAGGAATCAAGTATGACACATTAAGAAAAGAGAAAAAGCGCCATAAAGAAATTGCCGATATGATTGACGGTATGAAAACGGGAAAACGAATTGGGAAAAACGAAGAATATTGCAAACCGTAAGAGAACAGGGGGACAATTCCTATATATACCTTATAAGATTTGTCCCCTTGTTGGATGATTATTTATTATGTAAATGATAGAAATTATTGGTGTTCGTATGCATCATCTGTTTCACACGGAACGCCCCAACTGCTTCCGATGATTTTTAATACATCAATTGGGGTAGCATCGGTCTGACTGTAAATTATAGCAGACGGTATGATGTAACCGCTGACACATACCGTGTCCCCCATTTTTATTGTCCCATCGCGTAGGCATCTGATGATGCCATCGGCTTCCCCATCGTAGAAAATCACGGGTATCGTGAAATCCTCGGGGTAGCCATTTTGATATATTTCTGTGCGTAGACATAAGCGTATTGCTTTTTGATGTTCCTTTGCAGATACATCATAGGGTGCGGTCGCAATGCGACCGATCAATGTTACTTCGTTACAACTCGTATTCATGATATTATACTCCTTCCGTTAATTTGCGGGTTTTATCAGTTCTGGGATAATACACCAAAATGATACAAACCATGTTTGGGCTGTCATAAAAATGTCATCGATATCAACGATAACGGATTCACTGCTGTGTGACGTGAGCCATTCGTGCGCCGCCTCTACATTGCGATCAAACGCGCCAGGAGCACGGTCAATCAGATTGCAGACACGGTGGGCGCACAGGGCATCGCGCGCCGTAATGTTATCCGGCAAAAACGTGAGTCCATGTGTACTAACAACGGTAGCTAATGATTTGGCAACGGTCTGAATATCAGCAGATGATGATATTCCGGTGTTTACGAATATCAACATTGCGATTTCGCCGCACGGATGTGCCGCCTTTTTAATTCTTGTGATCGTCATAAGATATCACCTCCGTGATCACTATGGGTGCAATTGTTAACGAGTTACAGCGTAGGTGTAAAATTATTCTTTCCTACATATTTAATATGCAAGATTAGAAATTGTTTTTTAGGGGTTTGACAGTATCAATTCGCTGATTCACACCTACATATTTAATATGCCAGATTAAAAATTTTTTTTGCGGTATTTTGGAACTTATTATGCGCGATTTGGAAATTTGAGAAATAGCATATTAGTATTGTAGTAAATTTATATACACGCAAATTATTTGATGAAAGGAGAAGAAAACGCCAGTGCTGCGATGGCGGACGGAAAATATTCGTAGGGAAGTAACGCAGATATATCATATCTAAAAGGTTATTTTTTGGAGTGATAACCACAGAAAATAACCAGTTTAGATATGAAATACGCGTATAGTGATATGGATGATTTATGCCGTGACAGCTTGCGACTGTTTCTTGGCGTGCCGTGAAAGTCCATATGATGATTTCCATGATGGGGCAACATGCAAAATGCCTTACGGCGGTTCAACAAATTGCAAATTTATCAAAGGGGGGAGTATTATGGGGAATTTAAGATATGACATGAAGGAAGCCTGTTTAAACCATACTTATGCAGATGGCGCTGGAAAGCAGATACAAGATAACGATAGCGCAAGGATATATCGCAAGAGTATTAATTCCTTTTGTTTATGGATTAAAAACACATATAAAATTAACAATATTAGACAGCTTGAAAAAGCCGGCGGAGCGTTGAAATATGTGCAGGAGTATGAGCAGAAATTGGAGACACAGGGAAAAAGCGCCAGTACAATTCATACATATCTTTCACCGATTTGTAAAGGGCTTGGAATACATTTGAATGAAATTGAAAAACCGCATCGCAATGCAACAGAAATAATACGCAGTAGAAATGTGGACAGCAACCGGCAAGGCAAAAAGGATGTACAAAACCAGAAGTACCGGCGTCTGGTGGAATTTCAGCAGATGGTTGGCTTGCGGCGATCTGAATTGGCACGGTTGAAAGTTGGTGATGTCGCCAGAGACGAGAGAGGTTATTTTTGCATATCCGTTTCACGGGGAAAAGGCGGAAAAGCACAGTTGCAGAGGATTTTGCCGGAGGACATTCCGGCGGTAAAAGAGATTATAAAATCAGCAGTTGCCGCGGCGAGAAGCAGCGGTATGCCTTATGATGAGATTAAGCTGTTTACACCGGTCGAATTAAAGAATAAAATTGATCTGCATGGTATGAGAGCAGCACAAGCAAGAAAAGCATATGCATATTATTTGGATAGATGTAAAACAGCGGATGGAAAAGAAAAGATTCGACAGGAGTTAGTGGATAGGTGGAATGTTTGCCATGGGGAAAAAGAGCGGATTAGAGCATCTGGGGACGGATATACTGCTTTTTCATCCGCTGCGCGGCGGTTTATTCGGGAGTTTTCTATGGCTGGGAAATATGAACTACGCGGGGATAATAAGATTCGCGCGTTGGCATCCGGCAGACCGATTATATATGATCGGACAGCATTATTGGCAGTGAGTGTGTTTCATTTGTCGCATTGGAGAAATGATGTGACAGTAAAACATTACATGCTTTGACAGTGGCAGTATTTTTCCGATACATTTCCTATATAAAAACATAATCAGTAAGGGCGGCAGCATTTCCTGCTGTCCGTCCTTGACTACCAACTCGTAAAAGCAAAGCGAGACTGTCAACGGCGGGCGTAGCCCGTTCATCTGGACCGTTGACCGGCTCGACTGATTTTGCTATGCATTTATTAATTTGACATATTATCGGATTTGACATATTCGGCTAATTCCGGACATAATTCCACAAATTTCATTTGCTCCTCTAATGTCATATCAGATACAAATTTTTCAAAAAACTCGTTGTCCGTCATGCTTACTAATCCTTTAATGTTTCGCAACTGTTTGTCTGTATAGTTATTCATTTGCTTTGCTCCATTTCATTTATGATTTTTGTAGTACTTCGTCTTATAAAAATATATTCGGTTTCACGAAGATATTCAAGCATATGAATATGTTTTATGGTGTATCTTACAAGATAAAGAGGGTAGGACAACCATAATGATTGATTACAGTCCATTTTGGAATACGTTGAGAAATTCTGATGAGAATTGGTATACATTAACAACAAAACATAATATGTCCCACAGCACATTACACCGCTTGAAGCATAATAAGGATGTTTCCATGAAAACTGTTAATGACCTATGTAGAATTTTGCACTGCAATATTCAGGATATCTGTATTTACGTCCCATCTGACACCGACCAACCGCTATAAGAACAGCTTAAAAATATTTTCTATTTTAATGATTAAAGCATAGTCATTTTCCTAACTATAGTCAAGAATGAAACCACGAATTATGCTCATAATATAATTTATTGTGAGGGTTTACTGTGATTGACTATACGCCATTTTGGGATACATTAAAAAAATCGGATGAGACAACATATACGCTGATTCATAAGCATGGTATTTCAAGTGCGATAATTGACAAGCTGCGTAAAAATAAGCCGATGAATACGACTACATTAAACGACTTGTGCCGTATTCTGAATTGCCAGCTATCAGATATAGCACGCTATATTCCATCTGATGCTGATCAATCACTATAAAAGCCGGAACATTTTTCATGTCCGGCTATTTTTTGGAAATAATATAAAGAGATAGCTAAAAAGGAGCGATTACAACCAGTATTCCTTTCTATAATTTTAACTGAGCTTACAAGATACTAACTTTTTACTAACATCTTACTAACTTTTGCTTTTTTGCGAAATTGTTAATTTAAAAATGCCGTATTTATGCGGCTTCCGGCGCCTTTCAAATTTGCCTTGAGGGACGCAAAGGTCGCGGGTTCGAATCCCGTTGTCTCCATTTTTTGTAGAAGCAGAGGTCAAGAATCCTTATAAAATGGGTATTCTTGATCTCTTATTTTTTGTCGGGACAATGTGATTTAGGGTGAAAAACCTCAAAAAATCTTAGTATGCTTTGGTTCTCTTGACAGGATGCGCACCAGCATGTTTTACCGGCACTGCTTAATTCCGCTGATATCCGAGTCGATCACCATGGAGTAATTTGTGTGATAGATCACAAATCCCGGCTTCGCGCCGTTTACCTTTTTGACGTGTTTCTTTTCCACATAGTCGATCTCCACCTTTTGAGCGGAGCGGTTGCTGGAATAATATGCGGCAAGTCGTGCGGCTTCCTCGAAGGTGGAATCCGGCGGCATCTCATTGTTTGCTTTTACGATTACATGGGAGCCCGGCGCGCCTTTGGCGTGAAACCACCAGTCGCTTCCCACAGCAAATTTAAAGGTTAAATCTTCATTTTGAAAATTATTTTTCCCCACATACATATGGTAGCCGTCCGAAGAAATATAGTGGAAAGGGCGGGAGGTGACTTTGACGCGCTTTCCTGACGTGCGGCGCCGGATATAACCGTATTCGGTCAGCTCCTCCTTAATTTCCACAAGATCTTCCTCGGTAAGCGCGATATTCAGGGCGGTTTCCACAGAGGCCAGATGCTCAATTTCTTCTTTTGTCTCAAGAATCAGGCTGCTGAGTGCTTCATAGGTGCGCTTCAGCTTACCATATTTGTCAAAATATTTTTTTGCGTTTTCCTGGGGCGTGAGAGTCTGGTCCAGGGGAATGGTGATCGTTTCCCCGGTATAATAATTTACTGCCTCAAAGCTTTTTGCCCCTTCCGGCACGCCGTATCCGTAGGTGTTGATCAGTTCGCCGTAAATGCGGTATTTATCCCGCTTTTCGGTGTCTTTCAGCTGCTTTAGCTGAAGCTCGTACTTCTTGCGGGAACGGTCCAGGGCGGTCTGAACAATCCGGCGCAGGTCCGCAGATTTCTGGCGGATGCGGGTAAGCGTGTTTTTGACCGCATAATACGATTCCAGCATAGCGGAGACGCTTGGAAAGTCCTCCCGGCGCAGGTCGCTGTAGAGCGTCAGGGGAAGTACGGAAAAATCCACGGGTTCCCGGCCGCGGTAAATGATGCCGGGCGTAAATTCACAGCTTTTAATGCTGTCCGTCATCAGCTCAAACTGACGGAACAGATGGCAGAGCTCGGTTTCGGAAAAACTGTTGGCGCTTTGGGATGATTCCAGCGAGGCCCTGTGACAGAGCTCCTCGGCAATCAGAGGGCTGATGCCGGTAAAAGAAGTAT
Organism: Eubacteriales bacterium; assembly: GCA_030524785.1. Classification (GTDB taxonomy): domain Bacteria; phylum Bacillota; class Clostridia; order Lachnospirales; family Lachnospiraceae; genus Marvinbryantia. Next base: position 20,595 of record JAUNFZ010000018.1, read on the forward strand.
AGATGGCTTTTGCCAGCGAAACAGGTTTTTTGGTTACTGCCTCTGTGAAATCTTCCAGCGAAACGCTGAGGGGATCAAGCTTTTTCTGGGTGTCGGGTATAAAGTAGGTTCTTCCCGGAAGCACCTCCCGCACGGAGCTTACCTGCGCGGAGATATGCTTAATGCTGTCGATAATCATATCCTCCTGCCGGAAAATAATGTTGCTGTGCTTGCCCATGATCTCCAGGGTAAGAGTCTTCTGGCAGACGTCTCCAAGATCATTTAAGTGCTCAATATCAAAATGAATGATACGTTCCAGGCCGGGCTGGCGGATGGCGGTAATTTTGCCGCCGCTGATATGCTTGCGCAGAAGCATACAGAAATTTGGAGCCGTCAGCGGGCTGGGTTTATTTATCTCCGTAAAATAGATCAGCGGAAGGCTTGCATCGGCGCAGAGAAGCAGGCGGTAGGAAACGCGCCCGTTTTTGATGGTGAGTATCAGTTCATCCGGCTCTGGCTGTGCAATTTTATTGATGCGTCCGCCAAGAATACAGTCGTTCAGTTCCCGGACCATGGCGGCGATCACAATTCCGTCGAGTGCCATAGAGAAATTCCTCCTTTCAGATGTTTCCCTCCAAGTATACCATCTGGGGGAAAAAGTGGCAAGATTTAGAAAGGTTTTAGAAATGAATCAAGGGAAACGATTGACTGAGAAATTAATTTGACTTATAATATCTTACAGTGGTTTCATATGCCATACGATCAAATGGCAGTGTAAGGAGAAAAAATATGATTAAGAGCATGACAGGCTTTGGCAGATGCGAAAGCCAGCAGGGAGACCGGAAATTTACGGTGGAGATGAAATCGGTAAACCACCGGTATTTCGATGTGAGCATAAAAATGCCGAAGAAACTGAGCTTCTTTGAATCGGCAATCCGGGCTTTGCTGAAAAACTACATTCAGAGAGGAAAAGTGGATGTATTTATTACATACGAAGACTTTGCCGCAGAAAACGTATCTCTGAAATATAATGAAAATCTTGCGGCTGAATACCTGAAGTACTACAGACAAATGGCGCAGACCTTCGGCCTGGAGGACGATATGCGCGTGTCTGCCCTGGGACGGTGCCCGGAGGTGCTTACCATGGAAGAACAGACGGTGGATGAAAACGAAATCTGGGCTGTTTTGGAGGAAGCATTAAACGGCGCCAGCCGTCAGTTTACGGAGAGCAGGATCCGCGAGGGAGAGGCGCTGAAAGCCGATATATCCGCAAAGCTGGACGGCATGCTTGTGGATGTAAAGGCGGTGGAGGAGAGATTTCCGCAGATCATGGAGGCGTACCGCCAGAAACTTACGGAGAAGGTGAAGGAGCTGCTGGGCGATACCCAGATGGACGAGGGGAGGATCGCCGCGGAGGTTGTATTGTTTGCCGACAAAATATGCACGGATGAGGAGACCGTCCGGCTGAAAAGCCATATCGAGAGCATGCGGGGAGAACTGGAAAAAGGCGGAAGCGTCGGCCGCAAGCTGGATTTTATTGCCCAGGAAATGAACCGCGAGGCAAATACGATTCTCTCAAAGGCAAACGACCTTGAGACGTCAAATCTTGCGATCAATTTAAAAACGGAAATTGAAAAAATCCGTGAACAGATTCAAAATATTGAATAGGTGGGAAAAAAGTTGGCTAGATTAATGAATATCGGTTTTGGAAACGTGGTAAACACAGCAAAGATCGTTGCAGTGGTAAGTCCTGAGGCGGCTCCTATCAAGCGCTTGGTGCAGAACGCCAGACAGCTTGGAAAGGTGATTGACGCAACCCAGGGCAAAAGAACAAAATCTGTGATTGTTACAGAAAATGATTACATAGTGCTCTCGGCCCTGTTGCCGGACACACTGGGAAAAAGGTTTTGCGTGAATTTTGAGGACGCGAAAGGGGACGCAGATGAAACGTAAAGGGATTTTGCTGGTGATTTCCGGTTTTGCGGGAACGGGAAAAGGCTCTCTGGTCTCTGCGCTGACAGAAAATTATCCGAATTACGCTCTGTCTGTCTCGGCGACTACGCGGGCCCCGCGTCCGGGTGAAAAGGAAGGCGTGCACTATTTCTTTAAGTCAAAAGAGGAATTTCAGAAAATGATCGCCGCCGGAGAACTGATTGAGTATGCTCAGTATGTGGAAAATTATTACGGTACGCCGAAAGCATATGTGGAGCAGCAGATGGAAGCGGGAAAGGATGTGATCCTGGAGATAGAGATACAGGGAGCGCTGAAGATCAAGGAGAAGTTTCCGGAGGCGCTGCTGTTGTTTGTAGTTCCGCCGGATGCGGACACTCTGGAGGAGCGGCTCCGCAAGAGAAACACAGAATCCCCGGAGGTCATCCGAAAACGCCTGCTCCGGGCTGTGGAGGAATCGGAGTACATCAGCCGGTACGATTATCTGATCGTCAATGACGATCTTATGGCGTGTATGGAGGAGACCCATGCGATTATTCAGAGCGAACATTTCTGTACATTCCGCAACGGGGAATTTATTGAGACTTTGCAGCGCGATCTGAAAAAGTTTCAGCTGCCAGCGCAGCAGCAGGCTGCAAAATAAAACAGACAGAGAGTATGAGGAGGAAAAAATTATGTTGCACCCATCTTATGCAGAATTAATCAAAGTGGTAAACAATGAGACAGAAGGTGATACGCCGGTGGTAAACAGCCGTTATTCCATCGTGCTGGCGACGGCGAAAAGAGCGCGTCAGATTATCAATGGAAGAAAGCCCATGTCTATGCCAAGCGTTGATAAGCCGCTGAGTATTGCGGTAGACGAATTAAATAAGGGACTGCTCAAAATCCAGCCCGAGGAGGAAGTAAGCGACCTTGAGGTGAGCGAAATGCCAGAGGAAATCAAAAGCCAGAGCGTGGACGGCGCACAGGCGGATGTGGACGATACCGCACAGGAGCAGACTGCGGAAGAATAATCGTCAGACAGTGTCCGCTGTTATATGACAGGAGGCGACTTCTATGGAAGGAATAAGAGAAGTAAAAAAGAGTTTTTGCGTATTGTCGGTGGCCTATATCGTACTGGGACTGGTTCTTTTACTGTGGCCCGACATTTCCGTCAAGACATTTTGTTACGTGTTTGGCGTGGGACTGGTGATCTTTGGCCTGGCTCACCTGATTTTGTATTTTACGAAGGACAAAATGGAGTCTGTCATGCAGATGGACATGGTGGCGGGAATTGTGGGACTGGCGACGGGAGCTTTTATACTGCTGAAAATGGAGTATATGCTGGAGATCATTCCCTTTGCCATTGGTATTGTGGCGCTTTTGGGAGCGGTCGTCAAACTTCAGAACGCCTTTGACCTGCGTCGGCTTGGCGCAGGAAAATGGTACATTATGCTGATTTTTTCCTGCGCCCTCTTTGTGCTTGGCGCTCTTTTGGTTGCAAATCCCTTTGAGGGGATGCAGGTGATTGTAGTGCTGATCGGCGTTTCGCTGATGCTGGACGGCATTGGCAATCTGATCGGTATTTTCTGGATTGGCCATGCGTTTAAGCACTTAAAGAAAATGGCACAATCCACGGACCGCTATGATGTGGCGGAGGTTTATGACGGCTCGGCCGATGTGGAGGACATACCGGCAGAGGCGGAGGATGTATCGGCTGAGGTGATCGTTTCCGGGGGAGAAAAGTAATATGAATGTGTTGTTTATATCCCTGGGCTGCGACAAAAACCTTGTGGATTCTGAAGTGATGCTGGGCCTTCTGGAGAAAAAGGGATATCGTATGACGGATGATGAAAGCGAGGCAGATATTATCATCATCAATACCTGCTGCTTTATCCATGATGCGAAGGAAGAAAGTATTCAGACGATTTTGGAAATGGCGGAGCACAGAAAAAACGGTCGGTGTCAGGCATTGATTGTGACAGGGTGTCTTGCCCAGCGTTATCAGGAAGAAATCACCCGGGAGATCAGCGAGGTGGACGCCGTTCTTGGAACGTCGTCTTACGATTCGGTTGCGGAGGCGATAGAACAGGCGCTGGCCGGTCAGCGCTACCTTAAGTTCCTCGACCGGGACCGGCTGCCCCTTCCTGAGGCGAAAAGAGTGGTTACGACAGGCGGCCATTACGCTTACTTAAAGATTGCAGAAGGCTGCGACAAGCACTGCACGTATTGCATTATTCCAAAAATCAGAGGAAATTTCCGCAGCGTGCCGATGGAACGCCTGCTTTCAGAGGCAGCGGAACTGGCAGAGGGCGGGGTCAGGGAACTGATTCTTGTGGCCCAGGAGACCACACTTTACGGGGTAGATCTGTATGGGGAAAAGAGTCTCCACCGTCTTTTGAGAGAACTGTGCAAGATCAAAGGACTTCGTTGGATTCGGGTGCTTTATTGCTACCCGGAGGAAATCTATGATGAGCTCATTCAGACTATAAAAGAAGAAAAGAAGATATGCCATTACCTTGATCTTCCCATTCAGCACGCGTCCGATCGTATTTTAAAGCGTATGGGACGGCGTACGACCAGAAAGCAGCTCACAGAGATCATTGAAAAGCTTCGCAGGGAGATTTCGGACATTGCTTTACGCACAACGCTGATCTCGGGATTTCCGGGAGAAACCGAACAGGACCATGAGGAACTGATGGACTTCGTGAATGAAATGGAATTTGAGCGCCTGGGCGTGTTTACGTATTCGCAGGAGGAAGGAACGCCGGCTGCTTTCATGGAGAACCAGATAGAGGAGCAGGTGAAGGAAGAACGGCGCGCCGCCCTTATGGAGCTTCAGCAGGAAATTGTGTTTGAGAAGAACGAGTCCATGCAGGGCAGAAAAATGACGGTGATGGTGGAGGGCTATCTTCCCGAGGAGCATGTATATGTGGCAAGAACTGCCGCAGACGCCCCGGGGGTGGATGGTTATCTGTTTATTGAAACATCGGAAACGCTTGTGAGCGGCGACTTTGTCAAAGTGACGGTTACCGGCGCGCAGGAATACGATTTGATAGGAGAGATGGAGGATGAATTTACCGAATAAGCTGACGGTGGCGCGGATGATTTTGATTGTGCCCTTTGTCGTCTGTATGATGCTGGATTCCCAGGGGAACGGCCGGTTTGCCGCGCTGGCTATTTTTGTTATCGCAAGCCTTACGGATATGCTGGACGGCTATCTGGCAAGAAAAAATCATTTGGTGACAAACTTTGGAAAATTTATGGATCCTCTGGCAGACAAGCTGCTGGTCAGCGCCGCACTGATCTGCCTGGTTTCGCTGCACCGCATACCGGCCTGGGTGGTCATTGTGATTATCAGCAGGGAATTTGCCATCAGCGGATTTCGCCTGATTGCTTCCGATAATGGAATTGTGATTGCAGCCGGCTGGTGGGGAAAATGCAAAACGGTATCGCAGATGGTGATGATTATTGTGCTGATCGCCAATTTGGGAGGCACATTCGCCGTTATAGAACAGATATTGATTTGGCTGTCGCTGGCGCTCACCGTGATTTCGCTGATTGACTATATTGTAAAAAATAAGAACGTATTGAGTATGCAGTCATAGGAAACTGGATGTACAGCTTCGGACGGAGGAATAAAATACATGATAGTTGAGTTGATTTCAGTTGGGACAGAGATACTGCTGGGGAATATTGTAAACACAAATGCGGCCTACCTTTCAGAGAAATGTGCTCTTTTAGGCCTGTCCTTATATTATCAGACCGTGGTGGGGGATAATGAAGAACGTCTGTATGAGACGCTGAAAACGGCGCTGGAACGTTCGGATATTGTGATTTTATCCGGCGGCCTTGGGCCTACTCAGGACGATCTGACAAAAGAGACGGCGGCGAAGGTGATGGGAAAACAGCTTGTGGAGGACCAGCACTCGAGGGAGCGCATTGAAGCCTATTTTAAGAACAGCCGTTCCGCAAAGATTACGGACAATAACTGGAAACAGGCGATGGTGCCGGAAGGGTGCATTGTGGTGGACAACCAGAATGGAACAGCGCCGGGAATCATTATGGAGGACAATGGAAAATCAGTGATTTTGCTTCCAGGGCCGCCAAATGAATTAAAGCCGATGTTTGAACACGATATCTTTCCTTATCTGAACCAGCTGCGCCCGGAAGTGATTCATTCTGTTATGGTTAAACTCTGCGGCGTGGGTGAGAGCGCGGTAGAGACACAGATCCGCGACTTGATTGACAATCAGACGAATCCCACGATTGCCACTTATGCGAAGACAGGGGAAGTACATCTGAGGGTAACTGCCAGCGCTGCTGATGAGAAAGAAGCAAGACGGCTGATAAAGCCCATGCTGAAGGAACTGAAAAACCGCTTTGGCAATGCCATCTATACCATGGATGAGCATGTGACGCTGGAGGAGTCGGTGCTTCAGATGCTCCGGGGAAGGGAGCTGACGCTGACAACGGCTGAATCGCTGACCGGAGGCATGCTTTCGGCACGGCTGACAAATGTTCCCGGCGCTTCTGAAGTATTTCGGCAGGGATACGTCACGTACAGCAACCGAGCCAAGAGAAAGATTCTTGATGTGAAAAAGAGTACATTAAAGGATTACGGGGCGGTCAGCGAAAAGACGGCGAAGGAGATGGCGAAGAACGGAGCTTTTATCACAGGCGCCGATGTCTGTGTGGCTCTGACCGGAGTCGCCGGACCCTCCATGCAGGAGGATAAGCCTGTGGGCCTGGTCTACATTGCCTGCTCTTATAATAATAATATTACGGTAACGGAGTGCCATTTCAACGGCGAGCGGGCAAAGATCCGCGAAAGCGCCGTGGTGAAGGCGCTGACGCTTCTGCGGAACTGCATTTTGGAGGACGGTGCAAAAAATTAGCGGAAAATTTTTTGTGGGATGGAAGACAGAATTACCGCCGGGGTTTCATCTGACGGATAAGGCTGACCATCTGCTCCATTTTTGCAATTTCTTCCGGGGATTTTCCCTGCTTGAGGACATTCAGAATAAGGTCTGTCTCCTCGCGGGTAAAGGAAGTGCCGCCGGCTTTTGATTTTGAGGCTGCTGTCATGAGAAATGGCAGCAGCTCATTTTGTGATTTGCCCTTGCCCTGGGCGGCCATAGTCATCAGCATCTGCAGCTTTGCCGCGTCTATATTCTTCAGAGCCGGATTGTTCATCCAGCTAAAATCATTATTCTCCATAAATAGATAACCTCTAACAATTTTTTTGAATTTCCTGATACATTTTCAGAGTATTAATCAGATGAAGGGCCTGGTCGAGAGACTGACGCTGGGTATCGTTGCAGTAGCTTCGGATATCATTCAGAATGTCTTCCGCATTTGTTTCCTCCGACGGTGCACTGCAGGCGCGGACAGGCTGGTTATAATAGGAGAGCACATTGCTTACTTCCATAATCTTTACGTAGACAGAAAAAGATTTCTGCATGGCCAGAGGAAGGTAGGGAATCGCGGCTTTCATCATTTGAAGACCGTTTCCGTCTGCAATCCGGTCTACGGCAGTCAGAGGAGTTTTTGAGGATTCTTCCATGAAAGACTCCTTACGGTTTTTTGTAAATATATGCGCTGATCTTTGAAGCTATGCCATAAATGTTTTGACGGAAAAACATGTTTTATCATACCGTAGATTATATGAAAAAGGAGTAAGAGGCAGATTATGAAAAGTCATATTGTAATAGATGGAAATGCATTTTACGAGGTTGACGAGGAATGTATGAAACGCCTGCAAAATGAGCAGAGCCGAACAAAGAACAGGCAGACGGCCGGCAGCGGCGCGCAGCAATTTTCCGCCGGCGGTCCGCAGAAACTTTCCGGCAGCGGCGTGCAGCAGTTTCCAGCCGGCGGTCAGCAGCAATTTCCTGCTGGTAGCGTGCAGAACACAATGGAGGCGGACTGCCTTATGGGAAGAAAGGGCCGGGAAAGAGGGTAAACAGAAGATTCCCGCAAAAAGACCCGGCCGTCTGACCGGGTCATTGCCCCAGGGCACAGGGCCCAGGGCGCAGATCTTTTGGCAGTTAGCAGCCAAAGCCGCCAAAGCCGTTGTCGCCGCAGAAAAGAAGAAGCAAGATGATAATCCAGCAGCAGTTATTGCCGCCGTCACAGCCGTTTCCGCAGCCATTGCCGAGGAAATTTCCGTTTCCGCACAGGCTGAGCAGAATGAGAATCCAGAGAATCGAGCATCCGCAGTCTCCGCCGAAGATGGAACGGTTGTTTCCGCAGCCGTTATCACATCCGTTATCGCATCCGCATCCACAGTTTGTAGCTGTTAAATCACTCATGATAAATCCTCCATGAATTTTGTTTTACACTTCAGGTTATGCAAAAGATGGGATGTGTGTTACATCAGAGTTTCAAAAACGCGGTAGAGGTTCAGCGTTCCGTAGCCCCATTCGCGGTTGGGGTAGGACAGGCCAATCTGGCGGTCGGCTCCGCGGGTCAGATAATCCTTGACGGCCCGGTTGGTAATCAGGCGCTGGGATGGCTGGTCTGAGTTCCAGTTCAGCAGGAGAGCGACGGCTCCCGCGGTGATGGCGCTGGAGACGGAGGAGCCTGTCTTTCTGGTATACGGGTTTAAGGATGGCAGCGAGCTTTCGGGGCTGACGGAAGGACCGTAAACGTCTGTGCCCGGCGCGGTCAGATCCGGCTTTATTACACCGGTGCGGGTATAGCCGCGCCCGGAATTGATGTTCAGGCTGCCGGTGTATGCGCTGTAATTTGCCACGGTGATGACAGAATCCGCAGTGGAGGGCACCGTGAGGGTCGTATAGGGGCTTGGATTCAGAAAAACCGTTCCCGGGGAGATAAAACCGGTTACCGGAAGCCACATATGGAAGGAACCAAGGGGAGCGCCGGAACTGGATACATTCAGACGCCAGATCCCCGGCGTGGGATTGATAAAACGCAGGACGATAAGCTGAGCTCCCGACGTATACTCCGCAATTTCATAAGTCACCTCCAAAACGGTCCGCTCCGCCACAAAACTGATGGTGGTGCTCGAACCGAGGCGCGGCGGTATTTTAGGAATGTTTTCTCCGAGGGGAGATATGACGGAGACGCCGAACAGGTCGGGGGAATCTGCCCAGATCTCCAGCATAAATCCCTGCGTGCTTTCATCCACCAGAATTTCAGTAGTGGGAGCTGCTGCGGCATCTGTGCGGGTTTGATAGTAATGATGGGCCATGGCGGTTTCGTTGCCGGCTGCCGCGGTGCAGAAGCATCCAAGATAGTCCAGAACAAAGGCAAGATACCGTTCAAGGGGCGAATTGCCGCTGTGATCTCCCTGATTTGTGCCAAGGCCAATACAGATTACAATCGGTTTGCCGTAGTTTTCTGAAAGTGAAAGCAGATAACGTATTCCCATCATGATATCATTTTCCTGATAGGCCACGGCGCTTTCCGGAATCAGGAAGTAGTCCCGGACATTTTGTTTGGCCGGCTTTAATTTGACCATGGCGATGTAGGCTTCGGGTGCTGCGCCCACAAAGCCGAAGGATGCATCTTCCCGGCCGGCGGCGACGCCGGCAAGGAAAGTGCCGTGACCGTTTGTATCTCTTTGCGGCACAATGCTGTAGGGGTCTTCAGAGGCAAGCGCCCGCATAATGTCGCTGTTTGTATACTCGGTGCCATATCCCATATCGTAGGGCGGTGTTTCGGAGGGAAGCGTCTGATCCCAGATCCCAAGAATACGGCTGCGGCCAAAGGAATCGAGAAAAGCGTCCAGAGTATAGTCGATGCCGGTATCAATAAATCCAAGAAGCACATTTTGTCCCTGGTATCCTAAAGAAGGCTGTGCCTGTACGCGAAGAATACCGGAGCTTTCCAGACTGGCGGTATCCAGTGGGGTGAAAAGCTTTGGCACCTGAGAGTATCCGATCTCCTCTGGAATGACACCCCGCCCTGTCGGTATGCGAAGGACGCCGAAGCGGGCCCCCAGAACCTGGGCGCCCAGGGGTGCATAAGCTTCCAGAAAATTTTGATCGTTGATACGTATGGGAAGCAGAACGTCAAAATATTGATTTGAGTATATTTTTTCCTGTAACGAAACGTCGTTCATAGAAGTCTCACTTATTTTTTCTTAACATATAGTATGATATCGGAGGTAAAAAGTCAGATATCAGGTGGTGAGAGAAAAATATATGAACAGAGCCAGAAAAATTATTCATGCGGAGGAAGCCTGGAGATATGGGCTTACCGGAAAGGGGATTACAGCGGCTGTTCTTGACACCGGTGTGTCCGGACATCCGGATTACAGTCCGCGTCTTCTCTGCTTTCGGGATCTTGTCAACGGACGCTTGGGAGCTTATGACGATTATGGCCACGGGACTCATGTGACCGGGATTCTTGCCGGAAATGGGAAAATGGCCTCCGCTTATCGGGGCGTGGCTCCGGAGGCATCTATTGTTCACATAAAGGTTTTAGATCAGAATGGAAATGGAAAAAGGGAGGACGTCATAAATGGCATACGCTGGGTGATCCGCCACCGGCATCAGTATGCCATACGGATACTGAATATTTCCGTGGGAACCGTGAAGGAAGGGGATCTAAGGGACGAAAAGCTGGTGGAAGCGGTGGAGGATGCATGGGACGCAGGACTTGTAGTGGTGGTAGCGGCGGGCAATATGGGGCCCCTTCCCCAGAGCATTACGGCGCCCGGAAACAGCCGAAAGGTAATTACCGTCGGATCTTCTGATGAAGCAGGTCCGGTATATTCCGGCAGAGGCCCCACAAAGAGCTGTATCTGCAAGCCGGATATTGTGGCGCCGGGCTCTAATATTACGTCCTGCAGTACTCTCTGGCAGAAGGGAGGACGCCCATACTGCCAAAAGAGCGGCACTTCCATGGCGACCCCTATGGTATCAGGGGCGGCGGCGCTGCTTCTGTCGAAGGAACCATGGCTTACCAATGTGGAAATTAAAATGCGCCTGAGGGAATCGGCCACGGATCTTGGCCTGGAACACAGCCGCCAGGGGTGGGGGCTTCTCAATATAAAAAGATTCTGCCGTCTTATGGGATAATTTCCAAGTTCTTTATTAACAAATCAAAAAGAGTGTGGTATATTAAAAATATCATCGGGAAAGGACGGGCTTTACGGATGGAAAAAGAAAAATACGTAGCGTATGTCGGCACATATACCCACGGAAGCAGCGTGGGAGTGCATGTATATGAGCTGGACGTGGAAAACGGCTATATGAAAGAGCGGGATGTGGTGCCTGTCAATAATGCGTCTCATCTCACAAAATCTACCAACGGCAAATATTTGTATTCCATTGCGGACGAGGGCGTGGAAGTTTTGAAGATCGATCAGAGCACGGGCGATTTGACGCCGATCAATAAAGTGGGAATTGACGGGATGCGCGGATGCTTCTTATCTACAGATCAGCGCGGCAAATTTCTGTTTGTAGCCGGCTACCATGACGGAAAGGTGACGGTTGTGCATACCCACAGGGACGGCCGCCTTGGAAGCGTGATGGACGGTATCTTTCACAAGGGGCTTTTCAGCGTGGCAGAACGCAACTTCCGGCCTCACATCAGCTGTGTGATGCCGACTCCGGATGGAAAATTTCTCTGTGTGGTGGACAGCGGCATTGACCATATCAATATTTATAAAGTAAATCCCACTAGCGGAAAGCTTAAGCTTCTGGATATTGTGCGGTGCGACCTGGAGTCCGGACCCAGACTGATCCGCTTCAGCAGCGACGGCAGATTTGCCTATGTCAATTGTGAACTCAGCAACGAGATCCTGGTGTATGAGTATGACGGCAGCGGAAAGATTCCCAAATTTGAACTGATTCAGAAAGTCGATCCGCGAATGGATAAGGATGAAAAGGGCTGCGCAAGCTCCGGCCTGCGTATTTCGCCCAGCGGCAAATATCTTTATACTTCTACAGCTGGAGAAAACAGCGTGGCGATCTTTAAGATCAATCAGAAGGACGGGAAGCTGACGAAGTTGTGTATTCTGCCGATCAGCGGAAAGTATCCCAAGGACATTGAAGTGTTCCCGGATGAGAAAACGCTGGTGACGCTGAACCATGAATCAAACGAAATCCGTTTCTTCAGAATCGATTACCATAAGAAGCTTTTTGTGATGAAAGGGAGGCCGATCAAGATTGATACGCCAAACTGTATTTTGATTTCAAAGCTTGGGGATGTAAAAGAGCCGGCGTACACGTCGGAGGATGAGGGTTAAAAAATGCGCTCCTGCAGACGGCAGGAGCGTTATTTTTTTTGCAGACAAAATCTCAGTCTTTCTTGTAGAACTTCTCTATGGCGTCCATCCGACATGCCATATTGGAAAAAAGTAGATCCGTGATGGTCAGCGCAGCCATGGATTCTACGACCACCACAGCCCGCGGCACAATGACCGGATCGTGGCGACCCTTTACGCGGACTTCGATCTCTTTATGATCCCGGGTGACGGTCTTCTGGGGCAGCGAGATGGACGGCGTGGGCTTGACGCCAACCCGAAAAACAAGGTCGCTGCCGTCGCTGATTCCGCCTAAGATTCCGCCGGCATGATTGGTGAGCTTTCCAAAAGAGCCGTCCTCTGAAAGAAAAAAGCAGTCGTTGTTTTCGCTTCCCCTTGCCATGGAGGCTGCAAAGCCGTCGCCGATCTCGAAGGATTTTACGGCTCCGATAGAAAACATGGCTTTTGCCAGATTAGCGCTCAGTTTATCGAAAACGGGCTCGCCGATGCCGGGAATCATGCCTGTAGCGACACATTCAATCACGCCGCCCGAGGAATTGCCTTCCTTTTTGCAGTCCTCCAGATATTCAGAAGCCCTGCCGGCGGCTTCGGCATCCGGCATATAAAGGGGATTTTCCCATATCTGAGAGGAATCAAAGTTCTGCATATCGATTTCAACGGGACCGATGGAACGGGTGTAAGTCATCAGGCGGATGCCGAGAGCTTCAAGAATTTTGGAAGCGATGGCTCCGGCGGCAACACGGCCGATCGTTTCACGGCCGGAGGAGCGGCCCCCGCCCCGGTAATCCCTGAAGCCGTATTTCTGATCAAAGGTATAGTCCGCGTGTCCCGGGCGGTAGTAGGAAGCGATTTCCGTATAATCGGCGGAGCGCTGGGTTTCGTTTTTTACGATCATGGAGATGGGACAGCCGGTAGTTTTGCCTTCAAATACGCCGGAGAGAATTTCTACGGCATCATTTTCCCGCCGCGGGGTGGAAAAGCGGTTTTGGCCGGGACGCCTCCGGTTTAAAAAGATCTGTATATCCTGTTCGCAAAGGGGAAGTCCCGCAGGACAGCCGTCCACTACGACGCCCAGCGCTTTTCCGTGGGATTCTCCCCAGGTGGTGAGCTGAAAATGTTTTCCGAATGTAGAACCAGACATGTATCTTTGCCTCCTTTAAACGATACACCCAGTATAGCGAATTATGAAAAGATTGTAAAGTTATTTGGTTTCATTGACAAACTTTGCCGAAGATTTTATACTATGAAAATAGATTTAAAATTATTGAAGAAAGAACAGGGAATGATATGAAATGGATCAATAAGCTGGAGAGAAAATACGGCAGGTATGCGATTCACAATCTGTCTGCGTATATAATTGCGCTGTATGCGGCCGGATATCTGATGCTGCTGTTTACGCCGGAAATTATGAATTATCTCACACTGGAACCCTACAGGATTCTGCAGGGCCAGGTGTGGCGGCTGGTTTCATGGCTTCTGGTGCCGCCTCAGAATCTTAACCTTTTTACCATCATTATGCTTTATTTTTATTATTCTGTGGGGAATACCCTGGAGCAGACCTGGGGAGCTTTCCGGTATAATCTCTATATTTTTTCAGGGATTCTCTTTACGGTGCTGGGTGCGTTTATTCTGTATGGAATTTTTCGGGTGGTATATCCGGGCGTTATTCCCACTATGGGATATGCCTTCAGTACGTACTATATCAGTACGTCCATCCTGCTGGCATTTACAGCCACCTATCCGAATACCCAGGTACTGCTGTACTTTTTTATCCCGATAAAAATGAAATGGATTGGGCTGATTTACGGTGTTCAGATCCTGTATTCTTTTATCGTAAATTCCTGGGCGGGCAGAGCTGTTATTCTCGCATCGCTTTTAAACTTCATTGTATTTTTCCTGGGAACGAGGAATCTGAAACGCTACTCGCCCAAAGAACAGAAGCGCAGGCATGAATTTAAAAAGGCCGCTGCGCAGTCTGCGGGACAGCCCACGGCAAAGGGGCCGACGGCCCGCCATAAGTGCGCCGTCTGCGGAAGAACGGAGCTGGACGGAGAGAATCTGGAGTTCCGCTTCTGCACGAAATGTGAGGGCAATTATGAGTATTGCCAGGACCATCTGTTTACCCATGAACACGTTCACAAAGGACATTAAGCTATGAAAGCAATTTTGAAATACAGGATCCAGAAAACAGTGCCGAATGTGATATTGCTGATATTGCTGCCGGCACTGACGCTTGTCTGCACGGAATGTTATACCCATGTGCCATGGGATTTGTCCGTGCCGATCTTTTTTCTGAATCTTTTGTTTTACTATCTTTTGTTTTGGATATGCACGTTTCTTTTCGGCAGTACCGGGGCCGGATATGCAGTTGCCCCGCTGCTTCCTATGCTGTTTGGCCTGATCAACTATTTTGTGGTGGATTTCAGGTCTTCTCCGGTGGTGCCTTGGGATCTCTATTCCCTGAATACGGCGATGTCGGTGGCGGGAAACTATGAGTATGAAATTACGGCGAGAGTTGTTTTTGTGACGCTGGGATTTCTGGCCATCTCCCTTGCGGGCAGCAGGACAGGCATAAGAATAAAGCCGGCGGGCAGGCGCCTTGTATGCCTGCTGGCGATGATTGCCGGAATGGGCATCTACGTAAAGGGCCTTGGCATGGAAACGGTGATTGACGCTGCAGGGCTTGACACTACGCTGTTTACCCCGAAGGTGCTTTACAGAAATAATGGATTAGCCGTGGGATTTCTGGGAAACCTGAAATATATGAAGGTAGAGAAGCCCCAGGGATATTCACCTCAGACCGCCGCAGAGATTGCGGAGGAATACCCCGCCGAAAGCGAGGCAGGGGGGGTGGATTTTCCGAATGTAATTGTGATTATGAACGAGGCATTTTCCGATCTCTCTGTGTTTGGGGAATTTGAGACGGATTATGATTACATGCCTTTTATCCGTTCCCTGGAAGAAAACACGGTGAAGGGAAATCTTTATGTGTCCGTAAAGGGAGGAAATACGGCAAACACGGAATACGAATTTCTGACAGGCGACACTATGGCGTTTCTGCCCGCCGGCAGCGTGCCTTACCAGCAGTTTATTAAGGGAGATATGTCTTCCATGGCAAGCTGCCTTAAAGAACTTGGATATCAGACGACGGCCATCCACCCCTATAACGCTTCGGGCTGGGCAAGAGATAAGGTATATCCGTGGCTGGGCTTTGACACAACGTTGTTTAAATCGGATTTTGAAGATCCGCTGCTGATACGGAACTATATCAGCGATTACTCGGCCTTCAGCAAAATTATTGAGCTCTATGAAGCGAAGGACGCCAAAACGCCCATGTTTGTGTTTGAAGTTACGATGCAGAATCACGGAGGATACAGCAAGGACGTGGAAGGCTTTGAGGAGACCGTTCATCTGACAGAGCTTACCAGGAAAACGACCAGCGTGCGCGCCGCGGAGAAATATCTGACGCTGATGCTGGAGACGGACAGAGCCTTTGAGATGCTGTTCAATTACTTTCAGGATCAGGAGGAAGATACGGTGATTCTGATGTTCGGAGACCATCAGCCTTCGGATTATATTACCAATACCATCCTGCGGCTTCTGGATCTGGACCGGGAAACATCAGAGGATGTATATTTTGATAACTATATTGTTCCCTTTGTCATGTGGGCCAATTTTGAAATCGAGGAGGAGCAGGTGGAGGCCATCAGCCCCAATTACCTGGGCGGGCTGCTGTTTGAAAAGGCCGACATTCCCCTGACGGGTTATCAGAAATTTCTTCAGAAGCTGCGTGCCGATATACCGGCGCTTACGGCAAATATGCTGATGACAGCGGAAAAAGAGAGATATCGCTATGAGGAAGCGCCTGCAGCGGCGACAGACCTTTTGAATGATTACCGGATTTTGGACTATAATCATCTGGCAGATAGGAATCATTGTCTTGAAAAATTTTTCTGATATGTTATAGTGGAAGTAGCAATATTTTGCGATAATTTCAGGTTAAGGAAGGAGAATGAACATGAGATTTGTGAAAGCGAGGGATTATGACGACATGAGCCGCAAGGCGGCAAACATTATCAGCGCTCAGGTAATTGTGAAGCCGAACTGCGTACTCGGTCTGGCGACAGGTTCAACGCCGATTGGAGCTTACAAGTGCCTGACGCACTGGTATGAGAAAGGTGATCTGGATTTTTCACAGGTGAGCAGCGTCAATCTGGATGAATACCGCGGGCTGACCCATGACAATCCCCAGAGTTACTATTATTTTATGAACGACAATCTGTTTTCTCATGTGAATATTGATATTGCGAAAACGCACGTGCCGGATGGAACGATTGAGGACGCCGAGGAAGCCTGCAGGCAGTATGATGAGACTATCAAAGCGACGGGCGGCGTGGATCTGCAGCTTCTTGGCCTTGGCCACAACGGGCACATCGGCTTTAATGAACCGGACAGCGTGTTTGCAAAGGGAACCCACTGTGTAAATCTTGCCCAGTCTACGATTGATGCCAATGCGCGTTTCTTTGCATCCAGAGAGGAAGTGCCCACCCAGGCGTACACGATGGGTATCCAGACGATTATGCAGGCAAAGAAGATTCTGGTGGTAGTAAACGGCGAAGGCAAGGCGGATATCGTGGAAAAAGCCTTCTTCGGCCCGGTAACGCCCCAGGTGCCGGCGTCCATCCTGCAGCTTCATCAGGACGTTACGATTGTAGGAGACGAGGCTGCATTCAGCAAGATCGCCAGCCGCATTTAAGGAAAGGAAAAGAGTATGCTTATATCAAACGGAATGGTTTTCGGGGAAGACGGCACATTTTCGAAGCGTGATATAAAAATAGCGGACGGCGTGTTCGAAAAAATTGCCGATGCGATTGAGCAGCATGGGGAAGAAACCATAGACGCCGAGGGACTTTACGTCATCCCTGGCCTTGTGGACATTCATTTTCATGGCTGTGTAGGATACGATTTCTGTGATGGAACGGTGGAGGCGATTGACGCAATTACCCACTATGAGATGGAACAGGGCGTTACCAGCATTACGCCGGCCACCATGACGCTGTCGGAGGGGCAGCTCTCAAAAATTTTTGAGAATGCCGGGAAGTATAATAACGACAGGGGCAGTCATCTGCGCGGTATTAATATGGAAGGACCTTTTGTGTCTGAAGCCAAAAAGGGAGCGCAGAACGGAAAATATATTCACAAACCGGACATTGCTTTTTTTGAAAAAATGCAGAAGCTCTGCGGCGGTATGATTCGCCAGGTGGCAGTAGCGCCGGAGGAGGATACGGACCTTGCTTTTACAAGAGAGGTTTCGAAAAACTGCGTTGTGTCTGTGGCCCATACAACGGCGGATTATGATACGGCAAGCGCTGCTTTTCGGGCCGGTGCATGCCATGTGACACATCTTCACAATGCAATGCCGGCATTTACCCACCGGGCCCCCGGCGTGATAGGAGCAGCCTTTGATGCAAAGGACGTTTATGTGGAGCTTATCTGTGACGGTATCCACATCCATCCTTCTATGGTGCGTGCGACATTCGCCCTGTTCGGTTCTGAGAGGATTGCGATGATCAGCGACAGCATGATGGCGACCGGGCTTGAGGACGGCGATTACGCCCTTGGCGGTCAGCCGGTAAAGGTGGTCGGCAGACTTGCCACCTTGAAAAACGGGGGGAGTATTGCAGGTTCCGCTTCCAACCTGATGGACTGCCTGCGCGTGGCGGTAAAGGAGATGGACGTGCCCCTGACGGACGTGGTGCGCTCCTGCACCCAGACACCGGCAAAGTCCCTTGGACTTTATGACGTGTGCGGAAGCATCACCGAGGGAAAAGCGGCGGACGCGGTGCTTCTTGATAAAGAGCTGAATATTGTGCAGGTGATCTGCAGAGGCAAGTGTGTGAAATAGAACTTTATAAAATCTGAATTGTGCATGTTTGGGGCATCGGCAGAGAGCGCTGATGCCCCAAGTTGGGTTAGGATATTTGATTATGAAAACAATTTTTCTGATGCGTCATGGCGATCCGGAGATTTCTAAACGCGGTTGCTTACTACGAGGGTGAAAAGGACTTCCTTGGCAACTGCGGTATCGTGCATCTCTTATATTCAGATCAGAAGTTTTTTGTAAAAGAGATTATAAATCCTGATGCGCAGTGATCAGTCGACAATGGTGACGGAGAAAGGGGATGTTCCACAGATTTTTTGTATTCTTCTGTGAGAACTGCCCTGGATTACCCATTTCAGAAAATCATTGATTTTGTGAGCGCTTCTTCATTTACCTGGTGGGAATGAAGAATCTCCATAGACAGACCGGTAATCGCGAAAAGCTGCCCCAGTTCGCTTTCTGTGTAGAAATCGACCGGAACGGATTATTATGTTTAGGACGGAATACTCCGCACAAAAACATAAAAAATCTACTGGTATGTAGGAGGTGGCATGAATGACTGCACAGGCAAACAAAATCACAGCATTGTACGAAAGGCTCTCCCGCGATGACGAGCTTCAGGGCGAGAGCAACAGCATTCTCAACTAGAAGGCTTTTTTGGAGGACTATGCCAAAAAGAACAACTTTCTGAACATCCGCCATTTTACGGAAATGTAAACCGCTTATTTGATACAAAGGAAATGAACAGAATATTGGGGAAACCGCTGAAAACAAGGGATTCCGGCACATGAGCTGTTGCTGGAATCCCTTGTTTGTGTCACAGTAAAAATAAAGGGGCTGTCGCTTTAACGATTAGAAAATCGCGAAACGACAGCCCCAGCTGTGAGTGTGGTGCAGTTGGCAGACCCTCAGTGCGTCTCCCGGGCGCAAGCAGGTAATAGCCCCTTATAGGGGCGGTGCAAGCCACCCGCTAAGCGGGTGGTCTTGACTGTGGGTCGGATAGCCCCAGTTGAGTACAAAACCGCCGTACAGAAATTTTCCATACGGCAGCAGGCGCGCTAATTACCGAACAGGTCGCTGTGCGTCCCGGTGCGGGCAAGTGTCAGCACCAGCACGTCATCCTCAATGCGGTAAACCAGCAGCCAGTCCGGCTGGATATGGCATTCGCGGTGTCCGACCCAGTTTCCGGTCAGGGCATGGTCCCTGTTCTTCTCCGGGAGCGGCTCACCCATCGCAAGGGCGGCAACCACATCCTCTAACAACTTGATTTTCAGCCAGCGCTTTATTGCCAGCTTATAGTCTTTTTTGAACTGCGTCGTGGGCTTGACGGTATATTTTGTTTTCCTCATGTTTTCAGGTTTGCGAACAGCTCATCCAGATCCGTATACCCTTTCACGGACGGGTCTCTCGCAATCCTTTCCGCTTCCAACATAGCTGCAATCGTCTCCTTGTTGGGATAATTTAAGGAAACGTCAAATGGAATCCGGCCCTCACGGAGCGACTGGCGGACAAAGATATTGAACGCTGTAGAAAGGTTCATGCCGAGTTCCCCAAAGAGCGCATCAGCCTGTGCTTTCAAATCCGAATCCATGCGGATGCTGATATTTGTGGTAGATCCAGCCATACAACCATCTCCTTTCATTGTTCCTGCCCATGTTCCCAGGGCATAATGGTATACCCTTGCGGTATTTCATGCTGGTGGTTATAGTATATTCCATTCCTCAATTGTAATCCAAGATTCCATACCTGCTATCCTGGATAGGTGTAAAAGTTA